>JBOFCR010000108.1:0-2109 GCA_051646165.1 Pseudomonas sp. | reverse complement strand
TGGAAGCTGATCACGACCAGGCGTCCGAGTGGGGCCAGCAGTTCCAGCGCCGCGCTCAGGCCCTGCTCGAGCTCTTCAAGCTCGGCGTTGACGTGAATCCGAAGAGCCTGAAATGTGCGCGTTGCAGGGTTCTGGCCCGCCTCGCGGGTCTTGACCGCACCAGCCACGACCTGGGCCAATTCGCCTGTGGTTCGAACTGCAGCCCCGCCCTGTCGGCGAGCCACAAGCGCCTTTGCAACCTGTACAGCAAACCGTTCTTCCCCATAGTCGCGGATCACCTGTGCGAGTTGGCGCTCATCGGCGCGGGCCAGAAAGTCCGCGGCGGTCTCGCCGCGGGTCGTGTCCATGCGCATGTCCAGCGGCGCATCGAAGCGAAAGCTGAAGCCGCGCGCCGGGTCGTCGAGCTGCGGCGAGCTCACGCCCAGGTCGAGCAGCACGCCCTGCACCTGCGTGATGCCGTGCTGGGCCAGCACCTGGCGCATGCCGGCAAAACTGGCATGCAGCAACTGCAGGCGGGCATCGCCGGCAGCCAACGCGGCGCCGTGTTCGATGGCCTGCGGATCCTTGTCGAAAGCCACCAAGCGACCCTGCGGCGACAGCCGCGACAGGATGGCGCGCGCATGCCCGCCGCGGCCGAAGGTGCCGTCGACGTACAGGCCCTCGGGTGCGTGCACCAGCGCGTCCACCGCTTCGTGCTGCAAGACGGTGGTGTGCGTCCATGCCTGGGCGGCCGGGTTCACAGGCTCAGGCCCAGCACTTCATCGGTCATGCCCGCGGCCACCACCCGCGCCTCGACGGCCTCGTGGCGCTGCTTGTCCCACAGCTCCAGACGCCGCCCGGTGCCGATGAGCAGCACGTCCTTGTTCAGGCCGGCGGCTTCACGCAGCTCCGGGGCGATGAGCACGCGCGCGGCACCGTCGATTTCGGCATCGACCGCGCTGCCCAGGAAAATGCGGCGCCAGCCGTCGGAGGCGGTCTTCAGTGCCACCAGTTCGCGCTCGACCGCTTCCCAGGTGGGCCGCGGGTAGATCAGCAGGTAACCGTCGGGGTGGCGCGTCAGGGTCAGTTGGCCGTTGCAGGCAGCGACGAGCGGGTCACGATGGCGCACCGGCACATTGATGCGCCCCTTTGCATCCAGCGCCAGCGCCGACGTTCCCCGAAACACCCAGTCCGACACTTTTTTCCACCCCGAGCCACTAAACGACACTGTATCTCACAAAAACGACAGGGTCAACGCGCGGGCGAAAAAAATCAATGAAATCAGGTACTTAGATGGCTTTGTTCACAATCGATCAGCAAAAATAGCTTCAAAAATAAGGACTTGCGAAAGTCATTGAAAGTTAAGCCTTAGAAGACATCCGGAAACAACCTGCTGCCGGTTCGTGACATATTGCCCAAATGGCCAAACAGGTCCGAAAAGGCAACACTTTGAAACTCACCCACCAACAGACCGAGCAGTTCGAGCGCGAGGGCTACCTGTTCTTCCCGGGGCTGTTCAGCGCCGACGAGATCCGCGTGCTGAACGCCGCCGTGCCCGAGCTGTACAGCCGGCGCGAGGCCTACAACGTGCGCGAGAAGGGTTCGGATGCCGTGCGCACCAACTTCGCCGCGCACCTGTACAGCGCGCCTTTCGCACGGCTGGCGCGGCACCCGCGCATGGTGCAGCCGGTGATGGACCTGCTGGGTGAAGCGCTGTACATGCACCAGTTCAAGATCAACGGCAAGATGGCCTTCGAAGGCGACGTCTGGCAGTGGCACCAGGACTACGGCACCTGGCTCAACGAC
The DNA here is from genome assembly GCA_051646165.1 of Pseudomonas sp. Taxonomy (GTDB): domain Bacteria; phylum Pseudomonadota; class Gammaproteobacteria; order Pseudomonadales; family Pseudomonadaceae; genus Aquipseudomonas. The sequence goes on along the minus strand of JBOFCR010000108.1, from coordinate 324 downwards.
GACCTGATGCCCACCGAGCGCGCAATGAACGTGGCCATCTTCCTGGACGACGTGAACCCGTTCAACGGCCCGCTGATGTTCATCCCCGGCAGCCACCGGCGTGGCGTCGTTGACGCCAAGCACGACACGCGCACCACCAGCTACCCGCTGTGGACCGTGGACGACGCGCTGATCCGGCAGTTGGTGGATCGCGCAGGTGGCAAGCATGGTGGCATCGTCTCGCCCACCGGCCCGGCCGGCTCGATGATCCTGTTCCACAGCTGCCTGGTGCATGCCTCGGGCAGCAACCTGTCGCCGTGGAACCGCGTGGCCGTGTACCTGAGC
>JBOFCR010000096.1:0-2450 GCA_051646165.1 Pseudomonas sp. | reverse complement strand
GACCACGGCACCGGTCACGGCGTCGGCCACTTCCTGAGTGTCCACGAAGGGCCTCAGCGCATCGCGCCGAAAGGGAGCATGGTCGCCCTGCAACCGGGCATGGTGCTCTCCAACGAGCCGGGCTACTACCGGGAAGATGGTTTTGGCATCCGCTGCGAAAATCTGGTGATAGTGGCCGAGCTGGAACAGGTTGGCGAGCTGCCGATGCTGGGCTTCGAGCGACTGACCTACGTGCCGTTCGACACTCGCCTGATCGACCGCAGCTTGCTGAGTCAGGCAGAGTTTCGCTGGATCAACGATTACCATATCGAGGTGTTCCGCCGCCTGAGCCCGCTGCTCGAGGGCGAGGATCTCGCCTGGCTGGAACAAGCGACCAGTCTCATCTGATAACACAGGGCCTGCGGGCCCTGTTTTTTGTCCCCCTTTTGACCTGTATCAACACCCTCGCTGAACAGGTCAGGACAATGGCGGCCATGAAAAGTCATCATGCCAGCCCAGCAAGGGGCCCACACGCCGCAATCAGCAAAAAGGCGAGTGACCACCCCAGACTCATGCGCGAGAAGAAGACCGTCAGCGCCATGATCCACCTCTACTGCCAGCACCATCATCAGGATCCCCACTGCCGCCACTGTCGTCAGTTGCGGGAGTTCGCCCATCAGCGGCTCAATCGCTGTCGTTACGGCCACGGCCATAAACCCACCTGCGCCAACTGCAATATCCACTGCTACGCCCCGGCGATGCGCAAACAGATCCAGCAGGTAATGAAGTGGAGCGGCCCGCGCATGTTGCTGCGCCACCCCTGGCTCGCTATCTACCACCTGCTCGATGGCTGGCGCAAAGCTGCCAAACTGCCCCAGAGCCGACCCCTTCCCCCCTGAGCGCCAATCCCTTGCATCCGGCAGGGGATGACCACTACCCTGTGACTTCTTTTGCGCCGTTGACCTTGGGGTCAGCGGCCCTAACCGCCCCTCTTGCTGCCGATGGAGTCTTGATGCACCACAACCCGCCCCTGCTACGTACCGCCACCCATGCCGATATGCACGCCATCTGGCAGATCGATGCCAAAGTCTTTGGCGAAGATGTCTATCCCGCCTTCTTCTTTCGTCAGGCGATGGATTTGTGGCCCGAGTTGTTGCTGGTGGCCGAATACGAGGAAAAGCTGGTGGGTTATGTGCTGGGTGGCTTTGGTCAGGAGCGCTCCCAAGGTTGGGTGCTGTCGCTGGCGGTGCTGCCCGAGGCGCGCGGTTTTGGCCTCGCGGAGCGGATGATGCGCCAGATGGAGCTAAACCAGCAGGCGTTACAGATCAGCACGTTGCGACTCACCGTCGATCCCGCCAATCCGGCCCAACGCCTCTACTACCGGCTCGGTTACACATTGCAGGCGGAAGTAGCCGACTATTTTGGCCCCGGAGAAGACCGCCTGCTGCTGGTCAAAACCCTCTCCGGTACAGCGTAGATTCAAGGACAAAACCGGTAACAGAACGCATAATTGGTTACATTTTGCCGATTTCATGTGTGACAAGGTTGGAGTAGAGTTCTGCTCATCAACCGGATTGTTCAAATTCCATGCAGCCCAGGAGGCCCACCATGTTGAAGCGTATGACCCTTATTGCCCTGCTGGCCGCAACCACCATCACGGGTTGTGCCAATAGCGACGTTTACTCCGGCGATGTCTACACCAAAGACCGCGCCAAACAGGTGCAGACCGTTAGCTACGGCACCATCATCTCCACCCGCCCGGTGAAGATCCAGGCCGATGAGAACTCCCTGATGGGCACCATCGGCGGCGCCGTGGTCGGCGGTCTGCTGGGCAGTACCATAGGTGGCGGTACCGGACGCGATATCGCAGCTGCAGGCGGCGCCATCGCCGGTGCGGCGGCAGGCAACGCCGTCGGCAACAAGATGAATCAGGTCGACGGCGTCGAGCTGGAGATCAAGAAAGAGAGTGGCGAAGCCATAGTAGTGGTGCAAAAAGCCAGCCCCACCTTCACCCCGGGCGCTCGCGTTCGCATGACCCAGGGCAATGGCAGCATCAACGTGGCCGTCGTGAACTAAGGTGTTGCAGCTCTCGAGCTATAAAAAAACCGCCGGAACCGGCGGTTTTTTGTTGTCTGACGTTCGGGATTACATGCTGTAAGCCTTCTCGCCGTGGGAGGTCACATCCAGCCCTTCCCGCTCGGCATCGCCGTTCACCCGCAGTCCGACCAGCATGTCGACGACCTTGAAGGCGATCGCCGCCACCGCACCGGACCAGAGGATGGTGACACCGACCCCGATGGCCTGGATCTTCACCTGCGTCAGGATGGAGTAGCCCTCGGCAACCTGATTGGTGACATAGTCCCACACCCCGGTGCCGCCCAGATCCGGGCTGGCAAAGACGCCGGTCAGCAGGGCACCGAGAATGCCGCACACTCCGTGCAAACCAAAGACATCGAGACTGTCATCGGCCC
>JBOFCR010000045.1:0-16566 GCA_051646165.1 Pseudomonas sp. | reverse complement strand
GCCCTACCCACTCTGACCAAAAGGGACCTTGCAATGTCACGCCGCATTTCCCCCGTCATACCCGGCTTCGGGCTGACGCTGGGCTACACCCTGGTGTACCTCAGCCTGTTGGTGCTGATTCCCCTGGGTGCCATGTTCGTCCACGCCGCCCAGCTCAGTTGGGAGCAGATCTGGGCCATCATCAGCGCTCCGCGCGTGATCGCCGCGCTCAAACTGAGCTTCTCCACTGCCCTCGCCGCTGCCGTCGTCAACGGCATCATCGGCACCCTGCTGGCCTGGGTGCTGGTGCGCTACGACTTCCCCGGGCGCAAGCTGATCGACGCCATGATCGACCTGCCGTTCGCCCTGCCCACCGCAGTCGCCGGTATCGCCCTCACCGCGCTATATGCGCCTGCTGGCCTGGTCGGACAGATCGCCACCTGGTTGGGCTTCAAGATTGCCTATACGCCGATCGGTATCACCCTGGCGCTGACTTTCGTCACCCTGCCCTTCGTGGTGCGCACCATTCAGCCGGTGCTGGCCGACATCCCGCGTGAAGTCGAGGAAGCTGCCGCCTGCCTGGGCGCCAAGCCGCTGCAGGTGTTCCGCCATATCCTGGTGCCGGCGCTGCTGCCCGCCTGGCTGACCGGCTTCGCTCTGGCCTTTGCCCGGGGCGTCGGCGAGTACGGATCCGTCATTTTTATAGCCGGCAATATGCCAATGAAGACCGAGATCCTGCCGCTGCTGATCATGGTCAAGCTCGACCAGTACGACTACCACGGCGCTACCACCATCGGCGTGCTGATGCTGGTGGTCTCTTTCATCCTGCTGCTGCTGATCAACCTGCTGCAGCGCCGCATCGAACGCCCGTAAGGAGGCCGCCATGTCCAGTACGACCCTGTCGGCCGCCGCTGTGGCCAACGCCGCCCGCCGCGGCAACGCAATCGGGCGCATCGCCCTGATAGTCACGGCCTGGCTGGCCTTCGCGATCTTCCTGCTGCTGCCGCTGCTGGTGGTGCTGCACGAGGCGCTCAAACTTGGCCTGGGTACCTTCTTCAGCGCATTGATCGAGCCAGACGCTATCAGCGCGCTGAAGCTGACCCTGCTTGCCGTGGGCATCTCGGTGCCGCTCAACCTGGTGTTCGGCGTGGCCGCGGCCTGGTGCGTGAGCAAGTACGAGTTCACCGGCAAGAGCCTGCTGGTGACCCTGATCGACCTGCCGTTCTCGGTGTCGCCGGTGATCGCCGGTCTAATCTACGTGCTGCTGTTCGGCGCCCAGGGCTTCTTCGGCGAGTGGCTGCAGGAACGCGACATCCAGATCATCTTCGCCCTGCCGGGCATCGTCCTCGCGACGGTGTTCGTCACCGTGCCCTTCGTTGCCCGTGAACTGATCCCGCTGATGCAGGAACAAGGCACCCAGGAAGAAGAAGCCGCTCGCCTGCTCGGCGCCAACGGCTGGCAGATGTTCTGGCACGTGACCCTGCCCAACATCAAATGGGGCCTGATCTACGGCGTGGTGTTGTGCGCCGCGCGGGCCATGGGCGAGTTCGGTGCGGTATCGGTGGTGTCCGGGCATATCCGCGGCTACACCAACACCCTGCCGCTGCACGTCGAGATTCTCTACAACGAATACAACCACGTCGCCGCATTCAGCGTGGCCAGCATGCTGCTGGCCCTGGCCCTGATCATCCTGCTGCTCAAGCAGTGGAGCGAAGCGCGTCTGTCCCGCCTCAAATCGAATGCCGACGAGGAGTAACTCATGAGTATCGAAATCCGTAACGTCAGCAAGAATTTCGGCGCTTTCCGCGCGCTCAACGAGATCAACCTGGATATCAACAGCGGCGAGCTGGTGGCCCTGCTCGGCCCGTCCGGCTGCGGCAAGACCAGCCTGCTGCGGATCATCGCCGGCCTGGAAACCCCGGACACCGGCAACATCGTGTTCCACGGCGAAGACGTGTCGCAGCACGATGTGCGTGATCGCAACGTCGGCTTCGTGTTCCAGCACTACGCGCTGTTCCGCCATATGACGGTGTTCGACAACGTCGCCTTCGGCCTGCGCATGAAGGCCAAGCACGAGCGCCCGAGCGAAGCGGAAATCGCCAGGCAGGTGCATGAACTGCTCGGCATGGTGCAGCTCGACTGGCTCTCCGACCGCTACCCGGAGCAACTCTCCGGCGGCCAGCGCCAGCGCATCGCCCTGGCCCGCGCCCTGGCGGTGAAGCCCAAGGTGCTGCTGCTCGACGAACCCTTCGGCGCCCTCGACGCCAAGGTGCGCAAGGAGCTGCGTCGCTGGCTGGCGCGCCTGCACGAGGAAGTGCATCTGACCTCGGTGTTCGTCACCCACGACCAGGAAGAAGCCATGGAAGTGGCCGACCGCATCGTGGTGATGAATAAAGGTGTGATCGAGCAGATCGGCGCACCGGGCGAGGTTTACGAGAACCCGGCCAGCGACTTCGTCTACCACTTCCTCGGCGACTCCAACCGCCTGCATATCGGCGAAGACCAGCACCTGCTGTTCCGCCCGCACGAGGTGTCGCTGTCGCGTCAGGCGGTGGCCGAGCACCAGAGCGCCGAAGTGCGCGATATCCGTCCGCTCGGCGCCATCACCCGGGTGACCCTCAAAGTCAGCGGCCAGGACGAGCTGATCGAGGCCGAAGTGGTCAAGGATCACGACAGCCTGACCGGCCTGGCCCGTGGCGAAACCCTCTACTTCAAGCCCAAGGTCTGGCAGGCCCAGTCGTCCCTGTAAGCCCTGCCATCCGCGTCGCCGCTTCCCGCCCGGGAAACGGCGGCGCAGACCTGCTCGCTCGTCCCCTCCGGCCCTCGATCCCAGGCGACTGCCAGCGCATCCGGCAGCCGGGCTGACCGCCGCTCGCGCTCACCCGTAGCACATGCTCTGGGGTGACGATCTTTTACCGCCAAATTTGCGGCATAAATCACTCTTTTGGCTCATACCTTGCTATCACAAGCACAGTAGGCTGTTGCTACTGCGCGGCACGCTGTCCAGTGCCGGCGATCCCGCGGTTCACAAGAATAATAAGGAGCACCACGGCATGAACCGTAACCCCTTGTTTCGTCTGTTTTTTGTCTTTGTTATGGGGCTTTTCGCAAGCCTTTCCGCCCATGCCTTCTCGGCACCGATGACCCCGGCCGAGCAAGTTCAGGTATTTGCCTGCCGAGCCACCAGCAGCCTGCTGTTGCTGCGCGGCGAGGGCTTCCAGGAGGCCCATCAGGCCCGTCTGGAAAAGGATATCGCCAATCTGGAGAAGGCCGCCGAGAGCGCCATCAGCAGCAGCTCGGAAATTCCCGGATTGACCACCAAACTTGTTACCCAGTTACACCTGGGCGTTTCCTTTGGCCCCAACGAAGACAACATGCCCTGGCGTTATCCCCAGGAGCTGGCCGATTCGCTGCGCGCCCTGCTCACCGTGACCCGTGCCGTGCCCGGCGCCACCCCTGAAGGCGAACTGCCGGCCAAGGTCGAGTACCTCGCCGTGCAATACCTCAGCCGCGCCTATATCGGCACCTTCGAGATCGCCCGCGAGCAGCCGGACAACTACCTGGGCCAGGACGAACGCGCCCTGGTGCCGGAAATCGACAAGGAAATGGCCAACCTGGACGAGAAGAACAGCGCAGCCAACGCCAAGCTGAAGACCCGCTGGAACTTCCTGCGCGCCGCCCTGATGGACATGAACAGCGGCAGCAATGCCCTGGCCAGCGCCTCCGGTCGCGCCTTCGCACCGACCACGGTAGACCGCCATGCCCGTTCGCTGACCGATCAGTGGATGACCATCAATCAGCTCGCCGGCACTCCATAAGACTGGCAGCAACAAATTAACCGGGCCTGGCGCCCGGTTTTTTTATGCCCATTTATTCACCGCGGTAGGTCCGCGCCGCCTGCAGCAACCAGTCGCGAAAGGCGCGCAGCGCCGCCGACTCGGCCTTGCGCTCGGGAATCATCAGGTAATAGGCCTTGTCGCTGCTGTGGCTGACCTGGGCATGGGCCGCCACCAGGCTGCCCTCGGCCAGCTCGCGCTGGATCAGGAACGGCGGGATCAGCGCCACACCCATGCCATGGGCGGCGGCCTGGGCGAGCATGGAGAACAGCTCGTAGCGTGGCCCGGTCATGTCGCGCGGCACATTCAGGCCCAGGCTGTTGAACCACTGGCGCCAGGCATAGGGTCGGGTGGTCTGCTGCAGCAGCGGTAGCGCCGCCAATGCCTCGGCCTCCAGCACTCCATGCTCATCGAGCAGGGCCGGGCTGCACACCGGTTGCAGGCTCTCCGGCATCAGGAAGTGCGCCTCGGTACCGGACCACTCGGCGTCGCCGTAATAGATAGCCGCATCGAAGCCGGTGTCGGCGAACAGGAAGGGCCGGGTGCGGTTGGTCAGGTGCACGGTGACTTCCGGGTGCAGCTGCTGGAACTCGCGCAGGCGCGGCAGCAGCCACTGGGTGCCGAAGGTCGGCACCACCGCCAGCTCGATACTCATCGCCCCCTGCTGACCCATCAGCGCCAGGGTGTCGCGCTCCACCGCATCCAGCTGCGCGGCCACCTTGCGGCTGTAGGCCAGGCCGGCGTCGGTCAGCTTGACCCCGCGCCGCGAACGGCGGAACAGCTCCAGGCCGAGGAACTCCTCAAGGCTGGCGATCTGCCGGCAGATCGCGCTCTGGGTCAGCACCAGTTCCTCGGCGGCGCGGGTGAAGCTCTGGTGGCGGGCGGCCGACTCGAAGGCCACCAGGGCGGCGGTGCTGGGGATCTTGCGGCGCATCTATGCCATAGCCTCACTTGCAAAGGGCAGAATTGCCCAATAAGGCTATCTCGGAGTGAGTTATCTGCACAACAGCGTGCGAAATCCTCGTTTGCCCCGGGCGCCAGGCGGGCCTAGTCTTTGTCCATCGACCGGCCAGGCTTTTTCGCGCCGCCGGCCTTCACTGCCGCTTCGAGGATTTCGCCATGGCCGCCAAGGCAAGCTTCAACTGGATCGACCCGCTCCTGCTGGACCAGCAACTGACCGAAGAGGAACGCATGGTGCGCGATAGCGCCCAGCAGTTCGCCGCCGACAAGCTGGCCCCGCGCGTGTTGGAAGCCTTCCGCCATGAGCAGACCGACCCGGCGATCTTCCGCGAGATGGGCGAAACCGGCCTGCTCGGCGCGACCATCCCCGAAGCCTACGGCGGCAGTGGCCTGAACTACGTGTGCTACGGCCTGATCGCCCGCGAAGTGGAACGCGTCGACTCCGGCTACCGCTCGATGATGAGCGTGCAGTCGTCGCTGGTGATGGTGCCGATCTTCGAGTTCGGCAACGAAGCCACCAAGCAGAAATACCTGCCGAAACTGGCCAGCGGCGAATACATCGGCTGCTTCGGCCTGACCGAGCCGAACCACGGTTCCGACCCGGGTTCGATGATCACCCGCGCCAAGAAGGTCGACGGCGGCTACCGCCTGAGCGGCGCCAAGATGTGGATCACCAACAGCCCGATCGCCGACGTGTTCGTGGTCTGGGCCAAGGATGACGCCGGCGAGATCCGCGGCTTCGTCCTGGAAAAGGGCTGGCAAGGTCTGAGCACGCCGACCATCCACGGCAAGGTCGGCCTGCGCGCCTCGATCACCGGCGAGATCGTCATGGACAACGTGTTCTGCCCGGAAGAGAACGCCTTCCCCGATGTGCGCGGCCTGAAAGGCCCGTTCACCTGCCTCAACTCCGCCCGCTACGGCATCAGCTGGGGCGCCCTGGGCGCGGCCGAGTTCTGCTGGCACACCGCCCGCCAGTACACCCTGGACCGCACCCAGTTCGGCCGCCCGCTGGCGCAGACCCAGCTGATCCAGAAGAAGCTGGCCGACATGCAGACCGAGATCACCCTGGCCCTGCAAGGCTGCCTGCGCCTAGGCCGGATGAAGGACGAGGGCACCGCCGCGGTGGAGATCACCTCGATGATGAAGCGCAACAGCTGCGGCAAATCCCTGGATATCGCGCGCATGGCCCGCGACATGATGGGCGGCAACGGCATCAGCGACGAATTCGGCGTGGCCCGCCACCTGGTCAATCTGGAAGTGGTGAATACCTACGAAGGCACCCACGACGTGCATGCGCTGATCCTCGGCCGCGCACAGACTGGCCTGCAGGCGTTCTTCTAAGCCGCAGCTGTAGGTTGGGTTGAGGCGCGCAGCGCCGAAGCCCAACAGCGGGCACGCAGCTGCCTACCGCTGGGCTTCGCAAGCTCAACCCAACCTACATAGCCGCCCCCTTGCCCAGCACACCCAGAGAATTCCCCATGTCCGGCGCCCTGTCCCACCTTCGTGTTCTCGACCTGTCCCGCGTGCTCGCCGGGCCCTGGTGCGGGCAGAACCTGGCCGACCTCGGCGCCGAGGTGATCAAGGTCGAGCGCCCCGGTGCCGGTGACGACACCCGCCACTGGGGCCCGCCCTACCTGCGCGATGGCGAGGGCCGGGATACCTCGGAGGCGGCCTATTTCCTCTCCGCCAACCGCAACAAGCAATCGCTGACCCTCGACTTCACCCAGGCCGAAGGCCAGCGCATCGCCCGCGAACTGGCGAGCCAGTCCGACATCCTGATCGAGAACTTCAAGGTCGGTGGCCTGGCCGCCTACGGCCTCGACTACGCCAGCCTGAAGGCCCTCAACCCACGGCTGATCTACTGCTCGATCACCGGCTTCGGCCAGGACGGCCCCTACGCCAAACGCGCCGGCTACGACTTCATGATCCAGGGCCTCGGCGGCCTGATGAGCCTGACCGGCAAGCCGGATGGCGAGGATGGCGCGGGGCCGATGAAGGTCGGCGTGGCGCTCACCGACATCCTCACCGGGCTGTACGCCACGGTGGCGGTGCTCGGCGCCCTGGCTCACCGCGAGAAGAGCGGCGAAGGCCAGCACATCGACATGGCCCTGCTCGACGTGCAGGTGGCCTGCCTGGCCAACCAGGCGATGAACTACCTGACCACCGGCACCTCGCCCAGGCGCCTGGGCAACGCCCACCCGAACATCGTGCCCTACCAGGATTTCCCCACCGCCGACGGCGACCTGATCCTCACCGTGGGCAACGACAACCAGTTCCGCAAGTTTTGCGAAGTCGCCGGCCATCGGGAGTGGGCGGACGACTCGCGTTTTTCTACCAACAGCCAGCGCGTGGCCCATCGCGCCGAGCTGATTCCGCTGATCCGCCAGGTCACGGTGTTCAAGACCACCGCCGAGTGGGTAATGCTGCTGGAGCAGGCCAGCGTGCCCTGCGGCCCGGTCAACGACCTGGCCCAGGTGTTCGCCGACCCGCAAGTGCTGGCTCGCGGCCTGCGCCTGGATCTGCCGCACCCGCTGGCCGGCAGCACGCCGCAAGTGGCCAGCCCGCTGCGCCTGTCCGCCAGCCCGGTGCAATACCGCAGCGCGCCGCCGCTGCTGGGCGAGCACAGCGAGACGATTCTGCGCGAGGTGCTCGGCCTGGAGGCGGCGCAGATCGCCGCGCTACGTGCCGCCGGGGTGGTCTAGTTGGCCAGAACCAGCTCGCGCCCATGCTGCAGACGGCTCTCGATAAACTGGAAATAACGCAGCACGCAGCGCCGCGCCAGGCTCGCGCTCTGCTCCAGCAATGCCTCGGCCAACCCCTGCTGCAACGCGCCCAGCTGTAGCGCCGCTGCACTCGGCAGTTGCCGGGGGTAACTGTCGGCCAGGGCGACGAGCACATGGATCAACAGGGCCAGGGCACGGTTGCCACTGAGTTCGGCGATGCACAGGTCAAGCTCGCGCCCGGCCGCCAGGGCATCCGCCATATCGCCGCCCCGCAGACGCGCCAGCAGCGCCTGCAAACGCACGTGCCCGCTGCCATCGAGGCGCTCGGCGGCCAGGCTGGCCGCCGCCAGTTGCAGCGACTTCCATACCAAATGGCAATGATGGCGCGGCATGCGGCTGTGACGCAGGTAATCGATGGACAGGCGAATGGTGTAGCTGGGGTCCGGCGCGTCCACGATCAGCCCGCCGTTCTGGCCGCGCCGGCTACGCAGGATGGCGTGCAGCTCCAGGGTACGCACCGCCTCGCGTAGCACGGCGCGACTGACCTGGTGCACGGCCTGCAGATCGGGCTCGGCACCCAGGCGCGCGCCGGCACGCAGCCCGGACGCCGAGATATTGCGCGCGATAACCACCGCCAGGCGGTGCGCGCTCTTGTCGTAGAGCTTGCGGATGGCGATCACCGGCACCGCTTCCAGGCTGCTGACGTCGGAAGTCGGCCCCCGGCTCAGGCTGCCGCGCAGTCGCTCGATCAGCGCCCGGCTGAAAGCCAGTTGCTCGCGCACGCTCTCCTGCGCCGCATGCCCATCGCCGGCCAGGACCGCCTGCAGCAGGCGCAACTTGAACTGGCGGTATTCGCCGAACACCGCCTGCATCTGCAGCCGCGTCTCGCGCTGCTGCAAGGTACGACTGTTGATGGTGACGTAGCACAGCGCCTCCAGAATCAGCGCCACTGCCGGGTTGCTGGCCACAGCGCAGACGAACTCGCGAATCGCCACGTGGAGCTGCAGCTCGATGGCGAAATCGCCGCCTGGAGGCTCCTGCAGCTGCCGAATCAGTACCCGGGCCGGAGCGATATGATCATCCTGCAGGCGTTCGGCGGCCAGTTCGGCAACCTGGCATTCGATCAGCTCGCGGGCCTCGTAGACTTCGCGGTAGCTGACATCGGTCAGCTCCAGGTAGGTGGCCAGCGCCAGCACCGCCGACTCACTGGCCGGCTGGCACACCACCAGACCACCACTGGAGCCGCGGCGCATGCTGGCCACGCCATGCCGCTCGAGCTGACGGGTCGCCTCGCGCAGGGTGGCGCGGCTGATGGCGTAGCGCTCCATCAGTTGCGCTTCGGTGCCGAACAGCGCACCCACCGGCCAGCCCTGCGCGGCAATGTCCTGCTGGATGGCCTCGGCCACCCGCTCGGCCAGCTTGGCACTGCGCGCAGGGAGACGCGCGTCGGAACTAGCTGGCCGGAGAGCTTCCATGACGGGAGAACGCGGCATAATCAGTGCCTGATCCTGTAAGAAGGCCGCACACTACTCCATTTTCATCGCCCGTTATACGACCTGCCCCACAGCTTGCGGCCGGCCATTCGCATCAGGGCATCAACCTGATTCAGCGCACTGATAACACCTTTGAGCGATACTAAGTGGCGCTTATGTCGACCTAAGCTGCAGGCTCCCAACCCGCCCTGCGGAGCCTGCCCGTGACCAACAATAACAACGGCTACCCCTCCAGCCTGTCCGCCTGGACCACCGTGGTGATCCTGATGGTGGCCTACGTGCTGTCCTTTATCGACCGACAGATTCTCAACCTGCTGGTCGCCCCCATTCGCCGCGACCTGGTGATCAGCGACACGCAGATGAGCCTGCTGATGGGGCTGTCCTTCGCCCTGTTCTACACCATCTGCGGCATCCCCCTCGGACGCCTGGCCGACACCCGGAGTCGGCGCGGCCTGATCGCCATCGGCGTGCTGTTCTGGAGCGCCGCCACCGCCGCTTGCGGCATGGCCCGCCTGTACTGGCAATTTCTGCTGTGCCGGATCGGCGTCGGCGTCGGCGAAGCAGCACTGTCGCCGGCCGCCTACTCGCTGATCGCCGACAGCTTCCCGGCCGAGCGCCGCGCCACCGCCATCAGCGTCTACTCGATGGGCGTCTACCTGGGATCCGGCATCGCCTTCCTGCTCGGAGGCCTGGTGATCAAGTTCGCCTCGGCCCAGGGCGACCTGCACTTGCCGGTATTTGGCGAAGTGCGCCCCTGGCAGCTGATCTTTCTGATCCTGGGTGCCGCCGGCGTGCTGTTCACCCTGCTGATGCTGGCCGTGCGCGAACCTGCTCGCCGCGGCGTGGGTGCCGGGGTGGTCGTGCCGCTGGCGGAAGTCGGCCGCTATATCCGCAGCAACCGTCGCACCGTGCTGTGCCACAACTTCGGCTTCGCCGGGCTGGCACTGGCCGGCTACGGCAGCGGCGCGTGGATTCCCAGCTTCTACATCCGTACCTACGGCTGGGATGCCAGCCAGGTGGGCATCGTCTATGGCAGCCTGGTCGCCATTTTCGGCTGCCTCGGCATAGTCCTCGGCGGGCGCCTGGCCGACTGGCTGGCCAGGCGCGGCCAGGTCGACGCCAATATGCGGGTCGGTCTCTACGCCGCCATCGGCGCCCTGCCGCTGGTGCTGCTGTTCCCACTGATGGGTAACGCTTTCTGGGCCAGTGTGTTGATGGCACCCACGGTGTTCTTCCTGAGCATGCCGTTTGGCGTGGCGCCGGCGGCGATTCAGGAAATCATGCCCAACTCGATGCGCGGCCAGGCCTCGGCGATCTACCTGTTCGTCGTCACCCTGTTCGGCCTCGGCCTGGGCCCAACCTTCGTCGCCCTGGTCACCGACTATGTGTTCGCCGACGACCAGGCGCTACGCTACTCGTTGCTGATAGTGACCGGCGCTGCGGTGCTGGCCGCGGTGGTTCTGCTGTGGGCGGGCCTCAAGCCCTATCGCGCTAGTCTCCAGCACCTGCAGCAATGGGCACCGGAACCCCACACACCGGGTTCTTCGGCGCAGCTGAAAACCGCCTGAACCAACGCCTCGTCGCCATCTGCCAGAAGCCCCGCCATGCGGGGCTTTTTCATACCTGCACCTGGCACATTGATGGCACTGCATTCATCGGCGTGTTGATGGCCTGACCAGTGCGCCCTAAAGGCCTATTCATACTTTCGGGCTACAGGAAAAATCCTCCCTTGGTGCGCTTATCCGGCTGTCATCCCCTGCGTAGGGTGCTGGTCAGTTCCACCCCCATCCACGGAGAGCCGCATGACAACAACAACACGGCCCGGAATCTTCCAGCCACACGCCCTCGCCCTTGCCATCGCCCTCGGCGCTGCCGCACCGGCATATGCCGTCAACTTCACCATCGGGGAAATCGAGGGTCAGCTCGACTCCTCGCTCTCGGTCGGTTCCAGCTGGTCCACGGCCAAGCCGGACCAGGACCTGATCGGCGCCGCCAACGGTGGCACCGGTTTCACCCAGACCGGTGACGACGGGCGCCTGAACTTCAAGCGCGGCGAGACCTTCTCGAAGATCTTCAAGGGTATCCACGACCTCGAACTGAAATACGGCGACACCGGCGTATTCGTGCGCGGCAAGTACTGGTACGACTTCGAGCTGAAGGACGAGAGCCGCCTGTTCAAGGACATCGACGACCACAACCGCAAGGAGGCCGCACAGTCCTCCGGCGCGCAGATCCTCGACGCCTTCGTCTACCACAACTACGAGATCGCCGAGCTGCCAGGCAGCGTACGCCTGGGCAAACAGGTGGTGAGCTGGGGCGAAAGCACCTTCATCGGCAACAGCATCAACTCGATCAACCCGGTCGACGCCGCTGCCTTCCGCCGCCCTGGCGCGGAGATCAAGGAAGGCCTGATCCCGGTCAACATGTTCTACATGTCGCAGTCGATCACCGACCAGCTGTCGGCTGAGGCCTTCTACCAGCTGGAGTGGGACCAGACCGTTGCCGACAACTGCGGCACCTTCTTTGCCAGTGCTGACGTCCTCGCCGATGGTTGCGACAGCAACTACAACATCCTCGGCCCCAGCTCGATCGCATCGATTCAGGCTGCCAAATCTGGCGCCTTTGGCCCAGGCGCCCAGGCTGCACTCAGCCAGGTGGGGATCACCGATGAAGGTCTGATCGTGCCGCGCGGCGGCGACCAGGATGCCCGCGACAATGGCCAGTGGGGTACCGCCCTGCGCTGGCTGGGCGACGAGACCGAGTACGCCGCGTACTTCATGAACTACCACAGCCGTACGCCGAGCGCAGTCTTCACCAATGCCAGCGAGGCGGACATCACGGCGGCGCTGACCACCCTCGGTGGTGCGCTGGCCAAGCCGATCCTGCTGGGGCGCGGCAGCTATGCCCTGACCTATCCGGAAGATATCCAGCTGTATGGCCTGAGCTTCTCCACCACCCTGCCTACCGGCACGGCGTGGGCAGGTGAAATCAGCTACCGGCCGAACATGCCGCTGAACATCAACGGCACCGACATGACCGGCAAACTGGCCAATACCGTGGTCGCGGGCCTGAACAGCGGTGGCTTCGCCGGCGCCCTCGATACCGCTGGGCTGGTCAGCAAGGGCTACAACCGCAAGGAAGTGACCCAGGCACAGACCACCTTCACCCACTTCTTCGATCAGGTCATGGGCGCCGAGCGTCTGACCCTGGTGGGCGAAGTCGGCGTGACGTCCATCGGCGGCCTGGAAAGCCGTAACGAGGTGGCCTACGGCCGCGACTCGATCTACGGCTCGCCACACGGCACCGACGTATCGAACACCGATGCACTGCGCGAATACGGCACCCACGGCTTCTACACCAACACCTCCTGGGGTTACCGCGCACGCGCCATCTGGGACTACAACGACGTGTTCGCCGGGGTCAACCTCAAGCCCAACGTCGCCTTCGCCCATGACGTGGACGGCTACGGCCCGGTGTTCAACGAAGGCTCCAAGGCCGTCAGCCTGGGCGTGGATGCCGAGTACCTGAACACCTACACCGCCAGCCTCAGCTACACCAACTTCTTCGACGGTGATTACAACACCCTGGTCGACCGCGATTTCGTCGCGCTCAGCCTCGGTTTGAACTTCTAATTCCGGCTCCACAGAGAATCAGTCTATGAAAACAACAAGCAAACTGATCACGGCGCTCACCCTGTCCCTGCTCGCCAGCAGCGTGCTGGCGGCCGTGTCGGCGGACGAAGTGGCCAAGCTCGGCGCCAGCCTGACGCCGATCGGCGCGGAAAAGGCCGGCAATGCCGACGGCAGCATCCCGGCCTGGAATGGTGGCCTGCCCAGCAATGCTGCGGCCATCGACGCCAACGGTTTCCTCGGCGACCCGTTCCCCAACGAACAGCCGCTGTTCACCATCACCGCGCAGAACCTCGATCAGTACAAGGACAAGCTGTCCGAAGGCCAGATCGCGATGTTCAAGCGCTACCCTGAAACCTACAAGATGCCGGTGTTCGTCACTCACCGTTCGGCCAGCCTGCCTGCCGACATCGAGGCACGGATCAAGGTCAGCGCGGCCAAAACCACGCTGATGGAGGGTGGCAACGGCCTGAAGGGCTTCACCGACAGCCGCTACTACGCCTTCCCGATCCCGCAGAACGGCCTGGAAGTGGTGTGGAACCACATCACCCGCTACCGCGGTGGCAACATCCGCCGCCAGTACATCCAGGCCTCGCCGCAGACCAACGGCACCTACAGCGCAGTCAACTTCCAGGACGAAGTGTCGTTCCCGGGCGGCATGGACGACGTCCCGGCAGCCAAGGCGGCCAACGCCCTGCTGTTCTTCAAGCAGCGCGTCACCGCGCCGTCGCGCCTGGCCGGTAACGTGCTGCTGGTACACGACTCGCTGGACCAGATTGCCGAACCGCGCATGGCGTGGATCTACAACGCCGGTCAGCGTCGCGTGCGCCGTGCTCCACAGGTAGCCTACGACGGCCCGGGTACCGCCGCCGACGGCCTGCGCACCTCGGACAACTTCGACATGTTCAACGGCGCACCGGATCGCTACGACTGGAAGCTGGTGGGCAAGAAGGAGCTGTACATCCCCTACAACAACTACCGCATCGCCTCGCCGTCGCTGAAATACAGCGACATCCTCAAAGCGGGCCACACCAACCAGGACCTGGCGCGCTACGAGCTGCACCGCGTGTGGGTAGTGGAAGCCACGCTGAAGGCCGGCGAGCGCAACATCTACGCCAAACGCCGCTTCTATGTCGACGAGGACTCCTGGGCCATCACCCTGTCCGACCTGTACGACGGCCGTGGCCAGCTGTGGCGCGTCGGTGAAGCGAAGATGATGCCGTACTACTCGCGCCAGGTGCCGGCCTATGCCTTCGAGGGTCTCTACGACATCATCGCCGGGCGCTACATCACCGTCGGCATGAGCAACGAAGAGAAGAGCTTCGTGCAGTTCGACATCAAGAGCTCGATGGCCGACTTCACCCCGGCCGCCCTGCGTAACGCCGGCGTGCGTTGAGATCTCTACGTAGCTCCTGACTTGAGGCGACCCCAGTGGTCGCCTTTTTTATTTCGGCAACCTGCTCCGCGCGAGATTTGGGTAAGATCGACCGATCTCTCGACGCCCCGACAACGACAACAAAATAGAGCCGAGGCCCGACCATGCACGACAACGTTCGCGCCCTGCACCCCACACGCCCGCGCCCGGTCGACAGCGCTCTGCCGCGCCTGCCGGGCGGCCATATCGCCCGCCCGCGCCTGACCCAGCGCCTGCTCGCCAGCGACAGCCGGCTGACCCTGATCTGCGCCCCGGCCGGCTTCGGCAAGAGCGTGCTGCTCAACGAATGCGCACGCCAAGCCAACCCCAATACCCGCCTGGTCTGGCTCGACCTGCTCGGCCACCCGCTGAGCCCGGACGAGCTGCTCGCCCGCGTGGCCGCGGCCCTGCAACTGCCCCACGGCGAAGGCGACCCCTGCGCCGAACTCAGCCAGCTGCTTGGCCGGGTCGAACAACCGCTGTGGATCATCCTCGACGACTACCCGCGCCAGCCCTGTGCCGAACTCGACGCCTGCCTCGACCGCCTGCTGGAACGCGCCCCGCATACCCTGCGCTGGTGGATCAGCGGGCGCCGCCGCCCGGCCTGGAACCTGCCGCGCCTGCTGCTGCAGGGCGACCTGCTGGAACTCGACGCGCAGAGCCTGGCCCTCAACGGCGAGGAACTGGACCAACTCCTGCAGCAGCGCCAGCTGGTGCTCAGCGATGAACTGCGCGAGCAGTTGCTGCTGCACAGCGAAGGCTGGCTGGCCGGCATCTGCCTGCTGCTGATCGACGGCAATGCGCACAACCTCAGCCAGCGCCTGAGCGCCAGCACCCCGCTGCTGCTCGATTACCTGCAGCGCGAAGTTCTCGCCGGCCTGCCCGATACCCTGCTGCGCGCCCTGCATGTGCTCGCCCATATGCCGAGTTTCTGCGCTGCGTTGTGCGACCACCTGCTGGAAGACGAAGGCGGCGCCGAGGTGCTCGGGCAACTGCGCCAGCGCCAGCTGTTCCTCCAGGGCCTGGATGCCTGCGGCAAGTGGTACCGGCTGTGGCGCCCGCTGGCGACAATGCTCAAACACCTGCCCGGCAGCCAGGTGCCGCACCAGGCCCACGTGCATGCCTGCCAGTGGTTCGCCCAGCACGGCAAGGTGCGCGAGGCGGTGGAGCACGCCCTGTGGGCCGACCAGCCGGAAGTGGCGGCCAGCTACCTGCAACGCTACGGCCAGGACCAGTTGCTGATCGGCCACAGCGTCGCCCAGTTCCTGCACTGGCGCGACGAGCTGCCGGCCAGCCTGTTCAGCAGCACCCCGCGCCTGATCATGCTGCAGGCCTGGGCGCTGATCATCTGCGTGCGTCTCGACGAGGTCGACAGCTGCCTGCAGGACATCGACCGCTTCCTGCCACAACCCACTGCCCGCCGCCAGCAGCAACTGATCGCCCAGTACCAGTCGGTAGCCGGCATGCTGCAGCGCCAGCGCGGCCTGCGCAGTGCGCGCCAGCACTGCCTGGAAGCCCTGGAAACGCTGGAGGAGTCGGCCTGGTCGCAGCGCATCATCTGCAACCAGACCCTGGCCCAGCAGGCCATGGCCGACAGCGACCTGGGCGCCGCCCAGCAGTACCTGCACGAAGGCCTGCGCCTGTCGCGCCTGCGCGGCAGCGTGCTGTTCGAAGCACTGCTGAGCGTCGATCGCACCCAGTTGCTGATCATGTCCGGCGAGCCGGTGCGCGCCCTCGAACAAGTCGACCAGGCGCTGCAGGAACTGCGACGGGGCGATCTGCAAGGGCCGCTACTGGCTCGCCTGCTGCTGCTGCGCGGCAACCTGCTGGCGGCCCAGGGCGCCCTGGTCGAGGCCGACGAAACCCTGCGGGCAGGCCTGCGCGAGGCCGAGCAGAGCGAAGATGCCTACCTGCTGTTCGGCTACCAGACACTGGCCGAGCTGGCCGCCATGCGCGGTGAGTTCGACCACGCCCAGCAGCTGCTGCGCCGCGCCGAGCGGCAGATGCAGTGGCTGCAGGTGCCGGAAGTGCGCTATCGCGAAGTGCTGCGCTTTGCCCAGGGCCAGCTGTGGTTGCAGCAGGGCGAACTGGACAAGGCCCTCGACTGCTTCCAGCAGGGCCTGCAACGCATGCAGAACGAGCACCTGCTGGCGCCCTCCGGCTTCTATGATCTGCTGCCGCGGGCGCGCTACCAGGAAGCCCATACCCGCCTGCTGCTGGGCCAAAACGCCGTGGCGGTGGCCGAACTGCAGGCCCTGCGCAGCGACTGCCGGCAATCCGGGCACCGCGCACTGGCCGGCGAATGCAGCCTGAGCCTGGCCGAAGCGCTATTTCTCGCCGGGGATGACGGCGCCGCCGAACAGCTGCGCCTGGCCGTGGCCGAGGCCGAGCGCCTGGCCTTGCTGCGGCCGCTGCAGGCGCTCTACCAGCGCCGCAGCGAGTGGCTGCAGCAGGACCTGCCGGATCTCGGCGAAGCACCCTGGCAACATCTGCAGCTGGCGCCTGCACCGCCCCCCAATGCGGTACTGGAGC
>JBOFCR010000090.1:0-7208 GCA_051646165.1 Pseudomonas sp. | reverse complement strand
GACCAGCGCATCTACCTCAACGGCGTGCAGTCCGGCTCGGCGACCTTCACCGGCGGCCTGGCGAGCAACAACCTGCCCCTGCAGCTGGGCCAGGATCAGGGTTTTTCCGGGCGCTATTTCAACGGCGCGCTGGATGAGCTGCGCGTCTATCAGGGCGCCCTGAGCAATGGCGAGATCCTCGCGCTGGCCCAACAGCGGCCCTCTTACTGTGCCAGCACCCCGGTGCTCGACCATTACCGCCTGGAGTTCGCCAGCAGCACGGCGCTGACCTGCAACCCGCTGTCCGTCACGCTCAAGGCCTGCCAGAACAGCAGCTGCAGCTCGCTGTACAGCGGCAGCGTCACGGCGACCCTGAGCCCCAGCAGCGGCTGGACGGCCGGCAACAGCGTGAGCTTCAGCGGCGGCAGCTCCACGCAGGCCTTCCGCCTGACCACGCCGGGCAGCGCCACGCTGGGCATCAGCGGCAGCCCGGCGGCGAGCAACGCCTCGGTGTGCGTGGTGGCTGGCAGCACGGGCAGTTGTACGGTGACCTTTGCCGACAGCGGCTTCCTGCTGGATGTGCCGAACATGCTGGCGCACAAGGGTACGAGCGCCACCATCCGGGCGATCAAGAAGGACGACAGCAGCCAGGCCTGCGTGCCCGGATTCGCCAGCGTCACCCGCTCGATCGCCTTCACCTCTAGCTACAGCAACCCGAGCAGCGGCACCAAGCTGGTGCAAGTGGCCGGCAACAGCACGCCGACATCGCTCAACCTGGCGTTCGACGCCAACGGCGCGGCGAGCTTCCAGGTCAATTACGACGATGCCGGCTCGATGCTGCTCAATGCCAGCTACACCGGCAGCACCACCAATGGCGACAACGGCCTGTCGATGCAGGGCAGCGACAGCTTCGTCAGCAAGCCCTACGGCCTGTGCCTGCAGACGGCCAGTACCCTCAGCGCCAGTACCGCCTGCAGCGATGCCAGTTGTGCGTTGTTCCCCGGCGGCATTCGTGCCGGCGACAGCTTCCCACTGAACATCCGCGCGGTCGCCTGGGAGGCGGACAACGAGGCCGCCACGGCGGCGCAGCTGTGCAGCGGCAATCTGGTCACGCCCAACTTCCAGCTGGCCGGCATCACCCTGGGCAGCAGCGTGCTGGCGCCGTCGCCGGGCACCAGCGACGTGCTCACTCCGACCAACTACAGCCATGCGCAGGGTACGCAGACCAGCCCCAGTGTGGCCGTCTCCGAGGTCGGCGTGTTCACCCTGAGCGCGACGCCACCGGCGGCCGGCTATTTCGGCGAAACCGTCGCTGGCGGCAGCAGCAACCCGGTCGGACGCTTTATCCCGGCATACCTGGGCGCGGCGGGCAGCGCCAG
This sequence comes from Pseudomonas sp., assembly GCA_051646165.1. Classification (GTDB taxonomy): domain Bacteria; phylum Pseudomonadota; class Gammaproteobacteria; order Pseudomonadales; family Pseudomonadaceae; genus Aquipseudomonas. The sequence goes on along the minus strand of JBOFCR010000090.1, from coordinate 5,850 downwards.
CCTGACCCCCAGCTGCGGCAGCGCCTTCAGCTACCAGGGCCAGCCCATCGGCTTTGCCACGAGCAAGCCGCCGACGCTGACCGTCACCGCCTACAACCGCAGTGGCCAGGTGACTGGCAACTACGACCGCGGGGCCTTCTGGAAGCTGGCCGCACCAGCGGTCGGCGGTTATACCTCGATCACCGGGCTGACGGCCCTCGACGCCCGCCTGAGCAGCACCGGCACGGCGATCCAGAGCGTCAGCGGCGCCGACAATGGCGACGGCGCGCGCACCTACAGCTGGACCGGCGAGAGGCTGTTGTATCAGGCGCCGACCGTGCCCAGCAGCGACGACTACCCCTTCACCGCGAAGATCCGCCAGACCTTCCCCGACACCAGTCTGAAGGAAAGCGACCTGGGCCAGGCTGTCTGCTATGGCACCGGCAGCGGTTGCCTGGCCTACAGCTACGACTTCAGTGACGAGCCCGGCAGTGCGGTACGCCTGGGCCGTCTGCGCATCGGCAATGCCCATGGCTCGGAACTGCAGAGCCTGACCCTGCCGGTGACCCTGGAAAGCTGGCAGAACCTGGCCGGCGGCAGTTTCCAGAAGGAAGGGCTGGATACCTGCACCACGGCGGCGGTACTCGGCGCACCGGTCCTGGATGGCTATCTGGGCAATCTGGCGGCCGGCGAGACCACGCCAACCTCGACCGCGCCATCGGGCGGTGCCGGCAGCCTGCTGCTCAGCGCGCCGGGCAGTGGCAACGATGGCTCGGTGCAGGCGGGTTATTCGACGCTGCCCAGCTGGCTGTACTTCGCCTGGGATGGCGTGACGCGCAGCAGCGCGCGCGGCCTGGCCACGTTTGGTATCTACAAGGGGGCTACGCCGCTGATCTTCCGCCGCGAGCTGTACCGCTAGAAAGCAAAAAGGCCACCTGCGAAGGTGGCCTTTTTGTTGGGCTTGTAAAAGAGGGGATTCCCCGGCCTGCCTGTACCAAGGTCCCCAAAACTGGGATTGCTTTAGTCTATGCAGGGCGTGTGCCAGTTTTATTACGACGGCTGCAGGCCTTGTGAATACTGGGTTGCAGCGCTTTCAGCGGACTTTTCCAGAGCATTGTGCGGCGGGCCAGCTGAACTGCCGCAGTGCAGCAGCCTGGTGCGGGTGCATTGCTCTGGAGCATTTCCTGTCGGGTTGGTGAGGTTGTGCCGGCGCGTGGGTTGATCGCCAGGCTGGAGCCGTCAGTAGCCCGGACTTCAGTCCGGGCTACGATACTGCCAGCGAGAGGCTCAATCCTGGCGACTGGATTGGCTGCGGCGTAACCCGGCAGCGGGACTTGTGCAGGCTGCGCTGGGTTACGCCGCGCCGGGCTTGCGCGGTAAGCACGGACAACGGCAGGCGCGGCTAACCCAGCCTACGAACTGTGTAGCCATTATGTGTTGCATGGGTTTTACCAGGTATGGAGCGGCGATAACTCTCGTAGGTTGGCGTTGAGTGCAGCGAAGCCCAACACGTCCAGCGCAGGACTCGTTGGGCTTCGTCGCGCTGCTCCTCAACCCAACCTACAGCTTTAGTCTGCGCACCATTGGGAAATAGCCATAAAAAACGGGCCCTGTCGGGCCCGTTTTCTATGCGGGGTGAGCGTGCGGCTTATTCGTCGCCGTCGTCGTCATCGCCGCCGTCGACCTTCATGCCCAGCTCCTTGATCTTGCGGGTCAGGGTGTTGCGACCCCAGCCCAGCAGCACGGCGGCGTCGCGGCGGCGGCCGGCGGTGTGCTTGAGGGCCGTCTCGATCATGATCCGTTCGAAGGTCGGCACGGCGCTGTCCAGCAGGCTGGACTGGCCACGCGCCAAGGACTGGTCGGCCCATTGGCGCAGGGCCTGCTCCCAGTTGGTCGCTGGCGCGCTTTCCTGGGGCTGGGTGAGCAGCTCCGGCGGCAGGTCGTCGACATGCACTTCGCGCCCGCTGGCCATCACGGTGATCCAGCGGCAGGTGTTCTCCAGCTGGCGCACGTTGCCCGGCCAGGGCAGGTGCTTGAGGTAGTCCTCGGTCTCGCTCTTCAGCAGCTTGGGCTCCACCGCCAGCTCCTGGGCGGCGCGGGCGAGGAAGTGACGGGCGAGGGTGGGGATGTCCTCGCGGCGATCGGACATGCGCGGGATGTGGATGCGGATCACGTTGAGGCGGTGGAACAGGTCTTCGCGGAACTTGCCGGCCTGCACCAGGCTTTCCAGGTTCTGGTGGGTGGCGGCGATGATGCGCACGTCGACTTTCACCGGGGTATGACCGCCGACACGGTAGAACTCGCCGTCGGCCAGCACGCGCAGCAGGCGGGTTTGCGTATCGGCCGGCATATCGCCGATTTCGTCGAGGAACAGGGTGCCGCCGTCGGCCTGCTCGAAGCGCCCGCGACGCTGGTTGGCCGCGCCGGTAAAGGCGCCTTTTTCATGGCCGAACAGCTCGGACTCCATCAGGTCCTTGGGGATCGCCGCCATGTTCAGCGCGATGAACGGCGAGGCCGCGCGCGGGCTGTGGCGGTGCAGGGCGTGGGCCACCAGTTCTTTACCGGTACCCGACTCGCCGTTGATCAGCACGGTGATATTGGAGTGGGACAGACGACCAATAGCGCGGAACACCTCCTGCATGGCCGGTGCTTCGCCGATGATTTCCGGGGTGCGTGCCTGCTCGACCGGTACGGACAGGCCTTGCTGTTCCTGGGCGTGCTGGAAGGCGCGCTTGACCAGGGACACGGCCTCGTCGACGTCGAACGGCTTGGGCAGGTACTCGAAGGCACCGCCCTGGTAGGAGGCCACGGCGCTGTCCAGGTCGGAGTGCGCAGTCATGATGATCACCGGCAGGCGCGGGTACAGCTCGCGGATGCGCGCCAGCAGTTCGAGGCCACTGGCACCCGGCATGCGGATGTCGGAAATGATCACGTCGGGCTGCTGACGGGTCAGTCGGCTGAGCACGCCGTCGGCGCTGTCGAAGCTCTGGGTGGTCATGCCTTCCTGTTGCAGGGCTTTTTCCAGGACCCAGCGGATCGAGCGGTCGTCATCGACAATCCAGACGGTTTCACTACGGCTCATGACTAAGAAGCTCCTTGTTCCAGGGGCAGGAAGATCGAGAACACGGTATGGCCCGGGTGGCTCTCGCATTCGATCAGGCCCTGGTGCTGACTGATGATGTTCTGGGTGATGGCCAGGCCCAGGCCGGTGCCGTCGGGGCGGCCGCTGACCATGGGATAGAAGATGGTTTCCTGCAGTTCGGGCGGAATGCCGGGGCCGTTGTCGAGGATTTCCATTTTCACCACCAGGCGGTGGCGGGTGTGGCCGATGGTGAACTGGCGCAGGGTACGGGTGCGCAGGCTGATGCGGCCCAGGCGCAGATCGCTCTGCGCGGCCAGCGCCTGCATGGCATTGCGCACGATATTGAGCACGGCCTGGATCATTTGCTCGCGGTCGATCAACACGTCCGGGATGCTCGGGTCGTAGTCGCGCACCAGGGTGATGCTGCCCTGGCTTTCCGCCTCGATCAGGCTGCCTACGCGCTCCAGCACTTCGTGGATGTTGGTCATGGCCAGCGATGGCAGCTTGTTCGAGCCGAGCATGCGGTCGACCAGGTTACGCAGGCGGTCGGCCTCTTCGATGATGACGTTGGTGTAGTCCTTGAGGCTTTCTTCCGGCAACTCGCGGGCCAGCAACTGGGCGGCGCCGCGAATGCCGCCGAGCGGATTCTTTATCTCGTGGGCCAGGCCGCGGACCAGCAGCTTGGTGGTTTCCTGCTTGGACAGCTGGGCTTCTTCCTTGGTGATGCGCAGCAGGCGATCACGAGGGTGGACTTCCAGCAGCAGCAGGGTCTGGCCACGATTGAGGATCGGCGTCACCGCGTAGTCGACGGTCAGGCTCTGCCCGGCCAGCGAGGTGAGCATGGCTTCGCGCTTGGTGAACGGGTGCGCCTGCTCCACCGCCTGGCGCAGCGAGCTGAGCGCTTCCGGCGATTCGGTGAACAGCTCGCTGATGAACTGGCCATGGCTGCGTTGACCGCTGACGGCCAGCAGCATTTCCGCAGCCGGATTCATGTACTCCAGGCGCAGCTCTGCGTTGAGCAGGATGGTCGCGGTGGTCAGGTTGTCGAGCAGTAGGCGGTGCAGCGCGTCGTTGATCATGGCTGATAGGCGTCCCGGCAATGGGCAGGAAAATGCAAGAAGCAAACCAAAGCCCCGAAAAGACGCGCGCTTTTCGCTAGTACAGCCGTTGTGGCTGCGTTTCAGCGCAATCGGCGGTGTTTCGAGTGAACCAAAACGGGGAGAGTATAGAAATCGGTGCAGATCAGTGCGCTGTATTGGTGCATTGATCTGCGGCGATCAGATGAAGGGGATCAGCGGGATATCTCGCGGCTCTGGCGGCTTGTCGGACAGTGGGCATTCCGGGCGCACGCCATAGTCTTCCTTGTCGCAAGGATCGGCGCGGCGTTTCTCGGCCAGGGACGTGCGTTTCATATGAAAGGGTTGGCTGGGTGTGCGCTCGACGATACGACCGTTGGCATCGATGATTTCCGCCGAGAGCTGATGGGTGCCGCGGTCGATGTTCTCCAGCGGAAATACCGGGCTGCGGCCGACGACGCCGACGGGCTGGCCGTCCATGATCAGGCGGAAATTATGCCCCGGCAGCAGGCTGGGCTCGCTGGTAATGGTAACTATCAGGTTGCCGGCCAGGTCGCGGATGGTCGCGTCGGGCTCGGGGATCAGCAGGCGCAATACCTGGTAATACGGAGCCTGCGGCGGGTTGGCCAGCATCGTGGGTGGCGGCCTGGGCACATCGTTGCTCTGCATGTTGTTGGAGGGCGCCAGCTGGATCTGCTCGGCATTCTCCGATAGGGGCTGGTCGGTGTAGACGCGGTTGCCGTCCTGGTCGATGTAGGTGTACACGCCGGCATGGGCGTGTAACGCCAGCAGGCAGGTCAGCAGGCAGAGCAGCAGTTGGCGCATGGGGTTCCTGTCAGGGGGCTGGGCGGGGTGTGGGTGTGGGGCGTGCTGGGCTGTTGGTGCTGATGCGCTGCACGGTCAAGGTCACGGCGGCGCTCTGCTGGATCGACTTGTTGCCGCTGAGCACTTCCACGGCCAGGCTGTGTTCGCCGCGATCGGCGTTGACCACTTGCAGGCGTGGCACATTGCTCGGTTGGCCATAGGGTTGGCCGTCCAGCAGCAGGCGCAGGCTGTGTCCGGGTTGCAGGCGCGGCTCGAGTTTGACGCCGACGCTGAAGGTGCCGTTGTTGGCGCGCAGGGCATCCGCGCTGGGAATGTCGGTCAGCTGCAGCACGCTATAGCCGCTCGTTGCGGGTGCAGGCTTGCTGGATTCGGCCGGGCGAGAGGGTTGCTGGGCTTCCACGGTATTGGTCGGCGGCAGGCTGACGGCTTCGGCGTTCTGCCCTTCCGGTTTCTGGTTGGTGAATACCGTGTTGCCGTTGGCATCGGTGTACTTGTAGATCTCGGCGCTGGCCGGCAGGGTCAGGGCGCAGAGCAGGCAAGCGGTAAGCAGGCGCATTCGAATACTCCTGTGGGAATCGACTAAGCCTTGCATCTGTCGTCGCCACTGGCAAGGGCGCGGCTGTTGCGACGTGTGCCGGCGCAAAGAAAAGGCAATGTACCCATCATGGGTTGGATGGGGTTTGGCAGGTATGGGTTGGCTGCAGGTCAGGCCACCGTAGGTTGGCGTTGAGCGCAGCGAAGCCCAACGTGCTCGGTGCGGGCTTCGTTGGGCTTCGTCGCGCTGCTCCTCAACCCAACCTGCAGCTTTAGCCTGTGCAACACGCTATTGGGACAGATCCAAAAAAAAGGCCTCCCGAAGGAGGCCTCTTTCATCACGCGACGGACTTA
>JBOFCR010000088.1:0-17583 GCA_051646165.1 Pseudomonas sp. | reverse complement strand
TGCAACCCGCGCGTCATCTCTCGCGGGTTGCACCCGCCCTACACGAACGATCTAGATGCGCCCCAGACTGTTCGTTGAAAGCTCCGGATACGCACAGCGCACCTGGAAACGCCACCCGCATGAAGCTATAGCGAAATGGCCAGAAAAAGGTTCTAAGACAACTCACCCATCGCCAAGGAGATGGCCGCATGACCCAGGCTTCCCGTTCCATCCTGATCACCGGCTGTTCGACTGGTATTGGCTACGCTACGGCCGTGGCCTGCCGTGCGGCTGGCTGGCAGGTGTTCGCCTCGGCGCGTCAAGCCGAGGACGTGGTGCAGCTGCAGAGCGAAGGCTTTAACGCCATCCAGCTCGACTTGAACGAACCGGCCAGCATCCATAGCGCCCTGGCCCAGGTGCTGGCGCAGACCGGCGGCAGCCTGGATGCCCTGTTCAACAACGGTGGCTATGGCCAGCCCGGCGCCATCGAGGATCTGCCGCGCGCCGCCTGGCGCGAGCAGTTCGAGACCAATGTATTCGGCCCGGCCGAGCTGACCGCTGCGGTGTTGCCGGTGATGCGTCGCCAGGGTCACGGGCGCATCCTGTTCAACAGCTCGGTGCTCGGTTATGCCGCGCTGCCCCTGCGCGGTGCCTACAACGCCTCCAAGTTCGCCATCGAAGGCCTGGTCGACACCTTGCGCCTGGAGCTGAGCGGTAGCGGCATCGAGGCGGTGCTGATCGAGCCGGGGCCGATCGTCGCGCGCTTTCGCGCCAATAGTCTGCTGGCCCTGCGCAAGCATGTCGACACCAGCCGCGGTGCCCATGCGGCGGTCTATGTGCAGATGGAGGAGCGCCTGGCGAAGGAGGGCGCGGCAGTCAAATACACCTTGCCGGCCGAGGCGGTGGCCGAGGTGGTGTTGCAGGCGCTGCATAGCCGCGTGCCGCGCATCCGCTACCCGGTGACGGTGCCGGCCAAGCTGTTCCGCGTACTCAACCGCCTGCTGCCGGATCGCTGGCTGGATCGCATGAAACGCTCGACCGTATAAATGGCGCGGCCAGGCACGCACAGCTTTAATCCGCTGCCGCACTGGCATCATTCGGCCCAGCTGTTGTCTACTTGGGCGTCTTCCGGAGTGCCCGCCACATGATTCGCCGTTCCCTGCCCACCGTTTTCGCTCTTCTGCTGGCCGCCCCGGCCACTGCCGCCCCTGCCGGCCAGCAGACCCTGTTCAGCTTCATCAAACCGACCGATGTGGTGCAAGTCGCCACCGACCAGGCCAGTTTCCCCGAACTCACCGCAGAACCCACCGCCGAAGGCGAGGTGCTGCGCCGTTTCACCTTCAATGCCGGCGAACACCCCAGCTTGCGTCTGGCACCGCAGAGCGGTGACTGGGACTGGTCGCAGTCCGGTGCCGTGAGTCTGCGCTTGCAGAACGCCATGGACTGGGCGATTACCCTGAATGTGCAGATCGAAAGCCGCGACGGCAAGATCCTCACCAGCCGCATCGCCTTGCCGGCCGGCCCGGCGCAGACCCTGCTGGTTCCGCTTGCTGCCACCTCGCCACTGGCCCGCGGCATGCGCGCCGGCCCGCCGATGCCGGTCAGCCTGGATGGCCAGCGGGTGCTGCTGGCGGAAACCGTCACTGGCGAGCTGAGCGCCGCTCAGGTCAGCGCCGTGATCCTGTCCCTGGACCAGCCCGACGCGGCGCAGAGCATCCTGCTCGGCCGTTTCGGCGTGCAGGATGCCACCAGTGCCGAGCAGGCCGCCTATACCGGCATCATTGATGCCTGGGGCCAATACAGCCGTGGCCAGTGGCCGGAAAAGATCAGCAGCGACCAGCAACTGCGTGAGTCGGTTGCACGTGAACAGAAGCAGCTCACGACCTGGCTGGCCAAGCGTCCCGAGCAGGATCGCTTCGGTGGCTGGCTGCGTGGGCCGAGCTTCGAGGCTTCGGGCTTCTTCCGCACCGAGAAACACGATGGCCGCTGGTTCCTGGTGACGCCGGAAGGCCACCCGTTCTATTCCCTCGGGGTCAACGCGGTCAGTACCTGGCAGAGCCAGACCTACGTCGAAGGCCGCGAGAGCCTGTTCAAGAGCCTGCCCAAGGAGGGCGAACCGCTGGCCGCCTATTACGGCAAGCGCGACAGTCGCAGCGGCACCGGCGCCAGTCGCGGACGTGCCTTCGACCATGGCCGCTGGTTCGACTTCTACCGCGCCAACCTGCAGCGCAGCTACCTCCAGCCGTGCCCGCCAGCTGCTCCTGTTGCTCTTGCCGTTACCCCGGCAGCAGCGCCCTGTCCGGCTACCGGCCTGGACGAGCAGCGCTGGGCCGCGCACAGCCTCGATCGCCTGCAGGCCTGGGGCTTCAACAGCCTGGGCAACTGGAGCGACAACACCCTGGGCGAGGCGCAGCGCGTGCCCTATACCCGGCCGCTGTCGATTTCCGGTGACTACGCCACCATCAGCACCGGGCTGGACTGGTGGGGCGGCATGCCCGACCCCTTCGACCCGCGCTTCGCCATGGCGGCTGAGCGGGCCATCGCCATCGCTGCCCGCGATCGTCGCGAAGACCCCTGGCTGCTCGGCTTCTACGCCGACAACGAGCTGGCCTGGGCCGCTCCGGGTAGCGAGCCGAAAGCCCGTTACGCCCTGGCCTACAGCACTCTGCGCCTGACCACCGATGTACCGGCCAAGCGCGCCTTCCTCAAGCAGCTGCGCGACAAGTACCGCAACCAGAGCGGCCTGTCCAAGGCCTGGGGCATCGAACTGGGGGCCTGGGAACTGATGGAAGACCCGGGTTTCGAGGCGCCGCTGCCCAGCGCCGAGCACCCGCAGATCGAGGAAGACCTGAAGAGCTTCCAGACCCTGCTGGCCGACACCTATTTCAAGACCATTGCCGACTCGCTCAAGTGGCACGCGCCCAACCACCTGCTGCTCGGTGGTCGCTTCGCCATCGCCACGCCGGAGGCTATCGCCGCCTGCGCCAAGTACTGCGACGTGCTGAGCTTCAACCTCTACACCCCCGAGCCGCAGACCGGGCAGAACTTCGCTGCCCTGCGCGAGCTGGACAAGCCGGTGCTGGTCACCGAGTTCCACTTCGGTTCGCGGGATCGCGGCCCGTTCTGGGGCGGGGTCAGCGAGGTGTACAAGGAAGAGGAGCGCGGCCCGGCCTACGCCCACTTCCTGGCCAAGGCCCTGGAGGAGTCGAGCATTGTCGGTGTGCACTGGTTCCAGTACCTCGACCAGCCGGCCACCGGCCGCCTGCTGGACGGCGAGAATGGCCACCTGGGCCTGGTCGGGATCACCGACCGCCCCTGGCAGGGTTTCGTCGAAGCGGTACGCAAGGCCAACCTGCAGGTGCCTGACACTCTGTTGGGCAAGGCCGGTGCCAAGGTGGTGGCGCAACCGGCGCAGGGCGATGCTGGCGGGGCCGCGGCTCCGCAGAACTGATCGACCTGCTGTTCGTCCCTTCACGGTTCCCAATGGCGCCAGGCATTGCGACAATGCCTGGCCATAGCAGCCTTGCCCGGGCAGCCGCTGTCAGCAGCGGCCGCATGAGAGGCAAGTTCTAGGGGGCCAAGTCCACCCATGCGCCGCCAGGGCCAGCATTGCTGCGGCTCTGCGGAAAATGACCGAGTGGACGGATTCTAAGGAGTCAAATTTGCAGATCCAGGGTTACTTCGACCTGCAATTCGAAACACTCAAGGATGCCTTCGCCGAATTATTCGCCGACCCGCAGGAGCGCGGTGCCGCCCTGTGTGTACAGGTCGGTGGCGAGACCGTGCTCGATATCTGGGCCGGTACGGCCGACAAGGATGGCGAGCAGGCCTGGCACAGCGACACCATTCTTAATCTGTTCTCCTGCACCAAGACCTTTGCCGCCGTGGCCGCGTTGCAGCTGGTGGAGGAGGGCAAGCTCGAACTGGACGCCCCGGTGGCGCGTTACTGGCCGGAGTTCGCCGCGGCCGGCAAGGAGCGCGTGACGCCGCGCCAGTTGCTCAGCCACCGCGCAGGCCTGCCGGCGCTGCACGAGCTGCTGCCGGCCGAAGCGCTCTACGACTGGGTGCGCATGACCGCCGCCTTGGCCGCCGAACAGCCCTGGTGGACCCCCGGTGAGGCACATGGCTATTCGCCTATCACCTACGGCTGGCTGGTCGGCGAGTTGCTGCGTCGTATCGACGGGCGTGGCCCCGGCGAATCCATTGTCGCGCGCATCGCCCAGCCGTTGGGCCTGGATCTGCATGTCGGCCTGGCCGACAGCGAGTTCGAGCGTGTCGCCCATATCGGCCGCAAGAAGGGCGAACTGGGCGATGCCGCCGCGCAGCGCCTGTTCAAGTGCATGATGAGCGAGCCGGCGGCCCTGAGCACCCGCGCCTTCGCCAATCCGCCGTCGATCCTGACCAGTACCAACAAGCCCGAGTGGCGGCGCATGCAGCAGCCGGCGGCGAATGGTCACGGCAATGCGCGCAGCCTAGCCGGTTTCTACGCAGGCCTGCTGGATGGCCGCCTGCTGCAGGCCGAATCGCTCAATGAACTGGCCCGCGAACACTCGCGTGGCGATGACCTCACTCTGCTGACACCGACCCGTCTGGGTCTGGGCTGCATGCTCGACCAGCCCGAGGTGGCCAACGCCACCTACGGCCTGGGGCCCAAGGCCTTCGGCCACCCGGGAGCGGGTGGCTCGGTGGGCTTTGCCGATCCCGAGCGTGACGTGGCCTTCGGCTTCGTCTGCAACAGTCTCGGCCCTTATGTTCTGATGGACCCACGCGCGCAGAGGCTGGCGCGCGTGCTGGGCCAATGCCTTTAACCCTGTATCGGGAATGACGACCATGCGTACCCACTCTCTTGCTCTGCTGTTCTGCTTCAGCCTCACCGCCTGTGCGGGCTCCAGCTCCGGCGACAAATCCACCGACAGCGGCTGGTGGCCCTTCGCCGACAAGGACGACAAGGTCGCCGCGACCAAGGCGGCGCCGCCGAAGATCGATCACAAGCTGACCAATGCCTGGCTCGACGAGTACGAGCCACGCCTGCGCGAGTCCCTGCAGGGCACGCGCATGGAGCTGGAGCGCCGCGAGAATGTGCTGGTGATCACTGCGCCGGTGGACTCCTCGTTCAACCCGGATCGCCCGTCCATGCTGATGCCGGCGGTACTTGGCCCGTTCACCAGGGTCGCCAAGATGCTGGAAAAAGACCCGCGCACGGCCGTGCTGGTGCTGGGCCACGCCGACAGCGTCGGCCAGGTCGAGAGCAACCGCAAACTCAGCGAAGACCGCGCCAAGGCGGTGGCTTCGATCTTCCGCCTGAGCGGCCTGCAGCGCAGCCGCCTGCTGCTCAAGGGCGTCGGTTCGGACATGCCGCGCGCGGCTAACGACAGCAGCGCCGGGCGTGCGCTGAATCGTCGCGTGGAACTGGTGCTGACTCCGCAGGAAACTCTGATAGCGCTGCTGGCCAAGTACAATCAGCCGCCGGCCGCGCCGCTGGCTCAGGCTGTCGCCGAGAAGGGCAAGGCAGCCAAGGCCGAGTAAGCTGCACCTATCAGTCTGCAGGAGAACAGCATGTCCCAAACCCTCGCCGATATGCGTCGTGACTACACACGCGACGGACTCAGCGAAGCACAGGCGCCGGGTGAGCCTTTCGCCCTGTTCCGCCAATGGTTCGACGATGCGCTGAGCACCGAGCAACTGCCGGTGGAGCCCAACGCCATGACCCTGGCCACGGTCGATGCCGAAGGGCGTCCGCATTGCCGGGTGCTGCTGCTCAAGGGCCTGGACGAACGCGGCTTCACCTTCTTCAGCAACTACGACAGCGCCAAGGGCGAGCAACTGGCGGCACGCCCCTTTGCCGCCATGACTTTCTTCTGGCCGACCCTGGAGCGCCAGGTGCGCATCGAGGGGTGGGTGGAAAAAGTTTCAGCCGAGGAGTCGGATGCCTATTTCCAGGTGCGCCCGCTGGGCAGTCGCCTGGGCGCCTGGGCCTCGCCGCAGAGCCGGGTGATTGCCGACCGTGGCGAGCTGGAAGGGCTGCTGGCCGACACCGAACGGCGTTTTCTCGACCAGGCGCCGCAGTGCCCGCCGCACTGGGGCGGCTATCGTCTGCTGCCCGAGCGCATCGAGTTCTGGCAGGGTCGGCCGAGCCGCCTGCATGACCGCCTCAATTACCTGCTGCAGGCCGGGAGCTGGCAACGCCAGCGCCTGGCGCCTTGAATAGGTAGAGGGCGCCACAGATTCCCGGCTGCCGTGTGACAGTCGCCGCGCGGCACGCTCTAATGACTTATCTTCCGTCTGGAGTATCAACCATGTTCAAGAATGTTCTCGTTGCTTCGCTGGTTTCGGCGTCGCTGCTGCTCGGGGGCTGCGTTTCCAATCTGTCTGGCGACTCCTACAGCCGTGACGAGGCGCGCAAGGTGCAAACCGTGCGCCTGGGCACCATCGAATCGTTGCGTCCGGTGAAGATCGAAGGCACCAAGACCCCGATCGGCGCCGGTGCCGGTGCGGTAGTCGGCGGCGTGGCGGGCAGCACCATCGGTGGTGGTCGTGGCTCGGTGGTGGCGGCAGTGATCGGTGCGGTGGCCGGCGGCCTGCTCGGTTCCATGACCGAGGAAGGTCTGACCCGCACCCAGGGCGTGGAAATTACCGTGCGTGAAGACGACGGCACCCTGCGCGCCTACGTGCAGCAGGTGCAGGAAAACGAAGTGTTCCGCGTTGGCGAGCGGGTACGCATCATGACCGTCGACGGCACCAGCCGCGTCGCTCACTGATGTAATGAAAAGGCCCGGCATTTGCCGGGTTTTTTCTGCGAGCGTCCCCCATGGGGCGATTACTGGGGATTATCACTGCTCATCAAGGCCGCGTTTGAGTATTGCGGCTGGCAGGTTGGTAGCGCTATTGATGAACGCCTTCATTCCTCGGGTCGTTCAGGCTTTCGCGAGGTAACGCAAGCCAGGTGCGACTGCCCGGCTTCGACAGGGAGTCCCATGTCCGGTCTGCTGCGCAATATCCTCGCCTTCTTGATCGGCTTGTTCGGCTATGCCAGCCGGGCGGCCACCGATACCGTCGAAACCTGGTTCTGGGTCACATTGTTCGACTCGGGAATTCGCGTGCTCAAGAGTGACAAGTACCTGCAGTACGCCGAGACGGCGCAGCTCGATTACCTACTCAAGGTCGGCCGCTTCTTCACCGTACTGTCCAGTGGCGCAGGTTTCGTCAACCTTGCCCAGCAGGTACGCTTCCTGAGACCTATTGCCCTGTTTAGCCGGGTACGAGTCGAGACGCGGCTGGTCTATGCCGACGACAAGTGCGCCTACTTTCGCCATGCCCTGTATGTGCGCGCTGGCCTGGCGGCAGAGGTGCTGGTGAAAATGAAGTTCAAGCAGCGCGGTCGAACCCTGGCACCTGCAACTTTCCTGACATTCAGCTTCGATGCCATGCCCGAGGCTGTGCGCAGTTGGGAGTTGGCGCTGCAGGGCTGAGTGGCGCGGTACGGTCTGTGCGCCATTTGATCTATCCTCGGTTTTGCAGCGAAAGGCCTGTGCATAATGTAATAATTTATCCATGGCTTAGCTCTGATAGTTATGGATAATCGAGACACGCCCTTCGCTGACAGAGGCAACGCCGCGCGAGGAAAGAACAGATTTGCCCCATCCGCCATTCGGATAGGGCCCGGATAGGGGAGATGCATGGAGCTGCTGCTCATTGTCGGATTGCCGTTTCTAGGCGCTTTGCTTCCCATCCTGTTCGACCGTCGTGGCCGCCTGGTCTGCAGCCTGGCCACTGCGCTGGCACCGCTGCTCGCGCTGGGTGGGTTGCTGTGGCTGGCCCCGCGGGTATTCGCCGGCGAGGTGCTGGTGGTGAGCAAGGCTTGGCTACCGCAACTGGGCTTCAACCTGTCGCTGCGCCTGGATGGCCTCGGTTTCCTGTTTGCCTTGCTGATCCTCGGCATCGGCCTGCTGGTCATCCTCTACGCCCGCTACTACCTCTCCGAACGCGAGCCGATCGGCCGCTTCTTCAGTTACCTGCTGCTGTTCATGGGCGCCATGCTCGGCGTGGTGCTGTCGGAAAACCTGCTGCTGATGCTGACGTTCTGGGAGCTGACCAGCCTGTCGTCGTTCCTGCTGATCGGCTTCTGGGGCGCTCGCAGCGACGCGCGCAAGGGCGCGCGCATGGCTCTGGCGGTGACCGGTGGCGGCGGCCTGGCGCTGCTGGCTGGCATCCTGCTGATCGGCCATATGGTCGGCAGCTTCGAGCTGAGCACGGTACTGGCCAGCGGTGACCTGATCCGCGCCCACGCGCTCTATCCGGTGGCGCTGGTGCTGGTGCTGCTCGGCGCTTTCACCAAGTCGGCGCAGTTTCCCTTCCACTTCTGGTTGCCCCACGCGATGGCGGCGCCGACACCGGTGTCGGCGTATCTGCACTCGGCAACCATGGTCAAGGCTGGGGTATTTCTCCTCGCACGCCTGTATCCGGCGCTGTCCGGCTCGGACCTGTGGTTCTACCTGGTCAGCCTCAGCGGCCTAGCGACCCTGCTGCTGGGCGCGTGCCTGGCGCTGTTCCAGCACGATCTCAAGGGCCTGCTGGCGTATTCGACCATCAGCCACCTGGGCCTGATCACCCTGCTGTTTGGTCTCGACTCGCAGCTGTCCAACGTCGCGGCGGTGTTCCACATCATCAACCACGCGACCTTCAAGGCCTCGCTGTTCATGGCGGCGGGGATCATCGACCACGAAACCGGCAGCCGCGACATGCGCCGCATCAACGGCATGTGGAAGTACCTGCCGCATACGGCGGTGCTGGCGATGGTGGCGTCTTCGGCGATGGCCGGGGTGCCGCTGCTCAACGGCTTCCTGAGCAAGGAAATGTTCTTCGGCGAGGCCCTGCAGCAGGCGCTGCTGGGCAGCTTCAACTGGGTGATTCCGGCGGCGGCCGTGCTCGCCGCGGTGTTCTCGGTGGCCTATTCGCTGCGTTTCGTGCACGACGTGTTCTTCAACGGCGAGCCGATCAATCTGCCCAAGTTTCCGCCCCACGAACCACCGCGCTACATGAAGGTGCCGGTGGAGATCCTGGTGTTCCTCTGTCTGCTGGTGGGTATGCTGCCGGGCTACACGGTGGCGCCGCTGCTGGCAGTGGCTTCCCAGGCCAGCCTGGGCGGTGCGTTGCCGGAGTACGACCTGGCGATCTGGCACGGTTTCAACCTGCCCCTGTTGATGAGCGGTATCGCTCTGCTCGGTGGCATCCTCGTTTACATCGGGCGCAAGCCGCTGTTTCGCGCCTACGCCATGCTGCCGGAGGTGGATGCCAAACAGGTGTTCGAGCAACAGGTGCAGCGGCTCACGGCTTTCGCCAGCGGGCTCACCGGCTTGCTGGAAAACGGCTCGCAGCAGCGCTACCTGGCGCTGTTGCTGGGCAGTGCCCTGGTGCTGACGGCCGTGGCCCTGGCGCCGCTGGCGCAACTGGGCGGCACGCGCGCGCTGGCGCCGCTGGATGGCATCACCGCGCTGGGCCTGGTGGTGCTGGCGGCGAGTGGCGTGTTGACGGCCGTTTTCCATCGCCAGCGTCTGGTAGCGCTGCTGATCCTCGGGGTTGGCGGCATGCTGGTGGCGCTGGCCTTTGCCCGCTTCTCCGCCCCGGACCTGGCGCTGACTCAATTGGTGGTCGAGGTGGTGACCCTGGTGCTGCTGGTGCTGGCGCTGTACTACCTGCCATCGCGCACCCCGAAGGAAAGCTCCAGCCTGCGCGGCCTGTGCGATGCCGCCCTGGCCGGCGGCTGCGGGGTGATGGTGGCCTTGCTGGCCTACGGCGTACTGACCCGCCCCTATAGCGGGATTGCCGAGTTCTTCCTGGCCAATAGCGTCAGCGGTGGTGGCGGGACCAACGTGGTCAACGTGATCCTGGTCGACTTCCGCGGCTTCGATACCCTGGGCGAGATCACCGTGCTGGCCATCGCCGCCGTGGGCATTGTCGCCATGCTCAGCGGCCTGCGCCTGCGCAACCCGACCTGCGACCCGCAAGGCCGGCGCTGGGCCTGGGCTAAGCACCCGCTGATCCTCAAGACCCTGTCGCGCCTGCTGCTGCCGCTGGCGATGCTGATTTCGGTGTTCATCTTCCTGCGCGGGCACAACTTGCCGGGTGGCGGTTTCATCGCCGGGCTGATCACGGCGGTGGCGCTGATCCTGCAGTTCATTGCCAACGGCGTGGCCTGGGTCGAGGAGCGCCTGCCGCTGAACTACCAGCGCATGGCCGGCGCCGGTGTGCTGATCGCCGGGCTTACCGGGTTGGGCAGCTGGGCCTTTGGCCGACCGTTCCTGACCACGGCGTTCGGCCATTTCGAGCTGCCGCTGGTGGGCGAATTCGAGTTGGCCACCGCCATGCTGTTCGACCTCGGCGTGTACCTGACGGTGGTGGGCGCCACGCTGCTGATCCTGGTCAACCTGGGGCGGGTCAGCCTGGCCCCACCTGCCAGAGAGGAGATTCACTGATGGAGGCGCTGTTTGCCGCAAGCCTGGGCCTGCTCACTGCCAGCGGTGTGTACCTGCTGCTGCGCGCGCGCACCTTCGCCGTGGTGCTGGGTCTGACGCTGCTGTCCTACGCGGTCAACCTGTTTCTGTTCGCCATGGGCCGCCTGAGCGGCGAGGCGGCAGTGCTTGGCAAAGGTGGCATTCCGGCCGATCCGGTGCCGCAGGCGCTGGTGCTCACCGCCATCGTCATTGGTTTCGCCATGACCGCGTTCCTGGTAGTGCTGGCCCTGCGTGGCGTGGCCGACCTGGGCAGTGACCATGTCGACGGGCAGCCGGACAAGGAGTCTGCACCGTGAGCCATTGGCTGATCCTGCCCATCCTGCTGCCGCTGTTCTGTGGTGGCCTGCTGCTGGTGTTGCCGTCCCATGAGCGGCTCAAGCGTGGCCTGTCGGTGCTGGCCACCCTGGCGCTGCTGCCGCTGAGTGCCGTCCTGCTGACCCAGGCCGCAGCAGGCCCGGTGCAGATCTACGCGATGGGCGACTGGCGCCCGCCGTTCGGTATCGTGCTGGTGCTTGACCGCCTGGCCGCGCTGATGCTGCTGGCCACCGCGGTGCTGGCCAGCGCCGCGGTGCTGTACGCGGTGCGCGGCGATGATCGCGCCGGGCCGCGCTTCCATGCGCTGTTCCAGTTCCAGCTGCTGGGAGTCAACGGCGCCTTTCTCACCGGCGACCTGTTCAACCTGTTCGTGTTCTTCGAGATTCTGCTGATCGCTTCCTACGCCTTGCTCCTGCATGGCGGCGGCGCGCAGCGGGTGAGGGCAGGGCTGCACTACGTGGTGCTCAACCTGTGCGGTTCGGCGCTGTTCCTGATTGCGGTCGGCACGCTGTATGGCCTGACCGGCACCCTGAACATGGCCGACCTGTCCGTGCAGGTGGCCAGCGCGAGCGCCGATACGGCGCCATTGCTGGCGGCGGCGGGGCTGCTCCTGCTGCTGGTGTTTGCCCTCAAGGCGGCGCTACTACCGCTGTATTTCTGGTTGCCGCGGGCCTATGCGGTGGCCGGGGCGCCGGTGGCGGCGCTGTTCGCGATCATGACCAAGGTCGGCATCTACGCGATCCTGCGTGTGTACACCCAGGTGTTCGGCGAAGGCGCCGGCCTGCTGGCCAACCTGGCCCAGGTCTGGCTGTGGCCGCTGGCACTGGCGACTGTCGTGCTGGGTGCGCTCGGCGCATTGGCGGCGCGGACCCTGCAGAGCCTGTTGGCCTACCTGGTGGTGGTGTCCGCCGGCACGTTGCTGGCGGTGATCGCCCTGGGCACGGCTGCAGCGCAGGCGGCGGCGCTGTATTACCTGCTGCACAGCACCTGGGTGGCCGGCGGCCTGTTCCTGTTCGCCGACCTGCTGGCGCGCCAGCGTGGCGACAAGGCTGGCGAGCTGGTGCAGGGGCCGGCGCTGGAACATCCGGTGCTGCTCGGTGCGCTGTTCTTCTTCGGCGCGATTGCCGTGGTCGGCCTGCCACCGCTGTCCGGTTTCTTCGCCAAGCTGCTGTTGCTCCAGGCGGTGCCGTCTGGTGGCGCCGCCGTGGCTGTGTGGAGCGTGTTGCTGGGTAGCGGTTTCTGCACCTTGGTGGCGCTCAGTCGCGCCGGCAGCACGCTGTTCTGGCGGGTTGGGCGCAGCACCCTGGACAGTTCCGAGCTGGATCGCGGACGCCTGGCCGCGACCCTCTTGCTGCTGGCCTGCAGCCTGTTGCTGGTGGCCTTCGCCAAGCCGCTGATCGACTACACCCAGGCCGCTGCCGCGCAGTTGCATGACCTCGCGCAGTACCGGGCGATTCTTGCGGAGGGCATGCCATGAGCCGCTGGTTGCCGCATCCGGCGCAGAGTGTGCTGCTGCTTTTGACCTGGATGCTGCTGGTCGACACCTTCGCCTTCGGCCAGTGGCTGCTCGGCAGCGTGCTGGCCATCGCCATTCCGCTGCTGTTCAATCGCCTGTTGATCGAACACCCCAAGGGCTGGAAGCCGCTCAAGCTGCTGCGTTTCCTGCTGATGGTGGTGGGCGACATTCTGGTCGCCAACTTCCATGTCGCGCGCCTGACCCTGGGTCGGGTCGAGGTGCTGCGTCCGGGCTTTGTCGAGGTGCCGATCGAGCTGGATAACGAGCTGGCCATCAGCGTGCTGGTCAGCGTGGTGTCGCTGACCCCCGGCTCGCTGGCCGCCGACCTCAGCCTGGACCAGCGCACGTTGCTGGTCCATGGCCTCGATGTGGCAGACCCGCAAGCCATGATCGACGAGATCAAGCAGCGCTACGAGGCGCCGCTGAAGGAGATATTCCCATGCTCGCCTACGTGATCCCGCTGTGCCTGGCCATGCTCGGCCTGGCCTTGCTGCTGGCGGCGGCGCGCCTGGTCAAGGGCCCGAGCCTGCCGGACCGGGTGCTGGCCCTGGATACCCTGTATATCAACGCCATCGCCCTGATCATCCTCTACGGCATCTGGAAGAACAGCGAGCTGTTCTTTGAGGTGGCGCTGCTGATCGCCGTACTCGGCTTCGTCAGCACGGTGGCGGTGGCCAAGTACATGCTGCGTGGAGACATCATCGAATGAGCCTGTGGCTGGAAATCCTCGTCTCGCTGTTGCTGCTGCTCGGCAGCGGCTTCGTACTGATCGGCGCGATCGGCCTGTACCGCCTGCCGGACTTTTTCATGCGTCTGCATGGCCCGACCAAGGCCACCACCCTGGGCGTGGGCGGCATGGTGATGGCATCGCTGATCTTCTTCAGCGTCGGCGACCAGACTTTGAGCTCCCACGAGCTGCTGATCAGCCTGTTCCTGTTTATCAGTGCGCCGGTCAGTGCCTACATGCTGGCCAAGGCGGCGGTGCTGCACCAGTTGCCGCTGGAGCAGAAGACTCACGGCAAGCCCTGGGAGCAGTAAACAGTTTTGCCGCATCGCTGTGCCTGTCGGCGGCCCGCTCGCACGCTCTACACTCTGTTTTTGCACGGAGGTGAGCGATGACCCGGCAGGGGCGGTTGGTGGCAATGATCTGTCTGGCGGTGGCGATGGCCCTGTGGGGCAGTTCCTTTATCGCCCTGAAGTTCGCTTTTGGCGAGCTGCCGCCGATGTGGGTGATCTTCGGCCGCATGGCCCTCGGCAGTTTGGTGTTCCTCTGCGCCTGGCGCTGGCGGGGGCGTCTCGACTACCGCGCCGGCGACTGGAAGTACCTGCTCGCCCTGACTGCCTGCGAACCCTGCCTGTACTTCATCTTCGAGGCCCTGGCGCTGCAGCACACCAGCGCCGCCCAGGCCGGGATGATCACTGCGCTATTGCCGCTGCTGGTGGCGATGGGCGCCTACGTCTTCCTGCATGAGCGCATCACGCGCACGACCCTGGCCGGGTTCCTGCTGGCAGTGGTTGGCGCGGTCTGGCTGAGCCTGGCCGGCGAGGCGGCGGCCGGTGCGCCGGAACCGTTGCTGGGCAACTTCTACGAATTCCTCGCGATGCTCTGCGCCACGGGTTACACCTTGCTGCTCAAGCACCTGTCGGGGCGTTATTCGGCGTTTATTCTCACCGCCATGCAGGCTTTTATCGGTTCACTGTTCTTCCTGCCGCTGGCCCTGGCCACCGAGCCGTTGCCGAGCACCTTCAGCCCGCTGGGGATTGGCGCGGTGGTTTACCTGGGCCTGGTGGTCACGGTCGGCGCCTATGGCCTGTACAACTACGGGGTGAGCAGCCTGCCGGCCAGCCAGGCGTCGGGCTTCACCAACCTGATCCCGGTGTTCACCCTGATCTTCGCCGCCTTGTTGCTGGGCGAGAGCCTGAGTGCGGTGCAGTACCTGGCCGCCGGTCTGGTGTTTGTCGGCGTGGCCCTGAGCCAGTGGCGCAGCAGCGCGCCGGTGCCGGCCGGGGTGCTCGATTGATGGGCGCTGGCGTGCGGCCTATGCAGGTCGCCCGTTGGGCTTCGCGGCGCTCAACCACAACCTACGGTTGCGCACCATCGACTAGCCCGGTTGTTGCGGCACGGTACGTGACGACTCCAGCGGCTTGAGCCAGGCCAGCAGCACATCCAGCAGGCGGTTGGCGAAGGCCCATTCGTTGTCGTACCAGGCCAGCACCTTGACCAGATCGCCACCTTGCACGCGGGTGTGGTTGAGGTCGACCACGCAGGACACCGGGTAGCCATTGAAGTCGCAGGACACCAGTGGCAGCTCGTTGCACTCCATTACCCCCAGGGGGAACTGGCGGGCGGCCTTTTGCAGGATGTCGTTGATCGCCTCGCGGCTGGTCGGGTGTTCGCTGCTGAACGTCAGGTCGAGCAGCGAGACGTTGGCGGTAGGCACTCGTACCGCCATACCGTCCAGGCGTCCGGCCAGCTCCGGGATTACCAGGCCGATGGTTTTGGCTGCACCGGTGGCGGTGGGGATCATCGACAGGGCGGCGGCGCGGGCGCGGTAGAGGTCGTTGTGGGTCTTGTCCAGCAGGTTCTGGTCGTTGGTGTAGGCGTGCACCGTGGTCATCAGCCCCTGGCGGATGCCGACCGCGGTGTGCAGCACCTGGGCCAGCGGCGCCAGGCAGTTGGTGGTGCAGGAGGCATTGGAGACCACTTGCTGGTTGCTTAGCAGGTGATGGTTGACGCCGTAAACCACGGTCAGGTCGGCGCTGTCCAGCGGGTGCGAGAGCAGCACGCGGGGCGCGCCGGCGATCAGGTGCTGATCGGCCAGCATGCGCTTCTTCAGCTTGCCGGTGCAGTCCACCACCACATCGACACCCATTTGCTTCCACGGCAGCTGGGTCAGTTCGCGCTCGCCGAGCAGGTGGATCGACTGGCCATGGACCAGCAGCATGTCTTCGTGCAGGGCGACCTGGCCGTTGAAACGACCGAAGGTGGAATCGAAGCGGGTCAGATGGGCGAGGGTCTTGAAGTCGCCGATCTCGTTGATCGCTTCGACGTGCAGCTGGTTTTCCAGCCCGCGCTCGAACAGGGCGCGGAGCAGGGCGCGACCGATGCGCCCGTATCCATTCAGGGCAATACGCAGCATGGCAGTCTCCGACTGACGGGTCTGCCCTCAGCATAGGCGCCCGTCAGCCGGCCTGCCCCGAATCAGTGGTTGCGCGCACCACCGAAGGCGGCGCAGCCGCGCAGAACCTGGCCATCCAGGCGCAGTTCGGCGCTCAGGTGCTGCACGCTGCCGCTCATGCTGTCGCTGCAACGCTGCGGGGCGACCCACAGCTCCAGGCGCTGGCCGTTGGCTTCGCTGCTGATGTTGAAGCGGCCGTCCGGCAGCTGTTCTTCCAGATAAGGCAGGGCCAGCGGCTCCTGGTCGGGGCGGAACAGGGCCAGGCCGCGTTCGGTGATATTCAGGCTCCAGTCCGGCTCGTTGCCGGAGGCGCGCAGCACCAGGCGCCTGAAGGCCGGATCATTGCAGCTCGGGCCTTCGCGCTGGATGCGGTAGGTCTCGACCACCTGCAGCTGGCCATCGCTGCTGGCGGTATCGCTGGCTGCCAGGCGGCCGCTGAGGTCGACGAACAGCGGGCCTGGACCATCGCTGAACAGTTGCGCGGCCTCGCGGGTGATCTCGCTGCTGCCGTCGTTGATCAACGTGAACTGCCGCTGTTCACCACAGGGGCGCAACACCAACTGGCCATTGTTCTGGCTCAACTCGCCTTGCAGGCGTTGGCTGGGAGGCAGTGGCTGGTCGGCGTGGTGGGGCAACAGCTGGCAGCCGGCGAACACTGGCAGCAGGGCGAAAATCAGGGCGCGGGCAGGGAACATGAGGGCACTCCAGGCGAGAAGCGGCAAAGTTACCCAGAGCCCGGGACGATCACAAGATGGTGGGCGCATTCGCCAGAAGGATTTTTTCGACCAGACTGTCAGTTGGACAAGGCCGCTTCTCGATGTCGTGTATCGGCCCGAAACCCGCGTGCTTGTGCTATTTTCGCCGCCTCGCATTGCTCAAGAAGTTGCCCATGTCGAGCGTACCGCTGAGTGTGACCATGGATAGAAACACCGGCTCAGGCCTGTCATTCGCCAAGCGGCTTTATCTGCCCCGTGCCATCGGCCTGGGGGTCGGCTTCTTCTGCGTCGCCGCCGGATTGTGGCCGCTGGGTCTGCCGATCTGGGTCTGGGCACTGCTGGTGTTCAACGGTTTTCTCTGGCCGCACCTGGCCTTTCAGGTTTCGCGCCTTGCAGCGCAACCCTATCAGACCGAGCGCCGCAACCTGCTGCTGGACTCGCTGTTTGGCGGCTTCTGGGCCGGCGCCATGCAGTTCAATGTACTGCCCACGGTGACCATCCTGGCGATGATGGCGATGAACAATATCGCCGCCGGCGGTGCGCGTTTCTTCCTCGCCGGCTGCCTGGCGCAAGTCGGCGGCGCGCTGCTGTCGATGCTGCTGTTCGGCTTCCTCTTCAATCCGCACACCAGCATGGCGCAGCTGTATGCCTGCCTGCCGATGCTGGTGCTCTATCCACTGGCCCTGGGGCTGGTGTGTTACCAGCTGACCATCAAACTGGCCGAGCACAAGCAGGCCTTGCGCGCGGTCAGCCGTACCGACAGCCTGACCCGGCTGTTCAACCACGGTTACTGGAAGGATCTGCTGCACCGTGAGTTCAGCAAGTGCCGGCACGGCGAACAGCGCTCCACGGTGGCGCTGATCGATGTCGACCACTTCAAGTCGATCAACGACACCCATGGCCATCTGGTTGGCGACAGCGTGCTGCGACTGCTCAGCGAGCGTCTGATCCTGAGCCTGCGTGAAGAGGACCTGGCCGGCCGCTACGGTGGCGACGAGTTTTGCGTGATCCTGCCGCATACCCCGCCGGTGCTGGCCGCCGAAGTGATGGAGCGCCTGCGTGTCGACCTGGCCGAGATCCGTACCGGGCTGGCCCCGCAGCTGCGCATCACCTTGAGCATCGGCCTGGCCGGCTATAGCCCGTTCCAGCTGGATGCCACCGATTGGCTGAAGGATGCCGACCAGGCGTTGTATCAGGCCAAGAGCAACGGACGCGATCGCGTGGTGCTGGTCTCCGAGGCCCGCGGAAACGGCCGCAGCGACAGCGCGCCACGGCAACTGCCGCCGACCGATAGCTGATGCGGCGGTTCCCAGGCCTGCGCGTGCGTGGCAGGCTAGTGCCCCTTTTCCTGCTACGGATGCAGCCAT
>JBOFCR010000197.1:0-3614 GCA_051646165.1 Pseudomonas sp. | reverse complement strand
TGAAACACCGCTGGTAACCCGCGTCGAACGGGCGCGCAAGGCGTTACTCAAAGGGCAGGCGGTGATCGTCTTCGATGCGGACAGCCAACAATGCCAGTTGGCGCTGAAAAGCGAAGTACCGCGCGAGTGGCTGGAAGAGCAGTAATCAGCGCCAACCCAAGCGCGGGCCGAAGAGGATGATGCTGGCGCCAATCAGGCACAGCAGCGCGCCGAGCCAGTCGCTGAGCAACGGGCGCGTGCGCTCGATCACGCCGAGCCAGAACAACGAAGCCACGATGTAGATACCGCCGTAGGCGGCATAGGCGCGCCCGGCGTATTCGGCCTCGACGCGCGTCAGCAGCAGGGCAAACAGGGTCAGGCTAAATAGCCCGGGCACCACCCACCAGGCGCTCTTGCCCAGCCGCAGCCAGGTCCAGAAGGCGTAGCAGCCAGCGATCTCGAACAGCGCGGCGAGGAAGAACCACAAGTAGTTGAGCATCTCGATATCCGGAAGTGGCGGCGGATCAGCCGCGCAGGCTGCCTTCGCGCTCCCACACGCAACGCACGCGCAGGTCGCTTTCCTGGGGGCTGTGGAAGCCGCTCTCCGACTCCCAGCGGAAGGTATGCACACCGTTCAGCTCGGTTTCCAGATGCACCACCGCACTGGCCCAGTACAAGCGTTTGAGCAGGGCCTCGAAGGCCTGCACCCAGAGCGTCCACTCGTACTCCACCGCACGGTAGCTGGCGCCGAAATGAATCACCTGGGTTTGGTACAGGCCCTCGCCCTCGGCCGCGCAGAAGGAAAACATCTCGCGCCCGAGAAACGGCCAGGCGTCGCCCTGGGGCAACTGGTCGAGCATCCGCCGGTTGCTTTCGCGGCGCAGCAGGCGCTGCTCGCGGTCGCCGGACGGCCAGTCGCGGATGCAGCCATAGACGATGGATTCAGGCTCCACGCGGATACTCCAGAAATAACAGGCAGCCTTCTATCACAGGGCTTTGCTGCTGCAAAGGAACTATGCCCTAACTGCGCGTATTCGGCGTGCGCAGCAGCCAGGCGATCAGCGTCATCAGCAGCGCCAGGCCGATCAACACCATGAACGGCAGCGTGTAGCTGCCAGCCAGGTCGCGCCCCAGGCCAACCAGGATTGGCGCCAGGCTGGCCATGCAATAACCGGCGCAGAGCATCATCGCCGTCCAGCGGCTGACCGCCAGCGGCGTATGCACTTCATACAGCGGCAGAACCAGGGACAGGGCGAAGGAGCCGCTGAGGGCAAAGCCCATCAGCACCATCCAGACCTCGGGCAACAGCTGCGGCTGGAAGGTGATCATGCTTAGGCACAAGGTCAAGCTGGCACCGCAGGCAACCAGCAGCGGCTGGCGGATATCGAAGCGCTGCGCCAGCCAGGGCAACAGCCAGGAACTGGGCAGGCCAACCAGCATGAACAGGCTGAACAAGCCGTTGCTGTACAACAGGCTGAACCCGGCTTCGTGGTAACGCGCTACCAGCCAGGTGGCCATGGTGTAGAAGAAACCTGCCTGGATGGCGAAGAAGCCGGTCACCAGCCAGGCACGCGGCGCCCCCCAGGGCAGCCCGGCGCCATCGCTTGGCGCCACCGGCTCACCGCGATTCGGCAGGCGTAGCCAGAGCAACATGGCCAGCAGCGCCGGGATGGCCCAGGCGGCCAGACCGAAGCTCCAGTTATCGCCCAGCCCCTGGGTCAGCGGTACGGTCAGCACTGCCCCGCCGGCGCCGCCGATGGCCATGCTGAAGGAATACCAGCCCACTACCTGACCGACATGCTCGCGAAAATGACGTTTGATGAAGCCCGACAGCAAGGGCCCGGCCACGGCGATACCGGCGCCCAGCAGCACCGCACTGCCGATCAGCAGCAGGCTGGCATGGCTGCCCAGGCGCAGCAGCAGAGACGCCATGATCAGCGCCAGGCACAGGGTAATGGTGCGCTCCAGGCCGAAACGCACGGCCAGACGCGGCGCCAATGGCGCCAGCAGCCCCATGCACAGCACCGGCAAGGCGGTGCTCAGGCTGATCAGACCACGACTGAGGGACAGCTCGCTGGCGATGCGTTCGATCAACGGTGCAAGGGAGGTGATGCCGGGGCGCAGGTTGATCGCCGCCAGCACCAGAGCCAGCATCAGCAGGGCCCGAGGTACAGGTTTCACAGAACATCCAACAACATCAGGGCCAGGCCGGCCGGGCCTGCCACCCTACTCCCCGGCCAACCTGCCGGGCAAGGCCAGAAGGCAATAAATTGACCATGGCGACAAGTATTTTGGCGACAGGGTGGGCGAATCAAGAGCAACAGTCGGCAAGTTGCTGGCAATGCCTGTTC
Organism: Pseudomonas sp.; assembly: GCA_051646165.1. Classification (GTDB taxonomy): domain Bacteria; phylum Pseudomonadota; class Gammaproteobacteria; order Pseudomonadales; family Pseudomonadaceae; genus Aquipseudomonas. Next base: position 1,284 of record JBOFCR010000197.1, on the reverse strand, counting down.
AGCACCGGGAAAAAACGGCTAAAGTGCAATCAAAGTGCCACTGCACAGGCCGCCGAGCAGCAGCAGATGCCCCTTCCCCTCCGCTCTCGACCACGCACCAGGGTCAACTGCCTGGTCACTGTGCTATTACCGCTGCTATTGGCCCTGAACCCGATCCACGGCATGGCCGTGGAAAAGCTGCGCCTGCAACTGCGCTGGCTGCACCAGTTCCAGTTCGCCGGTTACTACATGGCGCTGGAAAAAGGCTTCTACCGCGACGCCGGACTGGATGTGGAAATCATCGAAGGCGGCCCGGATCGGCTCAAACCGATCGACGCCATGCTCGCCGGGGATAGTGATTTTGCCATCAGCAACAGCGGCGTGGTGATCGAGCGCATGGCTGACAAGCCAGTGGTGGCGCTGGCCGCTATCATGCAGACCTCGCCGATCGTGTGGATCGTCCGCGCCGACTCCACTATCCGCACCCCCATGGACCTGGCCAACAAGCGCCTGATGCTGATGCCGGCGCCGGAAAGTGCCGAACTGCTGATCACCCTGCGCCGCGAAGGTATCGACACCAGCAAGCTGGATATCCAGCCGACCAGCTTCAACCTGCAGGATCTGATCGACGGCCGCACCGATGCCTATGACGGCTACATTTCCAACGAGCCGTTCTGGCTTACCCAGCGCGGCGTCGACTACCGCCTGATCAACCCGCGCGAGTATGGCGTCAACTTCTACAACGACGTGCTCTATACCCGCGAACAGCTGACCGAGGAGCGCCCCGAGCAGGTCCTCGCCTTCGTCAAGGCCAGCCTCAAGGGCTGGCAATACGCCATGGAGCACCAGGAAGAAAGCATCCAGCTGATTCATCGGCGCTATGCCCCCGGCAAGAGCCTGGAGCACCTGCGCTACGAGGCGGATGAACTGCACAAGCTGATCATGCCGGAGCTGGTACAGCTCGGGCACATGAACCCGGGACGCTGGGAGCACATCGCCAACAACTATGTGCAGCTGGGCATGGCGCAGGGCCCGGCGAACCTCGACGGCTTCCTTTATACCGAGCATGCAGAACCCGACTACCGCATGTTCTACCAGGGTGCCGGAATTGCCCTGCTAGCCCTGTTACTGGTCGGTGCGGTGGCCCTGCGCTTTGCCAAACTGTCGCGCGCCCTGCAGCAGGAAGTGGACCGGCGACAGAACAGCGAGCGGCAATTGCTCGACAACAACAGCACCCTGGAACGCCTGGCCAATACCGACCGCCTGACCGGCCTGTGGAACCGTCTAAAGTTCGAACAGGTCGCG
>JBOFCR010000190.1:0-2274 GCA_051646165.1 Pseudomonas sp. | reverse complement strand
TGGCGGCGAGTTCAATCGTCGGGTAGCCGAAGAGTTGCTTGAGCCGCTCGAGGGCCAGCGTCTCGGCGACGTCGACGTACTCGCAGCCGCCGTAGTAGCGCTTGCCGGGGTAGCCCTCGGCGTACTTGTTGGTCAGCTGCGAGCCTTGCGCCGCCATCACCGCGGGCGAGGTGTAGTTCTCCGACGCGATGAGCTCGATGTGCTCTTCCTGGCGTCGATTCTCGGCTTCGATGGCGGTCCAGATTTCCGGGTCGATGCGGGCCACGGTGGATTGGGAGCGGTCGAACATGGCAGTCCTCTTCAGGTGTGGAGCCGTCCCGTCGCAGCGCTGGCCGGCCGACAAACGGCCACAGCGTTGGAGGGCTGCCCAGGCGAACGGCTGATTGAGGCGGCGCTGAAGACCGCTCACCACGCTTCCCGGTGGTCGTCCACCTTGGGTGCCGGGCCCCGACGGGCCGGCAACCCTATCGCCAGTTGCGCAGGCCGCCAGTGTAGCGTCAGGCTCTGGCCGCCTTGGCCATCGCCGCGGCGATCGGACCTACTGCGCCAGTGCCACCTGTTCGGCGGCCTGGGCCGGGCTCGAGGGGATGTCGGCCGCGGTCGAAGTGGCCGACGCCTCCCTTGCCGGCGGTGCGGCCGGCGATGCCTTGCGCGCGCCCAGCGGCGCGTTCGGCGGCACCGTGCCGCCGCCAGCCACGCGCTTCATGTGGTCCTGCTCCGACAGCACCTTGCCCATGTAGCCACCGTCGTCGTCCAGGTTGGCTGCGCCCACGTACCAGCGCAGGCCGGCTTCCAGGCCGCCGGCGCGGGCAATGCATTCGCGCAGCACCTGCACGCCCACCTTCAGGTTGCTGATGGGATCGAAGGCCGCATGGCTGCCGCCGAAGGGCTCGTACTTGTCGACGTGCACCCGCGTCATCACCTGCATCAGGCCCTGCGCACCCATCGCGCTCTGCGCAAACGGGTTGAAACGCGACTCGATGGCGGCAATGGCCAGGATCAGCGTCGGGTCCAGCCCGACATGGTGGCCGATCGTCCAGGCTTCCTGCACCAGGCGGCCGATCGGCTCAAGCGCCACGTTGTAGCGGCGCGAAATCCACTTGGCCAGCGCGGCCTGCTGCTTGGTCAGCTCCTTCGGGTCGACGGCAGTGGCGCGCTCGACGGCGTCGGGTTCGGCGGCGGCGATCGTCAGGTCGTCGGATTCCGCAGCGCGGCTGACATGTCGCTCCTGCAGCCAGCCCAGGGCCCAGGTCTCGGATTGGTGGCGCATATCGGGGCGCCCGGCCACGAACACCAGCGCCACCACCACGGCCAGACCCAGCAGCGCCAGGCTGTTGTGGCTGATTTCCAGCAGGCCGTTGCCTACGTCGCGCATGAATACGTTGATCGAACGCATCGTCGACTCTCGGGCGGTTCGAAGCATCTGCAAGCTCTTCATCACATTCCTTCCCTGCGCAGCCGGCACCTGGCGCCGGACACCTTGCTCCCTGCCACCGTGGGCGATGGGGCGACAGTGATAATGAATCGAATGGGGCTGCAACCACCGAGAAACGCCGCCATGGCGCTTGGGCTGCCCGCCCTGGACACCTCAGGAGCCCCGCCAAGCGGCGAGGGTTAACCCTGGATGGTGCCAATATTTGGCGGATTCTAGAAATTCAAATATATCGAGTCAAGCATAACAAAAACTGTTTTTATATCCAATGAGCATCATTTACGCTGACCTCCGCGACTTTATCGGGCAGCTGGAACGGCTCGGAAAGCTGGTTCGGGTGCCTGAAACCGTGTCTCCGCGCTTGGAAATGACCGCCGTCAGCGATGCGGTGCTGCGTTCCGGCGGGCCGGCGTTGCTGTTCGAGAAGCCCGACGGTTACAACATTCCCTGCCTGACCAACCTGTTCGGCACCCCGGAACGAGTGGCCATGGGCATGGGAAGTTACGCGGTCGGCGAGTTGCGCGACATCGGCCGCATGCTGGCCAGCCTGAAAGAACCGGAGCCGCCGCGCGGCCTCAAGGACGCCGGCAAGCTGCTGGGCATGGCCAAGGCGCTGTGGGACATGAAGCCGTCGGTGCAGCGCCGCGGGCCGTGCCAGGAGGTGATCTTCGAGGAGCAGGACGTCGACCTCGGCCGCCTGCCGTTGCAGACCTGCTGGCCGGGCGACGCCGGCCCGTTGATCACCTGGGGCCTGGTGGTCACGCGCGGCCCGCAGTCGGTGGCCAGCCCCCGACAGCGTCAGAACCTGGGCATCTACCGCCAGCAGCTGATCGGGCCGCGCC
>JBOFCR010000185.1:0-23402 GCA_051646165.1 Pseudomonas sp. | reverse complement strand
CAGATGGTCTGTCTGGGCAATCTACAGCGACTTCCAGAGTGAGTCAAAGTCTTCCTCCCCACCCTTGCCGGGGCTTTTCGGCGGTGTGACCGGCGTCCCGCTGGGCTGGCTGTCCTGCCCCAGGCGGCGGTATTCGAACTGGCTGAAACTGCCGGTGCTGGTCTGCCGGCGACTGAGCACGGCGCGCAGCTCCTCGCCATTCAGGTTGATCACCACCTTGTTGCTTTCCTGAAACGGCAGGCGCGGGGTGATCAGGCTGGCCGCGCGCGAGATCACGCGGATCTCCGGTAGCAGCAGGGCGCGCAGGTACTGGCTGTTCTGCTCGCTCTTGCGCACCAGTTGCAGGCCGCAGGGTTGCGCATGCGGGGCGATCAGTTCGATGCCCATCTGCGTGCCGCCGCCGCGTACCTGGCGAATCCAGCGCACCACGGCGACGCTCCAGGCCTGGCCGGGGTTGTCCTGCACGCCCAGCAGTTCGCCGGCTTGCAGCTGGCTGGGGACTTCCTTGGGCCAGCTCAGGCAGTAGCCGCCCGGGCTGTGGTTGACGATCGGCACGTCGAAGTTGGGATAGCTCTCCACGGCCTCGACTGGTTCCTGCTCCCCGGCCGAGCGCATGCCCTTGTACTGGATTTCTTCCATCGGCATGCCGGCTTCCCAGTGGCTTTGCCGCTGGGCGTCGAAGGCGGTGGACCAGATGTCCGGGCCGCCACCGGTATTGCTGACCTTGAACTGTGCGCTGCGCCCTTCCTCGGGCCGTTGCAGCACTTCGGCGAAAGGTTTGCCGCCGGCCAGGTAGTAGTGCACGGCCGACATGCCGATGCACAGGTTCAGGCTGCCGCGGCCCGGGTTGCGCTGGAAGGTGCGCTCGGCGATATCGCCCCAGGCCGAGCTGAGGTGCTGCAGCAGGTCGTCGGTCATGCCCTCGGGGATGGGCAGGCGGCGTTCCGTGCTGCCTTCCGGAAGCAGCAGTTGCTCCTTGAGCGCATCGACCAGGGCGTGCGGGTCGAGGCCGAGCAGGTTGTGCAGTTCGCTGTCCCTGAACAGCGACTTGTAGCGTGGCGGGCCATCCTGCTGCGGAGTGATGACGAACAGGCTGTAGGGGTCGTCGGCCGCGTGCAGGCTGGCCAGGGCGCTCCAGCTTTCCAGGGCTTCGGCCAAGCGCGCGATGCTGCTTTGGCGCATCTGGTTGCAGCGCGCGCAGCCGAGCAGCAGGGCGGCGATATAGGCTTGCTCCGGGCTCAGGCTCTTGCCGTTTTGCGCCAACTGGTCGGCGACCTGGGCCTGCTGCAGGCCGTGCTGTTTGGCGATGCGATAGAGCTGGTGCAGCTCCAGCCAGAGGCCTTCGGGAACCGGGCAGTACAGCTGGCTGGCACGTACCAGTGGGCCACACAGACTGTGGATGGCGCGCTGCAGGGTGACGGTCAGCAGCTGCGTGCGTTCTTTGCTCAGGCGCGGCAGCTCCTGGGCGATGATCAGCTTGTAGCCGATGGCCAGGTGGTTCTGCAGGGCCTGGCAGAGGTTGGCAACCTTGCGCGGACGCTCGTCGAGGACAATCGACTGGTTGAGGAAGTGGCGCTCCAGGTGGCGGCAGACGAACACCACTTCCGGGCGCAGCAGTTCGAGCAGTTGCAGGCGATTGTCGCTGGACGTGACCAACTGATTCAGCTCGACCAGGCTCTGGTACAGCTGGCGAGCGGTCTCGCCGATGTTGGCCTTGGGCAGGCCGGCAATCCAGCGCTTGAGTTCGCGCGGGTTGGCATCGCAAAAGGAGAGTGCCTGCCGGTCTGGAGTGGGAACGCGCAGCAGCAGGTGAGGACTCTGTTTATCCATACCGGGATTTGTATCCGTAACAGGCTGGGCCTAGCCCCCGTTGTACAGGGACTTTCGGCAACTCTAGCAGCATCCCGTGGGCGCTGCAGTCGGAGGATGGCTGGACGCACCCCCGGTGGTTGGGATCATGGATGCCTGTGGTGGTTCCCTCAGGGCAGGTCCTGGCTGGCGGCGACGGCTTCGGCAGGGCTGATCCTGATCCAGCCGTCGCCCTGGCGGATGACTGCGCCGGCGGCCCAGTTGGCCATGTCCTGGCGGCGGCAGACCCCGGTGTTGCCCTGGCCTGAGCCGGCCACCACCTTGTAGATCACCTGGTCGCGCAGGCCACGGCCCGGCTTGCCGGCGTCGATCACCTGGCGCACAGCCCAGGCATCGCCGGGCAGGGCATTGCTGTAGCAGACGCCGAGCAGGATGTCGCTCGCGACCAGGCGCTTGGCCTGGGCATGTTGCTGGGCCAGTTGCATGACTTCCAGCAGGTCGTCGAAACGGATGTCCAGGTAGGAGTCGACTTGGCGCAGGGCGTGGTAGAAGTCTTCCGGGCTCAGGCCGCCTGGGTTGCTCACCGGCTGCGGCTGGCGCGCCAGCACCGCGGGGTAGCGGCGCCAGGGAAACAGGCAGTTGAACAGCACGGCCACCAGCAGCATCACCGCCACGTTGAGCAGCACCGGGCTGAGCACGAAGGCGAAGCCCAGGTCGTGGATGGCCTGGCCGCCGATTACCGCGCTGAGTGCCGTGGCGCCGCCGGGCGGGTGGATGCAGCGGGCGTACTGCATGACCAGAATGGCCAGCGCCACTGCCAGCGCCGGGGTGAAGGGCGAGTCCGGCAGCAACTGCTGGCAGATCACCCCGACCAGTGCCGACAGGCCATGCCCGCCGATCAGTGCCCAGGGTTGCGACAGCGCACCGTGCGGCACGACGAACAGCAGCACGGCGCTGGCGCCCATCGAGGCGACCACCCAGAGCGCCGCCTCGCTGGGCAGCAGCCAGTGGGTGACCGCGTAGATCAGGCCGATGCCGACAAAGGCACCGAGGGTCGCCAGGTATTTCTCCAGGTGGCTGGTGGCGTCGGCGCCCCAGCCCAGCAGGCGCCGGCAGTACTGCCAGAAACCGCCCTGCATCAGCTGCGTGGCTGAGCCAGGCCCTGACCCATGCGCACCGGGCTGCCGGCGGTCAGGCCTTCTGCCCACTGCACTTGTTGCGGGCCGAACAGCACGATGGCGGTGGAGCCGAGTTTGAAGCGGCCCAGTTCGCCGCCTTTGCTCAGCTCGATGGCGGCGCGTGCGGCTTCATCGTAGCGGGTAGTTTTCAGCTCGCGCTTGGGCGGCGTGACCAGGCCGGCCCAGACGGTTTCGATACTGGCGACTATCATCGCGCCGACCAGCACCACGGCCATCGGTCCGCGCTCGGTGTCGAACAGGCAGACCACGCGCTCGTTGCGGGCGAACAGCTCGGGAACGTTTTCCGCGGTGGTCTGGTTGACCGAGAACAGCCGGCCCGGCACGTAGACCATTTCCTTCAGGGTGCCGCCGAGCGGCATGTGTACGCGGTGGTAGTCCTTGGGCGACAGGTAGATGGTGGCGAAGTCGCCGCCCATAAAGGGCGCGGCGCGTTCGGCGTCGCCGCCGAGCAGCTCCAGCACGCTGTAGCTGTGACCCTTGGCCTGGAAAATGCGGCCCTGCTCGATCGGGCCGAGCTGGCTGACTGCGCCGTCGGCCGGGCAAAGGATGGCGCCGGGCGTCTCGTCCAGCGGGCGCGCGCCGTCTTTCAGGGCGCGGGTGAAGAAGGCATTGAAATGCTCGTAGGCGGTCAGGTCCTCGACCTGGGCCTCGCTCATGTTGACCTGGTACTGTTTGGCGAACCAGCCGATCAGGCGGTCCTTGAGCCAGGCGGCGCGGCACTCGGCGGCGCAGCCGATCAGGCGCGACAGCAGGTGGTGAGGCAGCAGGTACTGGCTGAGGATAAACAGGCGTTGTTTCATCTGGGGGTTCCTTGAAGGTTTTAACCTGTTACTGGGCGCGCTCTAGCTGGCACGATCAGGGCTGGATGCAGAGTTCGACCGGGCTGTCGGGGTGGTTGCCCCATTCGGACCAGGAGCCGGCATAGGCCTTGACCCGTGGATAGCCGAGGGCCTTGGCCACCACATAGGTGAAGCCGGAGCGGCGGTGAGTCTGGCAGTGGGTGATCACTTCCTTGTCCTTGCTGATGCCCAGGCCTTCCAGCACCTGTGCCATGTCGCTGCGGATGCGCAGGCCGCGCTGGCCATCCATGCCGGCGGTCCATTCGAAATTGACCGCGCCGGGTATGTGACCGCCCTTGGCAGCGAGGACTTTCTCGCCACTGAATTCGGCCGGCGAACGCGCATCCCAGATCGCCAGGTCGGCGGCGCCGAGGCGGCTGTGCAGGTAGTCGCGGCTGGCGGTTGGCTCGTCGTGCAGGGTCAGCTCAGGGCTGCCGCTGGCCGGCGCCGGGGTCTCCTGGCTGAGTTCGCGGTTTTCGCCGAGCCAGGCCTGCAGGCCACCATTGAGGAAGTGCTGGTGCTTATGGCCGATCACGTCGAGCAGCCAGATGAAGCGCCCGGCCCAGCCGCCGCCTTCGTCGTCGTAGACCACATAGGCCGCGTCGGGGTTGTGCCCCAGCTCGCCGAACAAGGCTTCGAGCTGCGCCTGTGGCGGCAGCAGGCCGGGCGCCGGTGGCTGACCCAGCTGGGTGCGCTTGCTGTCGACCCAGTGTGCGCCGGGGATATGCCCCTCGGCGTAGCGGGCGGCGCTGCTGAGGTCGACCAGGATCAGCTCTGGCGCCTGCAGGCGGGCAGCCAGCTCGACGGGTTCGATAAGCAGCGGCAGATCGGAGAAGGCGGACATGGATGGCCTGCGGAGCGGGAAAGGGCCGAATTGTAGCGGAAAGCGCGAAGCGGCTGTCAGGGGCTGTGCCTGGGGCGGGGGCTCAGGCGCCGCGCTTGGCAAAGTTGCCGAGGGCACGCTCGATGCATTGCACGGTCTTGCCGAACACCTGCAGTTGCGCGTCGCCGATCGGCGCACCTTGCTGGTCGGCGACCAGCAGCATAACCACCCGGCCATTGCTGGCCAGCGAGCGCAGCAACAGGTGCTCGCTGGGGAACAGCGCCTTCAGGCTGCCCGGCAGCAGGGCAGAGAATTGCGCCACGTTGGTCGGGGTCAGGCGCAATTGCCCGGGCTGGCCGAGCAGGCGCCGCAGCACCTGGCTGTGTGCCGGGTCGAGGCGCAATTGGCCGGCTTCGACGGGCAGGCCGGCGCTTTGCTGGGCGATCAGGCGGGTATGGTTGCGGTCGGCCAGCAACAGCAAGACCCGGCGCATGCCGCCGGCCGTCAGGGCCTGGCGGGCGCAGTCGGTCAGCTGCAGCACATTGGCGAACGGTGCGGGCTCGGCCAGCAGGCGCGTGCATTGCTGTTTCCACTGCGCCAGGGCGCTGCTGTCGGGCAGCGCTTTGGCGGCCGGTTTGGCCTGCAGGCGACAGGCATCCCAGGGCCACAGCAGGGCTTCGGCCGGGTGCCACAGGCCGGGGCGGGCATGCTGGCGGGCGCTGCTGGCGGCCTGCTGGTGAGCCAGTTGCTGTACTTCAGTGAGGGCTGCGTTCAGGTACAGCCCGCTCAGGCGCTGCCAGCGCAGGCTGTGCGGGCAACTCCAGTTGTGGTGGCTGGACAGGGCCAGGCCGTTGGCCAGCAGGATGCTGTTGGCCGGCTGGGTCAGCCAGCGGCGCAGCGCCGGATCGGCATCCAGCATCTGTTGCTGGTGCAGCGGGTGCTCGTTGTCACGGGCGATGTGCAGGGCCTTGACCAGCAGGCGGCGGTCTTCCACCAGCAGGCGGTAGCCCTGGACTATCCATTCCGGCAGGCGCCAGTGCCGGGCCAGGGCCAGGCACAACTGCAGCAGCGGCACGCCGAGCAGCTCGTGCTCCACCTGCTGGGCTGACTCGCCGCGCCGCAGCACGCGTTCTTCCCAGGCCTCGAACAGTTGTGGGTGGGCGAACACCAGTGGCCACAGCGGCGCGAAGAACAGCAGGCTGCTCCAGTGGATCTCCTGCCACAGGCGCGCCAGGCGCCCGGCGAACAGGCCATTGGCCTGCTGCGCGGCATGCAGACTGATCAGTTGCAGCTGGCTCAGGGCCGGCGGCAGCTGCTCCTCGGGCAGGCTGGGCATTTGCCCAAGCAGCATCTCGGTACGTTTCAGGCCCAGGCGATTGAGGGCCATTTCCAGGCTTTCCGCGGGCTCGCTGAAACTGCTGTTGCTGCGATTGGCCTCGCGCATCAGCAGCAGGGCGATGGCGGGGCTGGCCTGGATCTGTTCGGCGATGTCGCGCAGCGAGCGGCGGCTGTCGACCAGATAGCGGCGCACCTGTTCCTGCTGGTGACTGGCAATTGGCAAGCGCACGCCATCCAGCTGCTGGAGCCAGCCTTCGAGGGTGCGCGGCGTAGGTTTCTGAGTGGGCATACGGGTTGAGCCAAACTGGCTTTTCGCCTTTACTGCCTATAGTCTGGCGCAATACTTCCGATAAATAGAAGGGTTGTTTTACACAACCCCTACGACTCACTCTTTAAGCTCATTTCTCTATGGCAAAAATCCTCGGCATTTTGGTCGTATTCGGCAGCGTGCTCGGCGGTTTCATTCTGTCGGGCGGCAAGTTCATGGCGCTGATCCACCCCTTCGAGGTGATGATCATCGGCGGTGCTGCATTGGGGGCTTTCCTGCAGGCCAACCCTGGCAGCACCTTCATGCACGTGTTCAAGAAGTCGCTGAAGATGTTCAGCTCGCGCTTCACCCACACCTTCTATCTGGAGGTGCTGAAGCTGCTCTACGAGATCCTCAACAAGAGTCGGCGCGAAGGCATGATGGCCATCGAGGCGGATGTCGAGGATCCCAGTGCCAGCCCGATCTTCAGCAAGTACCCGGCCGTGCTCAAGGATGCGCACATGACGTCGTTTATCTGCGACTACCTGCGCATCATGTCCTCCGGCAACATGGCCCCCCATGAGCTGGAGGGCTTGTTCGACATGGAGCTCAATGGCCTCAAGGAGGAACTTGAGCATCCCTCCCATGCCGTGGCCAAAGTGGCGGACGGTATGCCGGCCATGGGTATTGTGGCGGCGGTGCTGGGTATCGTGATCACCATGTCGATCCTTGCTTCTGCGGACAACGCACAGATCGGTGAGAAGGTCGGTACCGCTTTGGTCGGTACCTTCCTCGGTATCCTGGCCTCCTACGGTTTCTTCGGTCCGCTGGCCGATGCCCTGGGGCACGACGCCAAGGAAGAGCTGAATCTCTATGAAGCCATCAAGGCGACCCTGGTGGCGTCGGCTTCCGGGATGCCGCCGACCCTGGCGGTGGAGTTCGGGCGCAAGGTGCTGTTTCCGGCGCACCGGCCGAGTTTCAGTGAGCTCGAACAGGCCATGCGCGGTAGCTAAGGGCCATGGAAAACAACCAGCCAATCATCGTCAAGCGGGTCAAGAAGATCGCCGGCGGCCACCATGGTGGCGCCTGGAAGATTGCGTTCGCCGACTTCGCCACGGCGATGATGGCTTTCTTCTTGGTGATGTGGCTGATGAGTTCGGCCACCCCGGAGCAGAAGAAGGCCATTTCCGGCTACTTCCAGGATCCCATCGGCTTCACCGAGAGCGCCAGTCCCTACGTTATCGACCTCGGCGGTACGCCGACGCCGGCGCCTGATCGCACGCTCAATCCCGAGATGAAAGACGCTCCGGACGCCCCGGAGTCCTCTGTCGACTCCGAGGATACCCCTGAGCAGTTAGAGGCCAAGCAGGCCGAGCAGCTTGCCGAGCAGGTTGAGCAGGAGCGCCTGGAGATGCTTCTGCAGGAGCTGCAGACCAAGGTCGACGAGAATCCGCAGCTGCAGAAATTCAAGGATCAGATCCTCTTCGAGATTACCCAGGACGGCCTGCGTATCCAGATCATGGATGCTGAGAACCGACCGATGTTCGATCTCGGCAGCGCCCGTCTGCAACCGTACTTCGAGGACATCCTGCTGATCCTCGCCGAGACCATCAAGGCCGTGCCGAACAAGATCAGCGTCAGCGGCCATACTGATGCCAAGCCGTTTGCCGGTCAGGCCGAGTTTGGCAACTGGGAGTTGTCGGCCAATCGCGCCAACTCCGCACGGCGCGCCCTGGTCGCGGGTGGTTACCCGGACGAGCGGGTGGCGCGGGTGGTTGGCTATGCCTCGTCGGCGCTGTTCGACCGTAACGACCCGCTCAATCCGGTGAACCGGCGCATCGACATCATCGTCCTGACCAAGAAGGCCCAGCGCGCCATCGAGGGCTCGCAAGGCGCTGGCGAGGCCGGAGCTGCCGAGCCCGATGCGCCGGCTATCGAGGGTCTGCCGGCACCTGCTCCGGCGCCCGACCCGAATGCGCCGGCGCAACCGGACGAGTTGCGCCAGAAGCTGAATATCTTCGAAGACGGCGCGCTCCAGTTCGACGAGCCCCAGGAATAACCTGCCCCGCAATGCACAAGGCCGCGATCATCGCGGCCTTGTTGTTTCGGCAGGGCGCTGGCTCAGTACTCGGCAGTTGGCAGGCTGGCCAGGATATGTCGGTAGCTGGCCATTCGCTGCGGCTGGATGCGGCCATCTTCCAGGGCCTTGAGCAGCGCGCAGCCGGGCTCGCGGTCGTGCTTGCAGTCGCGGAAACGGCAGGTGCCGAGCAGATCGCGGAACTCGATGAAGCCGGCTTCGACGTCGTCACGGCTGACATGGCCGAGGCCGAACTCGCGGATGCCGGGCGAGTCGATCAACTCGCCGCCGCCGGGGAAGTGGAACAGTCGTGCCGTGGTGGTGGTGTGGGTGCCCTTGCCGGTGACTTCCGACAGCGGCCCGACCCGGGTATCCACGCCCGGCAGCAGGCTGTTGACCAGCGACGACTTGCCGACCCCGGACTGGCCGACGAACACACTGACATGCCCATCCAGGCGCGTCCGTAGTACGTCCATGCCGGCGCCGTCGTGGGCCGACACTTCCAGCAGCGGGTAGCCCAGCTGGCGGTAGGTGGTGAGCAGGCCGTTGAGGTGCTCGGAGTTTTCCGCATCGACCAGGTCGGCCTTGTTCAGCAGCAGCTGCGGCTGGATGCCGGCGTGCTCGGCGGCGATCAGGTAGCGGTCGATCAGGTTGGCGTGGGCATGCGGCAGCGGGGCGAAGACGATGACGATCAGGTCGACGTTGCCGGCTACCGGCTTGAGCACGCCACGCATGTCCGGGCGGCACAGCTCGGAGGTGCGCGGCAACTGGGCGACGATCACCCCGTTGCCCTGGTTGCCGGCGCGCCAGACCACGCGGTCGCCGGTAACCAGGGTCGGCAGGTTGGCGCGCAGGTGGCAGCGTTGTACCTGGCCGGCCAGTTCGCCTTCCAGCGCTTCGACTTCGACCTGTACGCCGAAGTGGGCGATCACCAGGCCGGTCTGTTCCGGGCCGAGGTCGCCACCTTCCAGCTCTTCGAGCATGCGCGATTCGCGTTTGGCGGCGCGGGCGGCACGCTCTTCCTGAACCTTGTCGATGCGCCAGTTCTGGCGGCGGGTGAGTTGGCGTTTGGCCATGACCTTTCCGGGGGGAGAAAACGGCGGCGAGTTTAGCACGTGGCTGGCTGTGGCCGGGCGGGAACTGGTACAACGGCAGCCATCATTCCCGACGACGAGCTGTCATGTTCGAACTGTTGCGCTCCCGCTACCCGGCCTTGTTGGCGCTGTTGGCCCAGATCCTGGCGCTGGCCGCCCTGGCTGTGCTGGTGCTGACTCTGGCGCAGCTCGCCGCCTGGCGCCTGACGCCCTGGGCGGCGGCGGTGCTGCAAGGTGCGCTGGCGGCCGCGCTCGGCCACTGGCTGGGCCTGCGGCGCTGGTGGCTGCCGCTCAACCTGGCCTTTGCTCCCGGCCTGCTGGCGCTGCAGTCGGGGCAGTGGCCGGCCTGGTGGTTCCTGGTCGCCTTTGTGCTGCTGTTGCTGGTCAACTGGAACAGCTTTCGCGAGCGGGTGCCGCTGTACCTCAGTGGCGCGCGTACCCGCCAGCGCCTGAGCGGGCGCCTGGCCGGGCTGCCGGCGGACTTTCGCTTCGTTGATCTCGGCTGCGGCCTGGGCGGCACCCTGGCGCAGCTGGCTCGCGATTACCCGGCGGCGCGTCTGGTCGGGGTGGAAACCGCACCGCTGGTGTTCCTCTGCGCCTGGCTGCGCTGCCTGCCTTACCGTAATTGCTGGGTGCGCTACCGTAGCCTGTGGCAGGAAGATCTGTCCGGCTATGACGCCGTGTACTGCTTTCTCTCGCCGGCGCCTATGCCCGAGCTGTGGCAGAAAGCGCGCCGCGAAATGAGCTCGGGCGCCCTGCTGATCAGCAATAGTTTCGAGATTCCGGGCGTGCCGGCACAGGAAACCATCGAGCTGCAGGATTGGCGCGATTCACGTTTGCTGCTCTGGCATCTCTGAGCGGCTAAACTGGCGCCTATCTAGAAGGAGCCGACCATGCCGCAGAACCCCAACAACCTGATCTGGATCGACCTGGAAATGACCGGGCTGGAGCCGGAGCGTGACGTCATCATTGAGATGGCCACCATCGTCACCGACAGCGACCTCAACATCCTCGCCGAAGGCCCGGTGATCGCCGTGCACCAGAGTGACGAGTTGCTGGCGAGCATGGACGAGTGGAACACCCGTACCCACGGCGAAAGCGGCCTGACCCAGCGCGTGCGCGAGAGCAAGGTCGGTCCGGCCGAAGCCGAGGCGCAGACCATCGCCTTCCTCGAGCAGTGGGTGCCGAAGGGCAAGTCGCCGATCTGCGGCAACAGCATCGGCCAGGATCGGCGCTTCCTCTACAAGTACATGCAGAACCTGGAAGCCTACTTCCACTACCGCTACCTGGACGTATCGACCCTGAAGATCCTCGCCGGCATGTGGGCGCCTCAGGTCAAGGATTCGTTCCAGAAGCAGGGCACCCACCAGGCGCTGGACGATATCCGCGAGTCGATCGCCGAGCTCAAGCATTACCGTCAGCACTTCCTCAAGGTCTGAGCGGAGCTGAAAGGACTCGCTGAGCGCAGTACCCGACAGCCGAGAGAAACGCCGCCACCCCTTCACGGGGCGCGGCGTTTTTTGTATGGGCAGCGCCATGCAGGGCGGGTGAAACCCGCGTGCAGGTTCGCGGGTTGCACCCGCTCTACGCATGCCGCCAGGCGGGGCAGCCTGGGCGCGCGGCGGTTATCCGGCGTGATGCGGGCCTTGTTCGTGGCGCGCCAGCGCCCACTCGACATGCTCGCGCACCAGCTCGGATGGGTGTTCGCGGCGTGCCTTGAGCGCCTCCAGCACTGGGATGCTCGACGGCGCATTACCCAGGCCCACGGCCAGGTTGCGCAGCCAGTTCTCGTAGCCGCTGCGGCGTAGCGGCGAGCCTTCAGTGCGGCTGAGGAAGTCTGCCTCGCTCCACAGGAACAGCTCGGCCAGGCTGCTGTTGTCCAGGCCGTGGCGCGGCTGGAAGTCGCCCTGGCTGGTGGGGCGGGCGAAGCGGTTCCACGGGCAGACGATCTGGCAGTCATCGCAACCGAACACGCGGTTGCCGATCAACCCGCGTAGCTCGACCGGAATCGCGCCCTTCAGCTCGATGGTCAGGTAGGAGATGCAGCGCCGCGCATCCAGCACATAGGGGCCGACGAAGGCATTGGTCGGGCAGATATCCAGGCAGGCGCTGCAGCGCCCGCAGTGTTCGCTGGCATGCGGCGCATCTACCGGCAGCGGCAGGTCGACGAACAGCTCGCCGAGGAAGAACCAGCTGCCGGCCTTGCGGTTGAGCACCAGGGTGTTCTTGCCGATCCAGCCGAGCCCGGCTTTTTCCGCAATGGCCTTTTCCAGCACGGGGGCGCTGTCGACAAAGGCGCGGTAGCCGAACGGGCCGATGGCCGCCTGCACGCGTTCGGCCAGCTGTTGCAGGCGCTTGCGGATCAGCTTGTGGTAGTCGCGGCCCAGTGCATAGCGCGACACATAGGCGTGCTCGGGCTGGGCCAGGCGCTCGCTCATCTGGGTGTCGCCGGGCAGGTAGTCCATGCGCAGCGAGACCACGCGCAGGGTGCCTGGCACCAGTTCGTCCGGGTGCGAGCGCTTGCTGCCGTGGGCGGCCATGTAGTCCATCTCGCCCTGGTAGCCGGCGTCCAGCCAGCGCTGCAGATGTTGCTCGTGCTCGCCCAGCTGCACGTCGGTGATGCCGACCTGCTGGAAGCCCAGCTCGCGCCCCCAGTCCTTGATGGACTGCGCCAGGTGCGTGAGATCGGGGAGGGTAGTGGACATGCTGGGCGGCAACCGGAGGGAGATGGGTATAATTCTGCCAGACCCAGCCCGAATCGCCGAACCATGTCGCTTGCCGAAGATAATCTCCCCCTGCCGTTGTACACCGCCGCCCAGGTGCGCGAGCTGGATGCGCGCCTGATCGCCGCCGGCACGCCCGGTTTTGCACTGATGCAGCACGCCGCCCATGCCGCTTGGCGCGCCCTGCGCCGGCGCTGGCCGCAGGCTGGCGAAATCACCGTGCTGGCCGGTGCCGGCAATAACGCCGGTGACGGCTATCTGGTCGCCGAACTGGCGCGCAAGGCCGGTTGGGCGGTGCGGGTGCTGGCGGTAGGCGCGGTGGGCAGGCTGGCAGGCGATGCGGCGACGGCCCGTCAGGCTGCGTTGGCGGCCGGCGTGGTGGTCGAGGCCTGGAGCGGCGCCGCCGAGCTGCGTGGCGTGCTGGTCGACGGCCTGCTCGGCACCGGTTTCCAGGGCGCCTTGCGCGCGCCCTATACCGAGGCCATCGAGCGCATCAACGGCAGCAGCTTGCCGGTGCTGGCGCTGGATCTTCCCTCAGGGCTGAATGCCGACAACGGCCTGGTTGCCGAGCAGGCGGTGCGTGCCGACCTGACCGTCAGCTTTATAGGCCTCAAGCTCGGCCTGTTTACCGGCGATGCGCCGGACTGGGTGGGCGAGCTGGTGTTCGACGATCTGCAGGCCGATCCGCACCTGCTGACAACGCAGGCCTATACGGCGTTGCGCCTGGCCGGTAGTGCGTTGCCACGACTGGCACCGCGCTCGCGCACGGCACACAAGGGCCTGTTCGGCCATGTGCTGGTAGTCGGTGGTGATCGTGGCTTCGGCGGCGCGGCCCTGCTGGCGGCGCACAGTGCCTTGCGTGCCGGCGCCGGGCTGGTCTCGCTGGCGACCCGTGGCGAGCATGTGGGCGCCAGCCTGGCGCGTTGCCCGGAAGTCATGTGCGTGGCCACCGACTCCACCTATCAATTGCCGCCGCTGTGTGCCCAGGCCGATGTGCTGGTGGTCGGCCCCGGCCTCGGCCAGCAGGCCTGGGGGCGCAGCCTGCTCAGCGCGGTGGCGGCCAGTCCGCGTCCGCAGGTATGGGATGCCGATGCGCTCAATCTGCTGGCGGCCGGCGCGGTGCAGCTGCCGGCGGACTGCGTACTGACTCCGCATCCCGGCGAGGCTGCACGTCTGCTTGGCTGCGGCACCGCCGAGGTGCAGGCCGATCGCCCGGCTGCGGCCCTGGCCCTGGCGCAGAAATACCAGGCCGTGGTGGTGCTCAAGGGCGCCGGCAGCCTGATCGCCGCGCCGGACGGTCGTCTGCGGCTGTGCGATCGCGGCCACCCGGCCATGGCCGGTGCCGGCCTGGGCGATGTACTGGCTGGATTGATCGGCGCCTTGCGCGGCCAGGGGCTCGATGCGTTCGCGGCTGCCGCACTGGCGGTCAGGCTGCATGCCAGTGCCGGTCAGCAGCTCGCGGTAAACGGGCGCGGGCTGGCGGCCAGTGATCTGATTCCGACCATTCGTCAGTTGCTCGAGGAGCATGCCCCATGTCTGCAGTGACCTTATATGCCGAGGGCGAAGAGGCCATGCTGGCCCTGGGCGCGCGCCTGGCCACGGCCACCGGTGGGCATGGGGTGATCTTCCTGCATGGCGACCTGGGCGCCGGCAAGACCACCCTGTCGCGCGGCATTATTCGTGGCCTGGGCCATGCCGGCGCGGTGAAAAGCCCGACCTTCACCCTGGTCGAACCCTACGAGCTGGGCGACGCGCGCGCCTATCACTTCGACCTGTATCGCCTGGCCGATCCGGAAGAGCTGGAGTTCCTCGGCATCCGCGACTACTTCGAAGACGATGCCCTGTGCCTGATCGAGTGGCCGCAGCGCGGCGCCGGCGTTTTGCCAAAGGCCGACCTGACCATTACCATAAGCCCGCAAGGCGCCGGCCGTGCGCTGCTGTTGCAGCCGCACAGTGCTCGCGCTGAAGCTTGGTGTGCTGCCTTATAAGAGTCTGTATAGAAAAATGGGGAAAGGTATGCGCCTGCGTGCGCTGTTTGGCGGTATCGGAATTGTGCTGGCCGCTTTGGCCGCCGATGTGCTGGCCGCCACGGAAGTGCGCAGCGTGCGCTTGTGGCGCGCGCCGGATAACACCCGCCTGGTATTCGACCTGTCCGGCCCGGTGCAGCACAGTGTGTTCACCCTGGCCGCGCCCAACCGCATCGTCATCGACGTCAACGGCGCGCAGATGTCGGCGCCGCTGGACAAGCTGTCGCTGAGCAATACCCCGATCACCGGCATCCGCTCGGCGCAGCGCACCCCGACCGACCTGCGCCTGGTCATCGATCTTTCCGCCTCGGTCACGCCGAAAAGCTTCACCCTGGCGCCCAATCAGCAGTACGGCAATCGCCTGGTGGTCGACCTCTATGACCAGGGCGCCGCCGATGCCGACGATACGCCGCCAAGTGTGCCGGCCGTCGCCACTCTGCCGGCGACCACGCCGAGCCAGCCTGCCGTGCAGTCGAGTGTGCCGAGCCAGGCGCCAAACAAACTGCCGCCGGTACCGGGCGGCAAGCGTGACATCGTGGTGGCCATCGACGCCGGCCACGGTGGCGAAGATCCGGGCGCCCTCGGCCCCAACCGCAGCGTGTTCGAAAAGAACGTGACCCTGGCCATCGCCAAGGAGCTGCAACGGCAGATCAACAACGAGAAGGGCTTCCGCGGCGAGCTGGTGCGTACCGGCGACTACTTCATCCCGCTGCGCAAACGCACTGAGATCGCCCGCAAGAAAGGCGCCGACCTGTTTGTCTCCATTCATGCCGACGCCGCCCCGCGTGCCGCGGCATTCGGTGCCTCGGTATTCGCCTTGTCGGAACGTGGCGCTACTTCGGAAACCGCGCGCTGGCTGGCCGACAGCGAGAACCAGTCCGACCTGATCGGCGGGGCCGGCAACGTCAGTTTGGACGACAAGGACCGCATGCTCGCCGGTGTGCTGCTCGACCTGTCGATGACTGCCTCGCTGTCGTCCAGCCTCAATGTCGGGCAGAAGGTGCTCAGCCATGTCGGTGGCGTCACCCCGCTGCACAAGCGCCGCGTCGAGCAGGCCGGCTTCATGGTGCTGAAGTCTCCGGACATCCCGTCGATCCTGGTGGAAACCGGCTTCATCTCCAACCCCAATGAAGCCAAGAAGTTGTCCAGCAGCAGCCACCAGCAGGCCCTGGCGCGCTCGATCACTGCTGGCGTACGCCAGTTCTTCCAGCAGAATCCGCCGCCGGGCACTTATATCGCCTGGCTGCGTGATTCCGGGCAGATCGCTCCGGGGCCGCGTGATCATGTGGTCAGCTCGGGCGAAAGCCTGGCGCTGATCGCTCAGCGCTACCAGGTCAGCCTGGCTTCGCTGCGCAGCGCCAATTCGCTGAAGAGCGATACCATCAAGGTCGGTCAGACCTTGAACATCCCGGCCACGGCGCTGGCGGCACAGCCATGAGTGGAGGATCGCGCATCCAGCTGCTGAGTCCGCGGCTGGCCAACCAGATTGCCGCCGGCGAAGTGGTCGAGCGGCCGGCTTCGGTGATCAAGGAACTGCTGGAAAACAGCCTGGACGCCGGCGCGCGACGCATCGACGTGGAAGTCGAGCAGGGCGGTATCAAGCTGCTGCGGGTGCGCGACGACGGCGGCGGTATTCCTGCCGATGACCTGCCGCTGGCCCTGGCACGCCACGCCACCAGCAAGATTCGCGAGCTGGAAGATCTGGAAAGCGTGATCAGCCTGGGCTTCCGTGGTGAGGCGCTGGCTTCGATCAGCTCGGTGGCGCGCCTGACCATGACCTCGCGCACTGCCGACGCCGAACAGGCCTGGCAGGTGGAAACCGAAGGTCGCGACATGCAGGCGCGGGTGCAGCCTGCGGCGCATCCGGTCGGTACCTCGGTGGAAGTGCGTGACCTGTTCTTCAATACCCCGGCGCGGCGCAAGTTCCTGCGCACCGAGCGCACCGAATTCGACTACCTGCAGGATGTGATCAAGAAGCTGGCCCTGGCCCGCTTCGACGTGGCGTTCCACCTGCGCCACAACGCCAAGACTGTGTTCGCCCTGCACGAGGCGCCGGACGAGATCAGTCGCGCGCGCCGCGTGGCCAGCGTCTGTGGTCCGGCCTTCCTCGAGCAGGCGTTGCCGATCGAGGTGGAGCGCAGCGGCTTGCGTCTGTGGGGCTGGGTCGGCCTGCCGACCTTCTCGCGCAGCCAGGCCGACCTGCAGTACTTCTACGTCAACGGCCGCATGGTGCGCGACAAGCTGGTCGCCCACGCGGTGCGCCAGGCCTACCGCGACGTGCTGTTCAACGGTCGGCACCCGACTTTTGTGCTGTTCCTCGAGATCGACCCGAGCGTGGTCGACGTCAACGTGCACCCGACCAAGCACGAAGTGCGCTTCCGCGACAGCCGCATGGTGCATGACTTTCTCTATGGCACCCTGCACCGCGCCCTCGGCGAGGTGCGTCCGGAAGACCAGCTGGCGGCCCCGGCGGCGGTCAGCCAGATGGTCCGTGCGAGCGGCCAGGCGGCCGGCGAGTTCGGCCCGCAGGGTGAGATGGGGCTGGCGGCCAGTGTACTGGAGCAGCCGGCGGCGCCGAGCTCGGTATGGCGCTCTCCGGGTGCCGGCTACCAGGCGCCGCGTCCCGATGCTTTCGTACCCGCTGCCGAGGCGCAGGGGGCTTATCGCGAATATCTCGCGCCGCTGCCCGAGGCCACCGTTCCGGCCGGGTTGCCGCAGACCCAGGGCGATATCCCGCCGCTGGGCTACGCCCTGGCCCAGCTCAAGGGCGTGTATATCCTCGCCGAGAATGCCCAGGGCATGGTGCTGGTGGACATGCACGCGGCCCATGAGCGGATCACCTACGAGCGCCTGAAGACCGCCATGGCCTGCGAGGGCCTGCGCGGCCAGCCGCTGCTGGTGCCGGAGTCCATCGCCCTGAGCCAGCGCGAGGCCGATTGCGCCGAAGAGCATGGCGACTGGTTCCAGCGCCTGGGCTTTGAGCTGCAGCGCCTGGGCGAGGAGAGCCTGGCGATCCGCCAGATTCCGGCCTTGCTCAAACAGGCCGAAGCCACTCAACTGGTGCGCGATGTACTCGCCGATCTGCTGGAGTACGGCAGCAGCGACCGCATCCAGGCCCATCTCAACGAGCTGCTGGCGACCATGGCCTGCCACGGTGCGGTGCGCGCTAACCGGCGCCTGACCCTCCCCGAGATGAACGGCCTGCTGCGCGACATGGAGCAGACCGAGCGTAGCGGCCAGTGCAACCATGGCCGTCCGACCTGGACCCAGCTGGGCATGGACGATCTCGACAAGCTGTTCCTGCGCGGCCGCTAAACCGACGCCCATTGCGCCTGGAGCGCCTCTTTCGATGTCGCAACACCTGCCTCCCGCCATCTTTCTGATGGGCCCGACCGCCGCCGGCAAGACCGACATGGCCCTGGAACTGGCGGATGCGCTGCCCTGCGAGCTGGTCAGCGTGGACTCGGCGCTGATCTACCGCGGCATGGACATCGGCACGGCCAAGCCGGATCGCGCCACCCTCGAGCGTTACCCGCATCGGCTGATCGATATCCGCGACCCGGCCGAGAGCTATTCGGCGGCCGAGTTCCGCGCCGACGCCCTGGCGGCCATGGCCGAAATCACCGCGCGCGGGCGCATCCCACTGCTGGTCGGCGGCACCATGTTGTATTTCAAGGCATTGCTGGAAGGCCTGGCCGACATGCCCGGTGCCGACCCAGCGGTGCGTGCCGAGCTGGAGGCGCGGGCGGCGGTCGAGGGCTGGGAGGTGCTGCACCGCGAGCTGGCCGTGGTCGATCCCGAGTCGGCGGCGCGGATTCACCCCAATGATCCGCAGCGCCTGACCCGGGCGCTGGAGGTCTATCACGTCAGCGGCTTGAGCATGACCGCCCACCGGCAGCGCCAGGCCGCGCAAAATAGCGGTTTAGACACGCCGGGAATGGCACATTTGCCTTATACTGTGGCGCAATTCGCCATAGCTCCGGCGCAGCGACAGGTGCTTCACGCGCGTATCGCGCAACGTTTTCACCTGATGCTGGAACAGGGCTTCGTCGAAGAGGTCGAAGCGTTGCGCGTGCGGGGCGACCTGCATGCGGGATTGCCGTCGATCCGCGCGGTGGGCTACCGCCAGGTGTGGGATTACCTGGACGGGCGCCTCGGCCGCGAGGACATGGCGGAGCGGGGGATCATCGCCACACGCCAGCTGGCCAAGCGCCAGTTCACCTGGCTGCGTAGCTGGACAGCGCTGGAATGGCTGGACAGTCAGGCCAATGACAATCTGTCGCGTACCTTGAAATACCTCAAGGCGGTCTCCATATTGTGATGAGACCTGCCAATTCGCCGTCTATCCTTGGTTTTCAAGGCTGATTCGGCATACAAAGCCATTTTTGCATTATTACTTTTAGACCCCTACAGGAGTGCGGCACATGTCAAAAGGGCATTCGCTACAAGACCCTTACCTGAATACCCTGCGTAAGGAACGCGTACCGGTTTCCATTTATCTGGTTAACGGCATCAAGCTGCAAGGTCAGATCGAATCCTTCGACCAGTTCGTGATTTTGCTGAAGAACACTGTCAGCCAGATGGTCTACAAACACGCCATTTCCACTGTAGTGCCGAGCCGTCCCGTGCGACTGCCGAGCGCCACCGAAGGCGAGCAAGCCGAGCCGGGCAACATTTGACGGGAGTCTGTCTTGTTCTTTGAGCGCCACGGTGGTGGTGAACGGGCCATCCTCGTTCATCTGGAAGGCCAGAATCCCGAGGCGCGCGAAGATCCGCAGGAGTTCCGCGAGCTGGCTCTTTCAGCCGGTGCGGATGCGGTGGCTTTCGTCACAGTGCCGCGTCATATGCCGACCGCCAAGTATCTGGTCGGCAGCGGCAAGGTCGAAGAGTTGCGCGATCTGGTCAGGGCCGAAGCGGTCGATCTGGTCATCTTCAACCATATCCTCACACCCAGCCAGGAGCGCAACCTCGAGCGTGCCTTCGAGTGCCGGGTGCTCGACCGTACCGGTCTGATTCTCGATATTTTTGCCCAGCGCGCGCGTACCCATGAAGGCAAGCTGCAGGTCGAGCTGGCCCAGCTCAACCACATGAGCACGCGTCTGGTGCGCGGCTGGACCCACCTGGAGCGGCAGAAGGGCGGTATCGGCCTGCGCGGCCCGGGTGAGACCCAGCTGGAAACCGACCGCCGCCTGTTGCGCGTGCGTGTCCGTCAGATCAAGCAACGCCTGGACAAGGTGCGCAGCCAGCGCGAGCAGGCACGGCGCGGGCGCAAGCGCGCGGACATCCCGTCCGTCTCCCTGGTTGGCTATACCAACGCCGGCAAATCGACCCTGTTCAATGCGCTGACCGCCTCCGAGGTGTATGCCGCCGACCAGTTGTTCGCCACCCTTGATCCGACTTTGCGTCGTCTCGAGCTGGATGACCTGGGGCCGGTGGTGCTGGCTGATACCGTGGGTTTCATCCGTCACTTGCCGCACAAGCTGGTGGAGGCCTTCCGCGCCACCCTGGAAGAGTCGAGCAACTCCGACCTGCTGCTGCACGTGATCGATGCCCACGAGCCGGAGCGCGATCAGCAGATCGAGCAGGTCATGGCCGTGCTGGGCGAGATTGGCGCCAACGAGCTGCCGATGCTCGAGGTGTACAACAAAATCGACCTGCTGGAAGGCGTCGAGCCGCAGATCCAGCGTGATGGCGACGGCAAGCCGGTGCGCGTGTGGCTGTCGGCGCGTGATGGCAAGGGTCTGGAGCTGCTGCGCCAGGCGGTGGCCGAATTGCTGGGCGAGGATCTGTTCGTTGGTACGCTGCGTCTGCCGCAACGCCTGGGGCGGCTGCGTGCCGGGTTCTTCGCGCTGAACGCGGTGCAGGGCGAGGAGCATGACGAAGAGGGTGCCATTCTGTTGGCTATCCGCCTGCCGCGCGTCGAGCTGAATCGGCTGGTCAGTCGTGAAGGTATGCAGCCGCAGGAATTCCTCGCGCAACACACTTTGCAATAAAGCCCGCGCCGTCGCTTTTGCGGCGGACGGCAGGCATTCTGTAGCATGGGCCGGCGCGCCGTGGGCGCGTCTTTGCTTTATCAGATGGAGAGCGCTATGGCTTGGAATGAGCCGGGTGGCAACTCGAACAATCAGGATCCCTGGGGCGGCCGCAAAGGCGGTGGCCGGCAGGGCCCGCCGGATCTCGACGAAGCCTTCCGCAAACTGCAGGAGAGCCTCAATGGCATCTTCGGCGGCGGCAAGAAACGTGGCGACAGCCAGGGTGGAGGCTTCGGCCTGCTGGGCATCGGTCTGCTCCTGCTGCTGGCGGTCTGGCTGTGGAATGCCATCTATATCGTCGATGCCCAGGAGCAGGCGGTTATCCTGCGTCTCGGTAAGTACCACGAGACCGTGGGCCAGGGCTTGAATATCTATTTCCCGCCCTTCGACAAGAAGTTCCAGGAGAACGTGACCCGCGAGCGGAGCTTCTCCAAGCAGGGGCAGATGCTCACCGAGGACGAGAACATCGTCGAGGTGCCGCTGACCGTGCAGTACAAAATCAGCAACCTCAAGGACTTCGTGCTCAACGTCGACCAGCCTGAGGTCAGCCTGCAGCACGCCACCGAGAGCGCCTTGCGCCATGTCGCCGGCTCTACCTCGATGGATGAGGTGATCACCCTCGGTCGTGAGCAGATGGGGCTTCAGGTCAGCAAGCGTCTGCAGGACTTCCTCGACAACTACGGCACCGGGATCATCGTTACCCAGGTCAACATCCAGCGCGCCACGGCTCCGGCCGAGGTCAAGGATGCCTTCGACGACGTGATCCGTGCCCGTGAAGACGAGCAGCGCGAGAAGAACCAGGCGGAAAGCTATGCCAATGGCGTGGTGCCCGAGGCGCGTGGTCAGGCCCAGCGCATCATCGAGGATGCCAATGGCTACCGCGATGAAGTGGTCGCGCGTGCCCAGGGTGAGGCGGATCGCTTCACCAAGCTGGTCACCGAGTACCGCAAGGCGCCGGAAGTGACCCGTCAGCGTCTCTACCTGGACACCATGCAGCAGGTCTTCAGCAATACCAGCAAGGTGCTGGTGACCGGCAAGGCCGGGCAGAACAATCTGCTCTATCTGCCGCTGGACAAGATGATCGACGGGCGCAACAACCCGGCAGGTGCGAGCAGTGCGCCGGCGACCACTGGTGATGGCAGTAGCCGCATCATCAACGGCGTCGAGCGCGATCTGCGTACGAGGGAGAGCCGCTGATGAGCAATAAATCGCTGTTTGCCCTGATCGGGGGTGTGATTGTCGCTCTGCTGGCGTGGAACTGCTTTTACATCGTCAGTCAGACGGAAAAAGCCGTACTGCTGCAGTTCGGTAAGATCCAGGAGGCCGATGTGCAGCCTGGGCTGCATGTGAAGATTCCCGGGGTCAACAAGGTGCGCAAGTTCGATGCACGCCTGCTGACCCTGGAGTCGCCGATTCAGCGCGTGCTGACGCTGGAGAAGAAAGCGGTGATGGTGGATGCCTACGCCAAGTGGCGCGTGGCCGATGCCGAGCGCTTCTATACCGCGACCTCTGGCGAGAAGCAGATTGCCGACGACCGTCTGTCGCAGCGCCTGGTTTCCGCGCTGTCCAACCAGTTCGGTACCCGTTCGCTGCATGAGGTGGTGTCCGGTGAGCGCGATGCGCTGATGGCGGCCATCACCAAGTCGCTGAATGGCATGGCGCAGAAGGAGTTGGGCATCGAGGTGGTGGATGTGCGGGTCAAGTCCATCGACCTGCCGAAGGAAGTCTATCGCAGCGTGTTCGACCGCATGGGCTCCGAGCGTGAGCGTGAGGCCCGTGAGCACCGCGCCAAGGGCAAGGAGCTGGCCGAAGGTATTCGTGCCGATGCCGACCGGCAGAAGCGCGTGATCCTCGCCGAGGCCTATCGCGAGGCGGAAGAGGTGCGCGGCGATGGCGATGCCCGTGCGGCGTCCATCTATGCCAAGGCTTACAGCCAGGACGCCGAGTTCTACGCGTTCCACCGTAGCCTGGGTGCCTACCGCGACAGCTTCTCCAGCAAGGGTGACGTGCTGGTGCTGGATCCGGAGAGCGAATTCTTCCGTTATCTGCAGCAGTCCAAGCCCTGATTTCGGGACTCCCGACGTGGCCGTTCGGCCCGTCGGGGTGACCGCCGGGGAAAACGTGTTATCATGGGTCAGCCGGGTAAACAGCCCGGCTTTTTTGCGTCTGCGGGAATCATGTTGCAGGAATTCGGTATCGCGTTGTGCCTGGTGTTGGTGCTGGAAGGCGTCTTGCCCTTCCTCTATCCCCGGCAGTGGCGCGCAGTGCTCGCACAGCTTGTGCAGTTGCCTGACCGCCGCCTGCGCCTGATGGGGTTGACCAGCATGTTGCTGGGGACCGCCCTCCTGTATCTGCTTCACTGAAGGCTTGCCGCCCGTACCGAGAGGGGAATGGCGAAATGGCAACGGTAGACCGCTGGCTGCTGCCAGATGGCATCGAAGAAGTTCTGCCGCCGGAAGCGGCGCGCATCGAGGCGGCACGCCGCCAGGTGCTGGATCTGTTCCAGCGCTGGGGTTACGAATTTGTCGTCACCCCACACATCGAATACCTCGAATCCCTGCTCACCGGAGCTGGCCAGGATCTGGATCTGCGTACCTTCAAGGTGACCGATCCCGAGTCCGGCCGCCTGATGGGCTTCCGTGCCGATATCACGCCGCAGGTGGCGCGCATCGACGCCCACACCCTGCGCCGCGAAGGGCCGAGCCGGCTGTGCTATGCCGGTAGCGTGCTGCATGCCAGGCCGCGTGCGCTGTCCACCTCGCGCAGCCCGATCCAGCTGGGTGCCGAGCTGTACGGCGATGCCAGCCCGGCCAGCGACGTGGAGGTGATCAGCCTGATGCTCGACATGCTCGAGCTGGCTCGTGTGCCGGATGTGCACATGGACCTCGGTCATGTCGGTATCTACCGCGGCCTGGCGCGTGCCGCCGAACTGTCCGGTGAAGTCGAGCAGCAGCTGTTCGACGCCCTGCAGCGCAAGGCCGTGGATGAAGTGGCGGCGCTGACCGAGCAAGTCGAGCCGGCCCTGGCATCGATGCTGCGCGCGCTCGCCGAGCTGTGTGGAGGTCGCGAGGTGCTGGAGCTGGCCCAGGCCTGCCTGGTCGAGGCGCCGGCCGATGTGCATGCCGCGCTCGACGAGCTGGTCGCCATCGCCGACGAGCTGGAGCAGCGCTTCCCCGAGTTGCCGCTGTATTTCG
>JBOFCR010000175.1:0-21867 GCA_051646165.1 Pseudomonas sp. | reverse complement strand
TGGCTTGACCCCGCTTTTGTTCAGAGGTCATGAACTGGCTATGACCTGCAGAGAATTGAGGTCGTTTAAAACTCTTTCGGCATATAAAGCATGCGTACTGAAGTGGGATGCCGATGCTTTTCATGATTGACTGCTAACGTTTGGTTAAGGGGCCGGCTTTAGCCGGTCCCGAGCGAGCGAAGCGAGTGGCTTGAACCACTTGTTAGGCATTGTTGCGCGAGAACACAATTTTCTGAGCAAATATAGAATGCGTGTCATCTTCATAATTTGTGTAGAAGCCTTCGAGTCTTGAACCATTGCTTTTAAGCATAAGGTTTAATGTGCCGCGTTCAATGCATTGCTTATTTTTTGACTCAAAAATTGTTGTAAAAATCAAGTTTCTAAAGGAGCCTGATATATCAAATACACGTCCTTCATCTCCTCCTGATGTGCCTAAAAACATGCCAGATATGCTATGCCCTTGGCGATAAACTTCCATAATATATTCATTTGTTCCGGAGTTTTTGTGTTCGTCTAGATTGTCGTCGTATTCAAATACCATTATGCCGTGCCACTTCCCTTCAATCTTTGCGTCGCGGTATATGGTGTTTTCATATGCTGGTTTTATTGAGTTAATCCACAGACTACGTATAACCAAGCCAATTGCACTTGTAGCTAAGCCTGAAATCACACCAATTATTATTGATATTTGTAGGTTATCCATACTTCCTCAATGCCTAACGTTTGGTTAAGGGGCCGGCTTTAGCCGGTCCCAGTGAGCGAAGCGAGCGCTTTGAACCAATTGTTATGCGCATGCTACAACCCGTTTTCAATGGCATTTTGAATTATGGGGGCTACGGATTGTTTGTTGATTCCACGATCAGTGCAGTACTTGGATTCAAGCCAGTTTGATAATTGTTTTGGCCCTTTGCTTGCATTGCATGAGCAGCAGCATAGCGAGATGTTTTCTCGGGTAATTATCTTTGCGTCATTGATTATGTGCTCCCAGCTGGCGCACGTCTTCTTTGAGATCTTGGAGGATGTGAATTCTACGCCGCAATAAACGCATTTCTTGTCCCGTTCACGGACTTCCTTTTCGAGCCAGCTTGGGATGTTCCAGCTATTTGCCATGTTGCTGCCTTGAGCGCTTGTGCATAACGTTCAGGTTAAGGGGCAACCGCGCTTAAAAGCGCAGCTTTTGGTTGTCCCAGTGAGCGAAGCGAATGACTTGAACCGTTTGTTAGGCGAAGACGCCGGGGCCGCTGTGGTGTTGATTGCGGCACGATGACCGAGCCGCTGCGGAGATTCAAGCGCTTAGTGCGTATCGGGAAAGCACTTGTGCACGGCGATTGTGCGCCAGCCAGGGCGGCGACCGGGCGAGAGCCTGCACGGGCCTGACGGCGAACTACCGAGTAACGCAATTTCTGTGGAATAAATGCCGAATGTTCGGTGACTGACGCAACTTCCATATTGGCGCGCAACCTCAAAATGAATAACGCCTAACTATTATTAGGCGACATCGCTGTCGCATAACATCCGAGTGGTGTCGGATAACGTTCCTTGTCGTGTTGCAAGTCCTTGTCTAGCTTGGAGGTGGTCGCGAGGAACGCGACTGACCTTTGGGAGAAAGCGACATGGACGACGGCAAGCCCAAGCTGCTGACGCAGGTGCGTCAGCAGATTCGATTAAGAAACTATTCCATCCGTACCGAAGCTGTCTATGCCGAGTGGGTGAAGCGCTATATCCGCTTTCACCAGTATCGCCACCCGCAGGAGATGGGGGCGGCGGAAATAGAGGCCTTTCTGACCCATCTGGCGGTCAAGCGCAACGTATCGGGCTCTACGCAGAATCAGGCGTTGGCCGCGTTGCTGTTTCTCTATAAAGAGGTGTTGAAGGTCGAGCTGCCCTGGCTTGATGGCGTTGTGCGGGCGAAGAAACCTGTGCACTTACCGGTGGTGTTGACCCGCGATGAAGTGGCGCGGGTGCTGGAGCAGTTGGTGGGGGTGCGCTGGATCGTCGCCACATTGTTGTATGGAGCCGGGCTACGGTTGTTGGAGGCGTTGCGTTTGCGGGTCAAGGACGTGGATTTCGCCAGGGGCGAGATTCTGGTGCGTGATGGCAAGGGGCAGAAGGACCGGGTGACTATGCTGCCGCGGCGCCTGATCGAGCCGCTGCAAGCGCACCTGCTCAAGGTGGAAGCCTTGCATCAGCGTGATCTGCTGGAGGGGTTTGGGCGGGCGAATCTGCCGTTCGCGCTGGCGCGCAAATACCCCAATGCGGCGGCGGAGTGGGGCTGGCAGTTTGTCTTTCCCTCGATCAATCGTTCGAAGGATCCGCGTTCGGATGGGATCTTTCGCCACCATCTGCACGAGAAGACCATTCAGCGTGCGGTGCGTGAGGCGAGCAGGCGTGCTGGCCTGATCAAGCACGCTACACCGCACACCTTTCGGCATTCCTTTGCCACGCATCTGTTGGAGAGCGGCCAGGATATCCGCACGGTTCAGGAGTTACTCGGGCATGCGGATGTGAAAACCACGCAGATATATACGCACGTGCTCAACCGTGGCGGTCTGGGCGTTATCAGTCCGTTGGATCACACATAAAAAAGCCCCGCACTGGCGGGGCTTTTTAACAACGCCAGGATCAGACCGGCTCGGCCCACAGGTCGTACTCGTCGGCATCGGTGACGCGCACCATGATCTTGTCGCCGGGCTTCACGGTGGTGGTGTCGATGAACACGCTGCCGTCGATTTCCGGGGCGTCGGCGTAGGAGCGGCCGACGGCGCCTTCGTGATCCACTTCGTCGATCAGCACTTCGATCTCGCGGCCGATCTTCAGTTGCAGGCGCGCGGCGCTGATGGCCTGCTGGTGGGCCATGAAGCGCTCCCAGCGGTCTTGCTTGACGTCGTCGGGGACGATGTCCAGGTCCAGGTCATTGGCCGGCGCGCCGTCTACCGGCGAGTACTGGAAGCAGCCAACGCGGTCGAGCTGGGCTTCGGTCAGCCAGTCGAGCAGGTACTGGAAGTCTTCTTCGGTTTCGCCAGGGAAGCCGACGATGAAGGTCGAGCGGATGGTCAGCTCGGGGCAGATTTCGCGCCATTGCTGGATGCGCGCCAGGGTCTTGTCTTCGAAGGCCGGGCGTTTCATGGCCTTGAGCACTTTCGGGCTGGCGTGTTGGAAGGGGATGTCCAGGTAGGGCAGCAGTTTGCCGGCGGCCATCAGCGGGATGACGTGGTCGACGTTGGGGTAGGGGTAGACGTAGTGCAGGCGTACCCACACGCCCATCGACGAGAGCGCTTCGCACAGCTCCAGCATGCGGGTTTTCACCGGCTGGCCGTTCCAGAAGTCGGTCTTGTATTTGACGTCGACGCCATAGGCGCTGGTGTCCTGGCTGATTACCAGCAGCTCCTTGACGCCGGCCTTGACCAGGCGCTCGGCTTCGCTGAGCACGTCGCCGACCGGGCGGCTGACCAGCTTGCCGCGCATGGACGGGATGATGCAGAAGCTGCAGGTGTGGTTGCAGCCTTCGGAAATCTTCAGGTAGGCGTAGTGGCGCGGGGTCAGCTTGATGCCTTGCGGTGGCACCAGGTCGATCAGCGGGTTGTGGGAGGTGGTAGGCGGGATCACCTCGTGCACTGCGTTGACCACCTGCTCGTACTGCTGCGGACCGGTAACGGCCAGTACGCTGGGGTGTACGTTGCGGATGTTGCCTTCGTCCACGCCCATGCAGCCGGTGACGATGACCTTGCCGTTTTCGGCGATGGCTTCACCGATCACTTCGAGGGATTCGGCCTTGGCGCTGTCGATGAAGCCGCAGGTGTTGACCACCACGACGTCGGCATCCTCGTAGGTCGGTACGATCTCGTAACCTTCCATGCGCAGCTGGGTGAGGATGCGTTCGGAGTCGACGGTGGCCTTGGGGCAGCCCAGGCTGACGAAGCCGACTTTCGGTGTGGCGGTGGACATGCGGCTAACCTCTAAGGGCGCGCTAACGGCGCCTCTGATCAAAAAGTGCGCAATTCTAGCGGCAGGCAACGTGCTTGACCAGCGCTAGCCGATGTTCGTGATCTCGAGCCGGGGCTTGTTTTCGTTGATTGCCAGGCGCAGCATTCGCGCCATTTCCGCTGAGGGGCCTGTTTTCAATGAGTGTTGTCAGTACGGATCAGCAAGCGCCTGCACACGGTGCGGCGGGTGGCATCGGTTTACTGGTTGCCGCTGCGGGGGTGGTGTACGGCGATATCGGCACCAGCCCGCTGTACACACTCAAGGAGGTTTTTGCCGGCCATTATGGCGTGCAGACCAACATGGAAGGGGTGCTCGGCGTTCTCTCGCTGATCTTCTGGTCGCTGATCTGGGTGGTCTCGATCAAGTACGTGCTGTTCATCCTGCGCGCCGACAACCAGGGCGAGGGCGGGGCAATGGCGCTGCTGGCCCTGGCTCGGCGAGCCACGGCGCCCTATCCGCGGCTGAGCCGGCTGATGGTGCTGTGTGGCCTGTTCGGCGCGGCGCTGTTCTATGGCGACAGCATGATCACTCCGGCGATTTCCGTGCTCTCGGCGGTGGAGGGGCTGGAAGTGGCCTTCGACGGGGTCGAGCACTGGGTGGTGCCGCTGTCGCTGATCCTGCTGGTCGGCCTGTTTCTGATCCAGAAGCACGGCACGGCCCGCATCGGCATCCTGTTCGGCCCGGTGATGGTGCTGTGGTTCAGTGTGCTGGGTGCCTTGGGCGTGTATGGCATTTCCCAGCGCCCTGAGGTGCTGCAGGCGCTCAACCCTTACTGGTGTGTGCATTTCTTTATCGCCCATCCGGGCATGGGCGTGGCGATTCTCGGTGCGGTGGTGCTGGCGCTGACCGGCGCCGAGGCGCTGTATGCCGACATGGGCCACTTCGGCCGCAAGCCGATTGCCCGTGCCTGGTTCTTCCTGGTGCTGCCGGGCCTGGTGCTCAACTACTTCGGCCAGGGCGCATTGTTGCTGGATAACGCCGCCGCGGCGCGCAACCCCTTCTACTTATTGGCGCCATCCTGGGCCTTGCTGCCGCTGGTCGGGCTGTCCACCCTGGCCACCATCATCGCCTCGCAGGCGGTGATTTCCGGGGCCTTCTCCCTGACTCGCCAGGCCATCCAGCTTGGCTACATTCCGCGCATGCAGATCCAGCACACCTCCAGCGAGGAGCAGGGGCAGATCTACGTGGGCGCGGTGAACTGGGCGCTGATGGCCGCGGTGGTGCTGCTGGTGATCGGTTTCGAGTCGTCCGGTGCGCTGGCCTCAGCCTATGGCGTGGCGGTGACCGGGACCATGCTGATCACCACGATCATGGTTGCGGCGGTGATGCTGTTGCTGTGGAAGACCCCGCGCTGGCTGGCGATTCCGGTGCTGCTGGGCTTCCTGTTGGTTGACGGTCTGTTCTTCGCTGCCAACGTGCCGAAGATTTTCCAGGGCGGTGCCTTCCCGGTGATCGCCGGTATCGTGCTGTTCGCCCTGATGACCACCTGGAAGCGCGGCCGCCAGCTGTTGGTCGACCGCCTCGACGAAACCGCGCTGCCGCTGCCGATCTTCATTGGCAGCATCCGCAGCCAGCCGCCGTTCCGCGCCCAGGGCACGGCGGTATTCCTCTCTGCCCGCTCGGATGCGGTGCCGCATGCGCTGCTGCATAACCTGCTGCACAATCAGGTGCTGCACGAGCAGGTGGTGTTGCTCACGGTGGTCAGCGAAGACGAGCCACGGGTAGCGCCGGACCGACGCTTCGAGGTGGAGGTGTATGGCGATGGCTTCTTCCGGGTGATCCTGCATTTCGGTTTCATGGATGAGCCCGACGTGCCGGCGGCCCTGCGTCTGTGCCACCTCAACGAGCTGGATTTCAGCCCGATGCGCACCACCTGGTTCCTCAGCCGGGAAACGGTGATCAGCACCAGGCGCTTCGGCATGGCGCGCTGGCGCGAAGTGCTGTTTGCCTTCATGTTGCGCAACGCCAACAGCAACTTGCGTTTCTTCAATCTGCCGCTGAACCGGGTGATCGAACTGGGTACCCAGGTCGAGATCTGATCGCCGCGCTGCTGCAGACACAAAAAACGGCGCACCAGGCGCCGTTTTTTGTGGGTGATTATCTTACTCGCGGCCCGGCAGCATGCGCGTCAGGGTGTTGTCGCGGCTGACGAAGTGGTGGAACAGGCCGGCTACGGCATGCAGGCCGATCAGCCAGTAGCCGGCCTGGGCGACCAGCACATGCCAGTGCTCGATCTGTTCGCCAAGGTCATGGTTCTTCTCGATCAGGGCGGGCAGCTCCAGGCCGAAGAACGGAATCGGCTTGCCCATCGCGCTGAGGATCAGCCAGCCGGCGAACGGTGTCCCTATCATCAGCACATACAGCGCCAGGTGCATCAGCTTGGCGGGTATCGCCTGCCAGGCCGGAATGGCCGGGACGATCTTCGGCGTCGGCGCAATCAGGCGGGCGGCCAGGCGTAGCCAAACCAGGGCGAAGATGCTCAGGCCGAGCATGAAGTGCAATTGCTTCATCAGCTCCCGGCCATCGCTACCCTTGGGGAAGATGCCGCGAAACTCCATGGTGACGTACACCGCGGCGATCAGTACCAGCATCAGCCAGTGCAGGGCGATGGACAGGCCGCCGTAGCGGTTTTCGGTATTTTTCCAGCTCATCACGGTTCCTCTTTTCCCGCATCTGCCGGCGGGCTTGCGTGCATCTTAGTCGCACAGGCTTAAGGCTGTCTGAAGCGCGCTCAATCTTTCCGGCGCAGCCGGATACCCTGCAGCAGACGTTCGGCCAGGGCCGGGTAATTGCCGTCGTAGTGATGGCCGCCGGGTAGCTGGAGCGGTTCGCCAGGCGCGTTGGGCAGGGTGCAGCCGCTCTCCGCGCTTTCTTCGCTGCCGTACACGCACAGCACTTTGGCGGCCGGCAGCTTGAGCAGCTCGGGGCCGGTGGCAGCCTCCGCGCCAGCCTTGCCCAGCCAGCCCTGCACCTCGATCTCGAAGCTGCCGCTGCGGGCCAGGGCCAGCAGTAGGATGGCCTGCACCTGTTGCTGGTCGGCCGCCGGCAGCTGGTTGTAGAAGGCCGGCAGCACGTCGGCGCCGAAGGAGTAGCCGGCCAGGACGAAGCGCCTGGCGCCCCATTTCTCGCGGTAGCTCTGCATCAGCCGGCTAAGGTCGGCGGCGCCCTGTTGCGGGCTTTTGTGCTGCCAGAAGTAGCGCAGCGCATCGATGCCGACCACCGGGTAGCCGCGTTTGGCCATTTCCGCCGCCACGTCGCGGTCGAGGTCGCGCCAGCCGCCGTCGCCGGAATAGAACAGGGTGACGGTGTCGCTGGGCTGGGCGGTGGGCACTTCGACCACCGGTATGGCTTCGCTCTCGCCATGCAGGGCGCGCAGCAGCTGGTCGCGCAGCAGGTCCTTGAGCGGGGTATCGTAGTTGCCGATCAGCGTCTCGCTGTTGGGCTGCTGGCGCACGAAGCGGGCGCTGGCATCGTCCGGGTTGTCGTTCCAGGCCGCCAGCCAGTGGCCGTGTTTGAGTTCCTGGGGCAGCACCGCGTTGCAGTCGGGCGTGTTCATCGCAAAGCCGATGGAGATGGCGCGGGCCTGGTCGTTCTCCTGTCTGGCCAGCCAGCGCCAGGCCAGCACCGCGCCGGGGCCGCTGCCGGCCACCAGATCGGCGCCGCCGAGGCTTTGCAGGGCCTCGTTGAGGCGTTGCCACTGCACCTTGCAGTTGGCGCCGGCGGTG
This sequence comes from Pseudomonas sp., assembly GCA_051646165.1. Classification (GTDB taxonomy): domain Bacteria; phylum Pseudomonadota; class Gammaproteobacteria; order Pseudomonadales; family Pseudomonadaceae; genus Aquipseudomonas. The sequence goes on along the minus strand of JBOFCR010000175.1, from coordinate 14,158 downwards.
AGTGGGTACTGGGCGATGCGCGCGTCACCGGCCTTGGCCAGCTCGAGCAGTTCGCTGGCGCTGTACAGCTGGTCCTCGGGCAGCACCAGCAGCACCTTGTGCGTCGCCCGGCTGGCCGGGCTGGTCAGGCTGAGTGGCGTGCCATCGCTGAGTTGCAGTTGTTCCTGGCTGGGACGGTACCAGTAGTACAGCGCTGCCGCCGAGGCCAGCAAGCCGAGCAGGGTGAGGCTGAGGGCAATCTGCAGGGTGGATTTTTTCATCAGCGTTTGACCAGTCCGGTGAAGCCGCCCGCGATCAGGGCGGCGGTGTCGGCCAGTGCCACCAGCGGGTCGAGCCCAGCCGGCACGGCCATGTAGCGTGGTTCCCAGTCCGGCTGGAATTTGTCCTTGAAGCGGCGCAGGCCCTGGAAATTGTAGAACTGCTCGCCGCGCTGGAACACCAGGGCGCCGAGGCGCTGGGCCAGCGGCGCACCACGCCGTGGTTGCAGGCCGGCCAGCGGCACCATGCCCAGGCTGAAGCGCTCGTAGCCCAAAGCCTGGAAGTGCAGCAGCAGGCTGAGCATGAGGAATTCCATGGTCAGCTTGGGTGCATCCGGGTGCATGCGCATCAGGTCCAGGCTGGCGAGCTTGCGCCCGTCGGTTTCCAGCAGGTTGGCGAACGCCACCTGGCGGCCTTCGAACTGGATGGTGGCGATGCGGAAATGCTGCAGGTAGCCCGGCTCGAAACGGCCGAGGGAGAAGCCTTTCTCGCGCACCTGCTTGCCTTGCATCCAGGCGTCGGAGATCGGCCTGAGCTGCTCCAGCGGCGCCGTGCCGGGCTCGTATATATGCAGGCTGAGGCCATCGCGCTGGCCGCGGCTGAGGGTGTAGCGCAGGTCCTTCATGGCCTTGTTCTTGTCTTCCAGGTCGAAGCGCTGCAGGTCTACCCGGGCTTCTTCGCCGAGCTTGACCGCACTGAGGCCGATGTCCATGTAGAACGGCAGGTTCTCTGCGCGCACCTGGTAGAAAACCGGGCGGGCATGGTGCAGATCGCAGAGATCGCGGAACTGCCAGATCAGCTCGGCGCGGCGGGTGGCCGGGCCGATCGGGTCGAACAGCGCCACCAGGCTGCGGCGCTGCAGGGCGAACATCAGGAAGGCATCGCCGGCGGGGTGGAACAGCAGGGCCTTGTCGCCGGTCAGGGCCAGGCCGCCATCGGGCTGGTCGTTGCTGCGCACGATGGCATCGGCGCGCAGGCGTTCGTCGGCATCCGGCAGGGCGATGGTCGGCGGTGTCGGGCGCAGCAGCCAGGTCAGCGCCAGGCCGGCCAGCAGCATACCGCTGGCCAGGGTCGCGCGCAGCGCGCGCGGGGCATCGGCATCGACCGCGAACTGCCACCACAGCTCATGCTCGTAAGGCACGTCCTGGTAGGCGAACAGCATCAGCCACAGCGCGGCGCCCAGCACGCAGGCGCTGGCGGCCAGGTTGGGCAGGGAGAAGGGCATCTCCAGCAGGCGGCTGGGGCGATAGAAGGCGTGGCGGAAGCTGGCCAGGAGGATGGCGGTGAGGCTGAGCAGGCTGGCTTCCTCCCAGTCGAAGCCTTTCAGCAGCGACAGCACCGCGCCGGCCAGCAGCAGTGCCAGGGTCAGCGCCCAGGCCGCCGACAGGCGCCGGCGCAGGCCGTGGGCGAGCAGCAGACAGAGCACGCCGACCAGGCTGGCAGCCAGGTGCGAGGCATCGATCAGGCGATGGGGGATCAGGAAGCTCAGATGCTCCAGGCGCACGTCCACCGCCGGGGTAACGCCGGAGAACAGCAGGACGATGCCGGAGAGGAACACCAGCAGCGCCAGCACCGGCGCAGCAGGGCCGGCGGCCACGCGCAGGGCCTGGCGTCCGGCGGGAACATACTGGCGCGCCTCGTTGGCCAGCAGTAGCAGGCAGGCGATCACCAGCGGCAGGCCGATATAGATCAGTCGATAGAGCAGCAGTGCAGCGGCCAGTGGTGCGGCGCCCAGCTGGTCGGCAAAGGCGGCCAGCAGCACCGCCTCGAACACCCCGACCCCGCCCGGCACATGGCTGAGCACGCCGGCGGCCAGGGCCAGCAGGTAGACCAGCAGGAAGGCGCCCAGCGGCGGCGCATCCGGCAGCAGCAGGTAGAGCACGCCGGCGGCGGCGCAGACATCCAGCAGGGTAATCAGCAGTTGCAGCAGTGTCAGGCGCAGGCCTGGCAGGCGCAGGCTGCCTTTGCCCAGGCGCACGTCGACAGTGCCGGGCGGGGTTTCACCGGGCACGCGGCGGCGGCTTAGCCAGAACAGCCCGCCCGCGCCGAGCCCGAGCAGGGCCCAGGCCAGCCCGCTGACCACTGCACCGGGCAAGTGCAGGGCCAGCGCCGCATCGGCCGGGTCGCTGAGCGCCGCCAGGGCCGCCAGTATCGGCAGCGCGCAGCCGAGGGCGAGGCTGGCGAACAGGGTGATGCGGGCGATATCGGCGGTGGCGATATTGTCGCGGCTATATAAGCGGTAGCGCACCGACCCGCCGGTGAGCAGCGACAGGCCGATGGCATTGCCCACCGCCGAGGCGCAGAAGTTGCCGAGCAGCAGGCGCGGCCAGGGCAGGTGCACGCCGGCATAGCGGCAGGCCGACCACTCGTAGCCGGCCAGGGCGGCGAAGCCCAGGGCGGTGGCGCCGAGTGCAGCTAGTAGCCGGCTGTCGGGGATTTCATGGATGGCGGCGCGCAGGGCGTTGAGATCGAGCTCCTGCAATAGATGCCGGCAGGCCAGCAGGCCGATGCCGAACAGCAGCAGGGTGAAGGCGATGCCGATCGGCTGGCGGTAGGCGCTGAGCCGCTCCAGCCAGGTGGCTGACGTGGATTCGTCTTCGGGAGTGGGGGAGGCGGAGTCGGCGGGGCTGGGAACAGGCGGGGAATCGGCGCGCATCGGGCACCTCAGGCAATTTGCGCTCAGAGTGCGCAATTGGCGACAAGTTCCCTTGTCGGTCTGTGGATCGCCGTCGTGTGCGTGGCCATCCACCCTTGCCAAGTAAAACCCCGGAAACGAAAAAGGCCACTCGTTTGAGTGGCCTTTCTTCGAAACTGGTTGCGGGAGCAGGATTTGAACCTACGACCTTCGGGTTATGAGCCCGACGAGCTACCAGACTGCTCCATCCCGCGCCGCCAATTCTACAGCCGGAGAAGCTTCTGTCAATCGATTTCTGCTTTTTAATCAATTACTTAAATAAAAACAGCAGAAACGAAAAAGGCCACTCGTTTGAGTGGCCTTTCTTCGAAACTGGTTGCGGGAGCAGGATTTGAACCTACGACCTTCGGGTTATGAGCCCGACGAGCTACCAGACTGCTCCATCCCGCGGCGCAAATTCTACAGCCAAACGTATGGGTGTCAACCTTTAAATTAGAAAAACTGTTGTTTACTCAGGTGCTTAGCGATGTCCGGGTGGTAGACTCAGGGCCTTCAGAGCAGGCCAGGCGGGGCTTTCCGGACTTTCGTGCGCAAGATCATCCATGTGGATTGCGACTGCTTCTACGCCGCCATCGAGATGCGTGACGACCCGAGCCTGGCCGGCAAGCCCTTGGCGGTGGGCGGCGCGGCGGATCGGCGTGGCGTGGTCGCGACCTGCAACTATGAGGCGCGGGCCTGGGGTGTGCGTTCGGCCATGCCGATGGGCCAGGCGCTCAAGCTGTGCCCCGACCTGCGCGTGGTCAAGCCGCGCATGGATGCCTACAAGGCCGTGTCGCGGGAAATCCACGGGATCTTCCGCGACTATACGGAGATCATCGAGCCGCTGTCGCTGGATGAGGCCTATCTGGATGTATCCGCCAGCCCGCACTTTGCCGGCAGCGCCACGCGCATCGCCCAGGAGATCCGCCGGCGGGTGTCCAGCGAGCTGCATATCACCGTGTCTGCCGGGGTGGCGCCGAACAAGTTCCTGGCCAAGATCGCCAGCGACTGGCGCAAACCCAACGGCCTGTTCGTCATCACCCCGGATCAGGTCGAGGAGTTTGTCGCCGCCTTGCCGGTGGGCAAGCTGCATGGGGTGGGCAAGGTCACTGCCGACAAGCTCGGGCGCCTGGGCATCGAGACCTGCGCCGACCTGCGCGAACGCAGCAAGCTGGCCCTAGTGCGCGAGTTCGGCAGTTTTGGTGAGCGCTTGTGGGGGCTGGCGCAGGGTATTGATGAGCGCGCCGTGCAGGTCGATAGCCGGCGCCAGTCGGTCAGCGTGGAAAACACCTACGACAAGGACCTGCCCGACCTGGCCGCCTGCCTGGTGCATCTGCCGGAATTGCTGGAGCAGCTGAACACGCGCATGGCGCGGCTGGACCCCAGCTACAAGCCGGACAAGCCCTTTGTCAAAATCAAGTTCCACGACTTCAGCCAGACCACCCTGGAACAGGCCGGCGCGCGCCGCGACCTGCACAGCTATGAGTTGCTGCTGAGCGCCGCCTTCGCCCGTGGCAACAAGCCGGTGCGGCTCTTGGGTGTGGGCGTGCGCCTGGTTGATCTGCGTGGGCGGCATGAACAGCTGGAGCTGTTTGCGCCGTAGGTTGGGTTGAGGAGCAACGCGACGAAGCCCAACGAGCACAGGCATGGGCCGCTTCATGGCTTGTCTGTACGTCGTTGGGCTTCGCTGCGCTCAACCGCAACCTACGTTTGTGCTCGGCTGGCCGCTCAGTAGCGTCAGCCTTCTTCCGGCCACAGGCGGATCGGCTTGCCCTCTGCCGGCCACAGGCGCAGTTGGCCGATAGCCGATACATCCCAGCGTTGGACGGTGCCGAGGGCCTGGAGGAAGCGCTGCTCCTGCTCCATCAGCGCCGGGGCGCACATCTTGCGGGTGCTGCCGGCGGGGCCGAACACCAGTTTCTGCTCTTCCAGGGTGTAGCTGGCGAACCAGTGGTTGCAGCCGGCGTTGCCATAGGCGCGACCGTCGTCACCCAGGGTGATGGTCAGGTGGCTGCGGTCGATCAGCGGACGCTCGCCAATCCATTCCACCTGGTAGGTCTTGTCGTTTTCCAGCGGCAGCGGGTCTGCCGCGCAACCGGCCAGGCCGGCGGCGAGCAGGATGAGGGCGGGGCTGTGCTTCATGCGCTTTTCTCCTGGCAGCGGGGGCAGAGGTGCTGGCCGTCGCGGTTGCGCCAGCCGAGCTCCAGCAGGCGGGCTTCGGCGGCGGCCGGGCGGGCTTTCTCGCCGAGGGCGGCGTCCGCGGCGAACTCGAAGTCCAGCTGGGTGGTGCAGCCGTCGCAGTTGACCTGCCAGTTGAGGATAGCCAGCTCGCGGAAGGCCGGGCCATTGGCTACTGCCAGCCACTGACCGGGCGGGTTGATCAGGTGGCGGACTTTCTCCACGGCCAGGCGCAGGGTCAGCTCGCGGCTACCCTTCATGGTCACCAGCAGGGTGTCGCCGCTCTGGATGGCGCCGCCGTTGCCGGTCACCTGGTAACGGCCGGGCGCCAGGGCGCGGCATTCGGTGAGGGTGTGCTGGGGGGAGAGCAGGGAATATCGGAAATCGTGTTCGGCCATGGGTCCTCCAAAATCGCAGCGCATGCTATCACGCGCTTTGTGTCACCTGATTGACCGGCACGCCGGCGGCCCAGGCAGCGACGTTGTCCAGGGTGGTGTGGGCGATGGCGGCCAGCGCCTCGTGGGTGAGAAAGGCCTGGTGAGCGGTGACGATGACATTGGGGAAGCTCAGCAGGCGCGCGAGTACGTCGTCCTGCAGGGGCAGGTCGGAGCGGTCCTCGAAGAACAGCTCGGCTTCTTCTTCATAGACATCCAGGCCCAGGTAGCCGAGCTGACCGCTTTTCAGCGCCTCGACCAGCGCCGGGGTGTCGACCAGGGCGCCACGCCCGGTGTTGATCAGCATGGCGCCGCGCTTCATCTGAGCCAGGCGGTGGGCGTCGATCAGGTGGTGGCTGTCCTCGGTCAGCGGGCAGTGCAGGCTGATGATGTCGCTGCCGGCGATCAGTTCGTCCAGTTCGACCTGGCGTGCGCCCAGTTCGGCCAGGCCGCTTATCGGGTAGGGGTCCTGCAGCAGTACCTGGCAGCCGAAGCCGACCATGATGCGGGCGAAGCACAGGCCGATCTTGCCGGCGCCGATCACGCCGACGGTCTTGCCGTGCAGGTCGAAGCCGGTCAGCCCATGCAGGGAAAAGTCGCCTTCGCGGGTGCGGTTGAAGGCCCGTGGCAGGCGCCGGTTTAGCGCCAAAACCAGCGCCGCCGCGTGTTCGGCCACCGCATGCGGCGAGTAGGCCGGCACGCGTACCACGGCCAGGCCCAGGCGCTGTGCGGCCTTGAGGTCGACATGGTTGTAGCCGGCAGAGCGCAGGGCGATCAACTGCGTGCCACCGGCGGCCAGGCGCTCCAGTACGGCGGCGGACAGCTCGTCGTTGATAAAGGCGCAGATCACCGTGCAGCCAGCGGCCAGGGTTGCGGTCTGCGGGCCCAGGCGTGCCTCCTGGAACTCCAGTTGCCAGTCGGCGCTCGCCGCCGCCGCGACAAAGCTGTCGCGGTCATAGGCCTTGCTGCTGAACAGGATGATGCGCATGCGGACTCCCGATGTGCGCCAGGCTAGGCGCTGATGGCGGCTTCCCGGGCCAGTTTGACGATGGCCGCGTCCAGTTCATCCAGCGCCTGCTGGGCGGCTGGGTCGTTCTGCTTGAGCAGGGTTTCGCTGCGCTGGCAGGCCGCGCGCAGTTGCGGTACGCCGCAGTAGCGGGTGGCGCCATGCAGGCGGTGCACGCGCTCGATCAGGGCGCTGCGCTCGCCGCCGTCGCGGGCCTGGCGGATGGCCTGGCGGTCGGCGTCCAGCGAGGCCAGCAGCATGCTCAGCATGTCGGCGGCCAGGTCGGCCTTGCCGGCGGCCAGGCGCAGGCCTTCCTCGGCATCCAGCACGCGCAGCGAGCTGTTGCTCGGTGTGGGCTCGGCGGCTGGCGCGGCGTGACTGCGCAGGGCCAGGCCGGTCCACTTGAGCACCACCTGGGCCAGCTGGCGCTCGCTGATCGGCTTGGTCAGGTAATCATCCATGCCGCTTTGCAGCAGGGCGCGCTTCTCGTTGGACAAGGCGTGGGCGGTGAGGGCGACGATCGGCATCGGGCTGCGCTCGCGTTCCTGCTCCCACAGGCGGATCGCCTCGGTGGCCTGGCGGCCGTCCATGCCGGGCATCTGCACGTCCATCAGGACCAGGTCGAAGGCCTGCTGCTGCACGCTGTGCAGGGCGGCGTAGCCGCTGTCCACGGCCGTCACCTCGGCGCCCATGTCGCCGAGCAGGGTCTGTACCAGCAGCAGGTTGGCCGGGTTGTCGTCGACGCACAGCAGGCGCGGCGCGCGGCTGGTCAGCGGGGCGCGGGTATCGGTCTTGTGCTGGCGCGGCTGCACCAGGTCGCTGAGCGCGCGCTGCAGCTTGCGCGTGCACGCCGGCTTGGCCTGCAGCTGCAGGTGGGCGTCGGGCAGCGACTCGTGGTACAGCGCCTGCTCGGTGGTGGGACACAGCACCAGGCTTTTGCAGCCAAGGCGTTCGAGGTCCCAGATGCGCTGGCTGAGCTGTTCCGGCGGCAGTTCCTGCACGCTTACGCCGAGCACCGCCAGTTCGACGGCCTCGGGCCCCTGGCGCTGCTGGGCAACCTGTTCCAGCAGCTGTTCGAGGTCATTGCAATGCTGGGTCTGCAGGCCGCAATCCTGCAACTGGTGAAGCAGGGCCTGGCGGGTCAGTTCGTGGCGCTCCAGCACCACCGCGCGGCGACCGAGCAGCGGCGCACGCCGCAGTTCCTCGCTGTCGTCGTGGGCCTTGGGCAGGCTCAGGCTGATCCAGAATTCCGAGCCGGTGCCGGGGTTGCTGTCGACACCGATCTCGCCGCCCATCTGCTCGATCAGGCGTTTGGAAATCACCAACCCCAGGCCGGTGCCACCGGCCTGGCGGGAGAGCGAGTTGTCGGCCTGGCTGAAGGCCTGGAACAGTGCGCGCAGGTCCTCGTCGGAGAGGCCGACGCCGGTGTCCTGCACGCTGATGCGCAGCTGCGCGCGGTCGTCGTTTTCGTCTTCGACCATGGCGCGTACGGCGATGGTGCCTTCGCGGGTGAACTTGATGGCGTTGCTCACCAGATTGGTCAGCACCTGCTTGAGGCGCTGTGGGTCGCCCTGCAGCGACAGCGGGGTGTCGCGGTAGATCAGGCTGACCAGCTCCAGCTGTTTCTCGTGGGCGGTTGGGGCGAGGATGGTCAGGGTGTCCTGGATCAGGTCGCGCAAGTTGAACGGAATGCGCTCGAGGATCAGCTTGCCGGCCTCGATCTTGGAGAAGTCGAGGATCTCGTTGATGATCCCCAGCAGGCTCTCGGCGGACTTCTCGATGGTGTTGAGGTAGTCCTGCTGGCGCGGGGTGAGCTCGCTTTTCTGCAGCAGGTTGGTGAAGCCGAGCATGCCGTTGAGCGGGGTGCGGATCTCGTGGCTCATGTTGGCGAGGAACTCGGACTTGATGCGGCTGGCCTCCAGGGCCTCCTTGCGCGCGAAGTCCAGCTCGATGTTCTGGATTTCGATGGTCTCCAGGTTTTGCCGCACGTCCTCGGTGGCCTGGTCGATGCTGTGTTGCAGCTCTTCCTGGGCGTTCTGCAGCGACTCGGCCATGCGGTTGATGCCGGCTGCCAGTTCGTCCAGCTCATGACTGCCCAGCGGCGGCAGGCGGGTTTGCAGCTGGCCTTCCTTGAGCAGGTTGACGCCCTGCTGGATGCTGCGTAGCGGCTCGTTGATCGAGCGGCTCATGCGCAGGGCGAGCAGGGCGGTGACGGCCAGCCCGGCGACGATCAGCAGCAGGCTGGCGAACAGGCTGCGGTAGCCCTGCAGCAGGGTGCGGTGGTGCGACAGCTCCAGCTCGACCCAGCCAAGCAGGCGGTCGGCGGCGATCGGGTCGATGCTGCCGGTGATGCTCTGGTGGCGGCCATAGACCGGCATCAGAAAGCGCGTGCTGTCCTGGCTGCTGACCTGGGTCAGCGGCTCGCCGGTGCTCTGCGGCAGCGGGTTGAGCATGTTCGGCCCGGCCTGGGCCAGGCTCTGCCGGTCGACGGCGAGGAAGCCGACGGCGCGCACGTCCTGCTGGTTGAGGGTTTCCTTGGCCAGGCGCTCCAGTTGCGCGGCGTCCTTGTGGGCCAGGGCGGGGGCGGCCAGTGGCGCCAGGTGCTGCACCACCAGCTCGCCACGCTCCTGCAGCTGGCTGCGCAGGCCGTCCAGCTGCATCCAGGTGAAATAGCCGCCGAGCACCAGGGCCAGCAGGCTGGTGGGCAACAGGGTGAGCAGCAGTACGCGGCCCTTGATGCCGAGGTCCTTGAACACATGGTTCTCCAGCAAGCGAATCGTTGTGCGAGTTTAGCGGCTGCGCCTGCGGGCGGACAGCTGCATGAACCTGACGAGGTGAACGGGAAAGCGGTTGCTGCGATATGGCTGGCGGCGGTTTGCCGCTATCATGGTGGTCTTTCTTCTTGTGCCCGGATCGCTTGTTCGCCATGACCCTGCAGTTCCCCACCATCGCCGATTGCATCGGCAACACCCCGCTGGTTCGCCTGCAACGCCTGCCCGGGCAGACCTCCAACACCCTGCTGGTGAAGCTGGAGGGCAACAACCCGGCCGGCTCGGTGAAGGATCGCCCGGCGCTGTCGATGATCAGTCGTGCCGAGCTGCGTGGCGATATCCAGCCCGGTGACGTGCTGATCGAGGCCACCAGCGGCAACACCGGCATCGCCCTGGCCATGGCCGCGGCGATCAAGGGCTACAAGATGGTGCTGATCATGCCGGACAACTCCACCGCCGAACGCAAGGCGGCGATGACCGCCTACGGCGCCGAGCTGATCCTGGTCGAAACCATGGAAGGCGCCCGCGACCTGGCCCTGCAGATGCAGGAAGACGGGCGCGGCAAGGTCCTCGACCAGTTCGCCAACGGCGACAACCCGGTGGCGCATTACAGCAGCACCGGCCCGGAGATCTGGCAGCAGACTCAGGGCAGCATCACCCACTTCATCAGCTCTATGGGTACCACCGGTACCATCATGGGCGTGTCGCGCTACCTCAAGGAGCAGAACCCGGCGGTGCAGATCGTCGGCCTGCAGCCGCAGGAGGGCTCGGCGATCCCCGGTATCCGCCGCTGGCCGGAGGAGTATCTGCCGAAGATCTTCGACGCCACGCGGGTCGACCGCGTGGTGGACATGGCGCAGAGCGAGGCCGAGGCGACCATGCGCCGCCTGGCTCGCGAGGAAGGCATCTTCTGCGGCGTGTCGTCCGGCGGTGCGGTGGCGGCCATGCTGCGCCTGTCGCAGGAAGTGCAGAACGCGGTGATGGTGGCGATCATCTGTGATCGCGGCGATCGTTACCTGTCCACCGGGATCTACGACGACCCGCAGTGACCCATCCGTCGGCGGGCCAGCCCGTCATCGGCGAGTGCAGTATTCATGTGTAGGTATTTCTGATGGCCAAGCGCAGCAGTGGCTTGCGTTTCCAACCCAGCGGCGGCGAGCGCAAGGCGCAGGTGCCGGTGGGCAAGAAGCAGAAGCTGACGATCGAGCGGCTGGCCAACGATGGTCGCGGCATCGCCTTCGTCGAAGGGCGCAGCTGGTTCGTCGTCGGCGCGCTGCCGGGTGAAGAGGTCGAGGCGCGCGTGCTGACGGCGCGCAGCCAGGTGATCGAAGCCCGCGCCGAACGCATCCTGCAGGCGGTGGAGCTGCGCCGCCAGCCACCCTGCGCCCATGCCGGCACCTGCGGCGGCTGCACCCTGCAGCACCTGCCGCATGGCGAGCAGCTTGCCCTGAAACAGCGCAGCCTGGCCGAGCAGTTGCAGCGGGTCGCCGGCGTGCAGCCGGAGGAATGGGCGGCGCCGTTGGTCGGCCCCGAGTTCGCCTATCGCCGCCGTGCGCGCATCGCCGTGCGCTGGGACGTCAAGAACAAGTATCTCGAGGTTGGCTTCCGCGCCGCTGCCAGCCAGGACATAGTCGCCATCGATGACTGCCCGGTACTGGTACAGCCCTTGCAACCTTTGCTGACGGCGTTACCGGCGTTACTGCGCAGCCTGGACAAGCCACAGGCGCTTGGCCATGTCGAGTTGTTCCATGGCAGCGCGTCGGCGTTGCTGCTGCGGCATACCGCGCCGCTGGGCGAGAACGATCTGACCCGTTTGCGCGCATTCTGCAGCGAACACCAGACGCAGCTGTGGTTGCATGGTGTCGGCGAGCCGCAGGCGGATCAGCCGGGGCAGCAACTGGGCTATCGTCTGGAACCCTGGGATTTGCAGTTGCAGTACCGTCCGGGCGATTTCGTTCAGGTCAATGCGCTGGTCAATCAGGCCATGGTCGAACAGGCAATGGAGTGGCTGGCGCCGCAGACTGCTGAGCGGGTGCTGGATCTGTTCTGCGGCCTGGGCAACTTCGCCCTGCCGCTGGCCCAGCGAGTGAGTGAAGTGGTGGCGGTGGAAGGCGTGCAGGCGATGGTCGAGCGCGCCGGCGAGAATGCCAGGGCCAATGGCCTGGGCAATCTGCACTTTTTCCAGGCTGACCTGTCGAAACCGCTGGCCGAGGCCAGCTGGGCGCGCCAGGCGTTCGCCGCAGTATTGCTCGATCCGCCGCGTGACGGTGCGTTCGAGGTGGTCAAGCAGATCGGCGCGCTGGGAGCCCGGCGCCTGGTCTATGTGTCCTGCAACCCGGCGACCCTGGCGCGCGACGCCGCCGAGCTGGTGAAGCAGGGCTACCGGCTGAAACGGGCCGGGATTCTCGACATGTTCCCGCAAACGGCGCATGTGGAGGCGATGGCGTTATTCGAGGTGGGCTAGGATGCCCGCGTAATCCGACTGGTCCAGAGAGACTGGCGATATCTGGCGGGCAGCAGGCTCGCCGTAGGGAAGGTGGAAGATGGTACAGGTCAGAGCGCATCAGCCCATCAACCTCGATGGCAGCATCAACCTGGAGGCATGGCTGGATCATGCGCTGAGCGTCGACCCGGCGCTGGACCGCGAGGCGCTGAAAGTCGCCTGCGAGTTCGCCCGCGACGCCGAGCAGCAGGCCAATGCCGCCCAGAACCTGTGGTCCGAGGGCACGTCGAGCTTCCAGACCGGTCTGGAAATCGCCGAGATCCTCGCCGACCTCAAGCTCGACCAGGATTCGCTGGTCGCGGCGGTGATCTATCGCCCCGTGCGCGAGGGCAAGACCAGCCTCAAGCGCGTCCAGGAACTGTTCGGCCCGGTGGTGGCCAAGCTGATCGAGGGCGTGCTGCGTATGGCGGCGATCAGCGCCTCGCTCAACCCGCGCGACTCCCTGGTGCTCGGCTCCCAGGCGCAGGTGGAAAACCTGCGCAAGATGCTGGTGGCCATGGTCGACGACGTACGCGTGGCGCTGATCAAGCTGGCCGAGCGTACTTGTGCGATCCGCGCGGTGAAGAACGCCGACGACGAGAAGCGCCACCGCGTCGCTCGCGAAGTCTTCGACATCTACGCGCCGCTGGCTCACCGCCTGGGCATCGGCCATATCAAGTGGGAGCTGGAGGACCTGTCCTTCCGCTACCTGGAGCCCGAGCAGTACAAGCAGATCGCCAAGCTGCTGCACGAGCGCCGCCTGGACCGCGAGCAGTACATCGCCGAGGTGATGCAGCAGTTGCGCGACGAGCTGACCGCCACCGGCATCAAGCCGGACATCAGCGGGCGGGCCAAGCACATCTATTCGATCTGGCGGAAAATGCAGCGCAAGGGCCTGCAGTTCAGCCAGATCTACGACGTGCGCGCGGTGCGCGTGCTGGTGCCGGAAGTGCGCGACTGCTACACCGCGCTGGGCATCGTGCACAGCCTGTGGCGGCACATTCCCAAGGAGTTCGACGACTACATCGCCAACCCCAAGGAAAACGGCTACCGCTCGCTGCACACCGCGGTGATCGGCCCGGACGGCAAGGTGCTGGAAGTGCAGATCCGCACCAGCGCCATGCACGAGGAAGCCGAGCTGGGCGTGTGCGCGCACTGGAAGTACAAGGGCACCGACGTCAAGGGCAACTCCGACCACTACGAAGAGAAGATCTCCTGGCTGCGCCAGGTGCTCGAGTGGCACGAGGAGCTGGGCGATATCGGCGGCCTGGCCGAACAGCTGCGCGTGGATATCGAGCCGGACCGGGTCTACGTGTTCACCCCCGACGGCCACGCCATCGACCTGCCCAAGGGCGCCACGCCGCTGGACTTCGCCTACCGCGTGCACACCGAGATCGGTCACAACTGCCGGGGTGCCAAGATCAACGGGCGCATCGTGCCGCTGACCTACAGCCTGCAGACCGGCGAGCAGGTGGAGATCATCACCGGCAAGAACGGCTCGCCGAGCCGCGACTGGCTCAATTCCAACCTCGGCTACATCACCACCAGCCGTTCGCGGGCGAAGATCGTCCACTGGTTCAAGCTGCAGGCGCGCGACCAGAACGTCGCCGCCGGCAAGCTGATGCTCGAACGCGAGCTGGCGCGGCTGGCGCTGCCGGCGGTGGACTTCGAGAAACTGGCCGACAAGTGCAACCTGAAGAACGCCGAGGACATGCATGCCGCCCTCGGTGCCGGCGATCTGCGCCTGGCCCATGCGGTCAATCTGGCGCAGCAACTGGTCGAGCCGGAGCGCGGCAACGAGCAGCTGGAGCTGATCCCGCGCCGTACCACCAGCGGTGCTTACAAACCGGGCAAGCGCGGCGATATCCAGATCCAGGGCGTCGGCAACCTGCTGACGCAGATGGCCGGTTGCTGCCAGCCGCTGCCAGGCGACCCGATTGTCGGTTACATCACCCTCGGTCGCGGGGTCAGCATCCACCGTCAGGACTGCGCCTCGGCGCTGCAGCTGGCTGCGCGCGAGCCGGAGCGGATCATCCAGGTCAGTTGGGGGCCGGTGCCGGTGCAGACCTATCCGGTGGATATCGTGATCAAGGCCTACGACCGCTCCGGCCTACTGCGCGACGTGTCGCAGCTGCTGCTCAACGAGCGCCTCAACGTGCTGGCGGTGAACACCCGCTCGAACAAGGAGGACAACACCGCCTCCATGTTGCTGACCATCGAGATTCCGGGGCTGGATGCGCTGGGGCGTCTGCTTGGCCGCATCTCGCAATTACCCAACATCATCGAAGCACGGCGCAGCAGAAGCAGCAGTTAACTGGTAGGGCGGGTGCAACCCGCGTGGTGCTACGCGGGTTG
>JBOFCR010000158.1:0-21069 GCA_051646165.1 Pseudomonas sp. | reverse complement strand
GGGCTCGTTCGACCTGCTCCACGCCCTGCGTGAAAGCCGCCGCGCCACCCGCCCGCTGTCGCTGTACGTGCACGTGCCGTTCTGCGCCAACATCTGCTACTACTGCGGCTGCAACAAGGTCATCACCAAGGATCGCGGGCGCGCCCTGCCCTATCTGGAGCGCCTGGAGCGGGAAATCGAGCTTATTAGCTGCCACCTGAATCGGCGTCAGCCGGTCGAGCAGCTGCACCTGGGCGGCGGCACCCCGACCTTCCTCAGCCACGACGAACTGCGCCGGCTGATGGAGCACCTGCGCCGGCACTTCAACCTGCTGGATGACGACTCTGGCGACTACGGCATCGAGATCGACCCACGCGAGGCCGACTGGCCGACCATGGGCCTGCTCCGCGAGCTGGGCTTCAACCGCGTCAGCCTGGGCGTACAGGATCTCGACCCGGATGTGCAGCGCGCCATCAACCGCCTGCAGAGCCTGGAGCAGACCCGCACCATAGTCGAGGCCGCGCGCACCCTGCAGTTCCGCTCGGTGAGCATCGACCTGATCTACGGCCTGCCCAAGCAGACCCCGGAAAGCTTCGCCCGCACCGTGGCCGAAGTCATCGCCCTACAGCCGGATCGGCTGTCGCTGTTCAACTACGCCCACCTGCCCGAGCGCTTCCTGCCGCAGCGGCGGATCAACGTCGACGACCTGCCCAGCCCGGCAGACAAGCTGGCCATGCTGCAGGGCAGCATCGAGCAACTGAGCGCCGCCGGTTACCGCTACATCGGCATGGACCACTTCGCCCTGCCCGACGACGAATTGGCCACCGCCCAGGAAGACGGCAGCCTGCAACGCAACTTCCAGGGCTACACCACCCACGGCCACTGTGACCTGATCGGCCTGGGCGTCTCGGCGATCAGCCAGATCGGCGACCTCTACTGCCAGAACAGCAGCGACCTGGGCAACTACCAGCAGAGCCTCGACAACAGCCAGCTGGCGACCCAGCGCGGCCTGCACTGCAACGCCGACGACCGCATCCGCCGTGCCGTGATCCAGCAACTGATCTGCCAGTTCCGCCTGGACTTCGCCGATATCGAAGAGCTCTTCAATATCGACTTCTACGCCTACTTCAGTTCGCTCTGGCCACAGCTCGAACAGTTCGCCCGCGACGGCCTGATCGAGCTGGATCTGCGCCATATCGAAGTGCTGCCGGCCGGGCGGTTGCTGGTGCGCTCGCTGTGCATGCTGTTCGATGGCTACCTGCAGCAGCAGAACAGGCAGCGTTTCTCGCGGGTGATCTGAGAGCCTGTTTCCGATCTTTTAGGGCCATGCAATCGCGCCGAGCTAGGCTGGATTAGCCGCCTCATGCTGTTCGGTTCTGGCACAGGATTGGCTGCGGCGTAACCCAGCAACAGGCCCCATGGGGCTCCGGGTTACGCCGCATCAAGTTTTCAAGGTAAACACGGGCAACGGTAAACGCGGCTAACCCAGCCTACAGCTTCAGCACCGGCTGTATGCCATTCAGTCCGAGAAGAGCGTAAACAGGTTCGAGCCGCGGACTTAGCCCATCGCCAGCTTGGCAGCCGTCTGCATCTGCTCGCCGCTCAGGCCGGCCTCACGCATGACCTTGATCAGATTGGCACTGGCCGCGCTCAGTGCCCCCTGCAGCCCGGCGAGCTCCGTCTGCAGCGCCTCGACCCGCAGGCGCCGGGTCTCCGGATCTAGCCCCGGCTCAGCCATCAGGGCCTTCAGCTCGTCCTGCTTCTCAGCAATCTGCTGCTTCAGCGCGCGAATCAGCTTGAGGATCTCCTTGACCGAGTCTGGCAGGCCGCTTTCATCGATATCGTCATTCTTCGCCGCAGCCCGGGTACGCCCCAGCTCCGACAGACTCACCCGCAGACCAGCCATCACCTCGCCAGCATCAGGCTCCTCGCCCCCCGCTCGCTCGGCCTGGCGTTGCACGCCCAGCCCCAAACGGTCGATCACCGCCGCCGTGTCTACCCGCAACATGGCCTATCCCCCTGATGGTTTTCAGCCAATGTATCGGTTTGCGCCAGATAAACTTGAACAAATGGTCAGCCGTGGCGCCATGCCGCTAGCCGCCAGCCCCACTCACGGGTTAACCTTTCGCTCTGTGTGTGATTTGTTCAGGGATTGCCGAATGTCCGAAACCATCAAGGTGCATACCCCGCACCAGGCCCATTGCAAGGAATGCAGCCTGGCGCCGCTGTGCCTGCCGCTGTCGTTGAATCTGGAAGACATGGATGCGCTGGATCACATCGTCAAGCGCGGACGCCCGTTGAAAAAGGGCGAATTTCTGTTCCGCCAGGGCGACTCCTTCAGCTCGGTATTCGCCGTGCGCTCAGGCGCCCTGAAAACCTTCACCCTGAGCGACAGCGGCGAAGAGCAGATCACCGGCTTCCACCTGCCGAGCGAACTGGTCGGCCTGTCCGGCGTCGATACCGAGCAGTACCCGGTCTCGGCCCAGGCCCTGGAAACCACCTCGGTCTGCGAAATTCCCTTCGAGCGCCTGGATGAACTGTCCGTGCAACTGCCCCAGTTGCGCCGCCAGCTGATGCGCGTGATGAGCCGCGAGATCCGTGACGACCAGCAGATGATGCTGCTGCTGTCGAAGAAGACCGCCGACGAACGCATCGCCACTTTCCTGGTCAACCTCTCCGCCCGCTTCCGCGCCCGCGGCTTCTCCGCCAACCAGTTCCGCCTGGCCATGTCGCGCAACGAAGTCGGCAACTACCTGGGCCTGGCGGTAGAAACCGTGTCACGGGTGTTCACCCGTTTCCAGCAGAACGGCCTGCTCAACGCCGAAGGCAAGGAAGTGCAAATCCTCGACCCCATCGAACTGTGCGCCCTGGCGGGCGGACGCATGGATGGCTGAGGCGAACCTGGCCGCGGAACCGTGGCCAGGAACTACGCTGCACAGTGGCAGCGCAAATGCGGGTAACGCGAAGCCTGCCAGCAGCCACTGACAAGCAAGGTAGCGAAGCATGCGCGAACTCTGGCGGAAGTACCTCGACCTGCTGGATCGGGACTTGAGCACGCAGGTCTTCGACAACATCAAGAACCTGCTGGTCTGCGCCCTGCTGTTCGCCGCCGGCACAGATGCCCTGCACGGCAATCATCAAATCCTCATGGGCCTGTTTGGCTCGAGCCTCACCGGCTGGGGCCTGATCGCCGTCTCCGCCATCCTGATGCTGATCAACGTCAGCGACGGCCTGCACCGTCTGGCCAAACTGCGCTACCACACCGCCCTGCAGATCCTTCTCTTCCTGCTCTACCTCGTCCTGGCCATTCGCATGGTGGAAATCGTCTGGAGCTTCAGGGCTGAGTAGCCGATAGCCAGGAATAATCTGGCAGCTAACGATTAAGCCAACAGCCCAGCATCATCGCCGCTAGTGACCCGAGCCTTTTCGAGAACTGCTCTAAGGCTCCGCGCCCCCAAAAACGCAGCGACACCAGCAACCGGGACAAGCAAAAACGGAATCGCCCCACCAGCAATCCGACATGCAATGTCCGGGAGAGTGAAATCCGGATTACAGATAGCGCCCGAAAGTGCACCGAAACTATCCACCGCCCAGACAAGCGCCAAGTAAGCCACCAATAGGCCAACAACAGCGCTGACAACCGTCCTCATGAATAGCCCCTATACGCCACAAAGCGACCTGTGAGGGTGAGTTATCAAACTGAACAATCGAGCAAGATAAGACGACCCTCTGTGAACCTGGCAGTTATCTCAGCATTACTCGTTTTACCAACAAGCCAGGTGGCCGTCTCACCATCCGCACGAACAGGCTCGCCAAGCTGAAAATAAACTTCGGAACGGGGAGCGCCGATTGGCAGCCGATCGCACCTCTCGGCCGGGTGCGCCCACGTACCGCAAGTTCCCGAGCCGTAACAGGCTCGAGTGATACAGCTATTCGAGGACGAGGCCCACTTGCCATCACGAGCCTCACAGATAGACCGTTCAAAGCTGAAAAATAGTACGCCAATAACCAGGGCAGCCACCAATAACGCTGCCCCAGCGAACAGCTTGCGCTGCACAGAGCCTAGAGACATACCTACATCTCCGCCTTTTGCTCGCGGCTTTTCAACGCATCGAAAGGAATTAGCACGGTGTCAATTGAGATATCAATTGGCAAGGAGGCGAGTGTGACCACAGGGCATACAACCATAATCCAGCAAACCACTGTTGCACCATGCGCCTCACCATCAGGAGTGGCCACACCAAGCAAAAGCAGATCACCCTTGGTACTGTTGTAATAATCCCCTTCCACAGGACTTCCCTCAGACCGCCCCATAAAAGTCCCGCACGCCGTTTGAGAGAGCAAAACAGACAACAACAGCCCAGCGAGCCCTGATCTATTCATGAAAGTCCCTTTTCAATAACCCGACAATTTCGAAAAAACAAAG
Organism: Pseudomonas sp.; assembly: GCA_051646165.1. GTDB lineage: Bacteria > Pseudomonadota > Gammaproteobacteria > Pseudomonadales > Pseudomonadaceae > Aquipseudomonas. The sequence continues at coordinate 16,664 of JBOFCR010000158.1, read as the reverse complement.
CACAGCATAAAACTTACTGCCTCTCTACCCCCAAGAGCAGTGAAGCAAACAGCACAGGTTGCCCCAACTTTAACGTTTGGTTAAGGGACGTCCCGAGTGAGCGAGGCGAACGACTTGGACCAGTTGTTAGACCAAAACCGCGAATGGATACCGCACATTGGCGAAGCCGGAAGGGACGAGCAAGCCCGCAGGCGGTGATTGGCCGAACATCGTTGCACGGCGCCAGGGCGAGAGCCAGGAAGGCGGTGCGGATTGGGTGCCCGCCGGCCGCGCGGAGTCTCGGAAAGAAATTCGATGGTGTCTGCTCGGCACGCCCAACAACTATGCCCTGAGGCTTAAACCGCGAAGCGGCTGCGGTACTCCTGCATCGTCAGGCCGGTGTAGCGCTTGAACAGGCGGCGAAACGAAGTCAAATCCTCGTAGCCGACTTCCCAGACCAGGGTGTTCAAGCGTTTCTTGGTGATTTCCAGCCCGCTTTTGACTTTCTCGATGCGCATCCGCTGCTGATACGACAGCGGCGTCTCCCCGGTGGCCTTCTTAAACCGGCGGTTCAAGTGCCGCTCCGTCATACCTTTGGCGGCGGCGAAGCCGTGAAAATCGATAGCCAGGTCCAAGTCCCGCTCGATCTGGCTTTGCAGCGCCGTGACCAAGGTATCGCCATGGGTTTTCGAGGGCGAGAAGATGGCAAAGCGGCTTTGGCATTCGTAGCCGGGCTCGACCATCATCAGCTTCGCGGTGGCCAGGGCCAACTCCCGGCCACGAAAGCGCTGGATCAGGTAAAGCACCAGTTGGGAGACCGCCAGCGCCCCACCCGCACTGATGAGATCGCCATGATCGATCAGCATTTTCTCCGCCACGAAGGTCTCGGCGGGAAACAGGCGGCTGGCGCTCTTCGCCGAAGCCCAATGACAGGTCATGGTGCGCCCCGCCGACAATCCCGCCCGCGCCACCAGGAAGCTGCCGGTGCAGACGCTGCCAATCACCGCACCGGCAGCATGCCATTCGCGCAGGCGGGGATACAGGTCGTCCAGCCGCGATAGCAGCTCCTCCACATGGCCCTCCGCCAGAATCGCCTCGAAAGCCCCCGGCAGCAGCACAATATCCGGCCTCGGGCTGCGCGCAAGCGGTTCGAGGGGCGTCATGGCACAGCCGTTGTAGGAGGTCGCTTTCGCCCGCAATCCCAAGAGTCTCGATTCGAACGGCGCCTCCGCCTCGCCCAACAGCTGGGTCGCCGCGAAATTCGCCGCGATCAGCATATCGACGATCGTGTACACACTGGACGCCTGGCAGCGCTCTGTAACGACGACTCCAACGCTTATCATGCCTTTCTCCTCCGGTTACGCGCCCTAGCATGTCGCAAACCCGCCATCGAATAAAAGGTCTGTTTCGACCTTTACGATGCCAATTCGGACTTGATCGCGCGAACGGCAAAATCGGCCCCCTTCCTGCTCGCATCGGCCCTCCTGCCAAGTGCGCCGCGCCCCTAACCTATGGCTGTCGCATCGGTCCCAGCGATGCGTAGCCATAGGAGGAAATCATGATCACCGAAGCCGAAATGCTCGCCCTGACCAGCGAGCTGGCTGGCGTCAAAAGCCGGCAAAACATCGCGGCCGCGCTGGCCATCTATCACCCTGATATCGAGCTGGTCTCGCCGAGCTTCGAGTCCATCACTCGGGGCACCGCCGAGGCCGAGAAGAGCCTGCACATCTTCTTTGCCCTGTTTCCGGATTACCGCGTCACGCTCGCCGACTACGCCTGCAAGGGCCCCATGATGCTCGCCACCGGGGAGGTTTCCGTCACGCCGCGGATTCCCGGCCACCCGTGCCCACGGGTGACGGTGCCGGTGTTTCTCGAACTCCGGTTCGAGGACGAACGCATCATCAAGGAAACCTTTTTCCTGGACGCCGGGCTGATCTGCAAGCGAGCCGGCATCACGCCCGAGCAACTCAGAGCCGCCGCGACCAACGCCAGCCAATCAACCCCAACGCAGGAGCTGCAAGCATGCTAACCCTGTACACTTGGTCCACCCAGAACGCGCGGAAAATCTCCGTCATGCTCGAAGAGTGCGCGCTCGACTACCGGATCGCGCCGGTGAACATCCTGAAGGATGAACAGTTCAGCGAGTCCTTCAAGCGGCTCAACCCGAACAGCAAGATTCCGGTGCTGGTCGATGCCGACTTCTGCGACAGTGCGGGCCAGCCGGTCGCCATTTTCGAAACCGGTGCCATCCTGTTCTATCTGGCCGAGAAGACCGGGCGCTTTCTGCCCAAGCATCCGGCCGACAGGGCACGGACCCTCAGCTGGCTGTTCTGGCAAACCAGCGGCGTGGGTCCGGCGTTCGGCAATTTCGCCCACTTCGCCTCGGCGACGGTGAAGGACAAGTCGCAGCTGAACGTCTATCTGGCGAAATCCGGCGCTCGTGAACCGGTTCAGTACGCCATAGAGCGTTTCGCCAACGAGAGCTTTCGACTGCTTGGCGTGTTGAATCAGCAACTTTCCGCTCAGGATTTCATTGCCGGCGAGCTTTCCATCGCGGACTTCTCCACCTATGCCTGGGTGGAGTCGGCGTGGCCGGGATTCAAACTGCTGCATCCCAACCTCGCGGCCGATTTCGCGCATGTAGCGCGCTGGATGACCGCCTTGGAGAAACGCGAGGCACTGCAGCGGGGCATGGCGGCGTTGGCCTGGGGAGTGCAGCTTTAGGCAACAAGCCGGCCCGGCCCGATGCGGGACAGAGACCGACCGCGCGGCTGGCGCGGCCGGTCTTCCTTCACATTCGGTAAATCAGGTCCCGCCCGTAATTGAAAATACGCCCCTCTTCACTCCGCAACCGTTCAATACTGCCGTTCGCGATTCCGGTCTACTCCCGCCTCGGCTTTATACCTGTCGGCCCCGTGGAGACAATGCACGGGGTAACTTATCAGGCGATGGTGTACGCGGCTGACACCTAACGCTTGGTTAAGGGGCCGGCTTTAGCCGGTTCCAGCGAGCGAAGTGAGCAACTTGAGCTTATTGTTATACGCTAGTTGCACGAGCCTTTTTCAAAGAAGAAATAGGTGCTGTATATTAGAACCATCTCTTTTTTGTTGATTGATACTATGTCGTAATTCCCCATTCCTGTTGTCTGGATTTTATTGCCGGAAACTGAGTAGTCACCAGACTGCTCAAACACTCCCATCTTGTAGTTTAATTTCCCTTCTTTTGTAAACTCATACGAGGAATTGTCTGGAGTTCTTTCACCATCAAGTGAGGCGGCTAGAGACTTTAGGCACCACTGACCATATAGGTCGTCAATGTTGTAGTCACTGGCTTGAGCTGATGTCGCGAGTGCGGAGAGTAGAAGTGCTGCTTTTATGGATTTCATAAGGTTCCCTCTAGTGAATAACTATAAGCAGACGACACATGTCGGGTAATTTTTACGCCACATATGTCGCATAACGTTCCTTGTCGCCTGGTAAATGCCTGATCTGCCTAGGGAGCTCCGCGCCAAACGCAACAAACCGCTGAAACAAACACGACATCGCGGTGGCAAGCCAGGATGCCAGCTCAAAAGCGCCGGCAAATGAGAGCTAGCCACATGCAGAGCAAGCCTGTCTAGCCCACCGGCAAGCACCCGGCGCACTACCTGCAGGCCGCCCTGAAATCCTGACTAGAACTGGGAAAACTCGGCAGCTATGGCTGATAATCAAGCCCCCACCCTCTGGATCAGCAGGACCTTTGCCATGATCTTCGACGAACTCAGCATCAAATCCCTGATCCGTCCGGTGCCGGACTTCCCCAAGCCGGGTGTGGTGTTCCGCGATATCACCCCGCTATTCCAGTCGCCACGCGCCTTGCGCATGGTCGCCGACAGTTTTATCCAGCGTTATGTGGAAAGCGACTTCAGCCATATTGCCGCCATGGATGCGCGCGGCTTTCTGATCGGTTCGATCATCGCCTATGAGCTGAACAAACCGCTGATCCTGTTCCGCAAGCAGGGCAAGCTACCGGCCGATGTGCTGAGCGAGAGCTACCAGACCGAATACGGCGAAGCCCTGCTGGAAGTACATACCGACAGCCTGTGCGAAGGTGATTCGGTGCTGATCTTCGATGACCTGATCGCCACCGGTGGCACCCTGCTCGCCGCCGCGCGCCTGGTACGGCGCATGGGCGCCAGCGTGTACGAGGCCGCTGCGATCATCGACCTGCCCGAGCTGGGCGGCTCACAGAAATTGCAGGACATGGGCATCCCGACCTTCAGCCTGACCGCCTTCGAGCTGAGCGAGCGCTAAGCCGCCCCGCCCGGCTTAGCGGCCAGGAACAGAGTCGACTAGCGCGACTGATTAGAAGTGACGCCCCGGATCCTCAGGTTTCTCCTCTTCCGGCAACTCTTCCAGTTTCAACTCCATGCTCCAGTTGCTCACTTCGGCGACTGGCGCCGCAGCTGCCGGAGCTGCAGGCGCCACCGGGGCAGAGCTGGCAGCCGGCACGGCATTGGCCGGGTTGTCGCGATACAGCTTGAGCTTGAGGCGCACGTTGTTGGCCGAGTCGGCGTTCTTCACCGCCTCTTCCTCGTCGATGGCCTCTTCGTGTACCAGGTCGATCAGCGCCTGGTCGAAAGTCTGCATGCCGAGGTTCTTCGACTTCTCCATGATCTCCTTGAGTTCGGAGAACTCGTTGCGCTTGATCAGGTCACGGATGGTCGGCGTGCCGAGCATGACCTCGACCGCCGCCCGGCGCTTGCCGTCGAGGGTCTTGACCAGGCGCTGGGAGACGAAAGCCTTGAGGTTGTTGCCCAGGTCGTTGAGCAGCTGCGGGCGGCGCTCTTCGGGGAAGAAGTTGATGATGCGGTCCAGCGCCTGGTTGGCGTTGTTGGCGTGCAGGGTGGAGATCGCCAGGTGGCCGGTATCGGCGAAGGCCAAGGCGTGCTCCATGGTCTCGCGGTCGCGGATCTCGCCGATCAGGATCACGTCCGGCGCCTGGCGCAGGGTGTTCTTCAGCGCGGCGTGGAAGCTGCGGGTGTCCACGCCGACTTCGCGCTGGTTGATGATCGATTTCTTGTGCCGGTGCACGTACTCGACCGGGTCCTCGATGGTGATGATGTGGCCGCCGCTGTTGCGATTGCGGTAGTCGATCAGCGCCGCCAGGGAGGTCGACTTGCCCGAGCCGGTGCCACCGACGAACAGCACCAGGCCGCGCTTCTCCATGATGGTCTTGAGCAGCACTTCCGGCAGTTTGAGGTCTTCGAACCTGGGGATTTCCATCTTGATGTTGCGCGCGACGATGGACACCTCGTTGCGCTGCTTGAAGATGTTGATGCGGAAGCGCCCGACATTGGGCACCGACATCGCCAGGTTCATCTCCAGCTCTTTTTCGAAGTCGGCGCGCTGCTGCTCATCCATCACGCTGGCAGCGATGGCGGCCACGTCGCCGGGCTTGAGCGGCTCGGCACTGAGCGGCTTGAGCACGCCATTGAACTTGGCACAGGGCGGCGCGCCAGTGGACAGGTAGAGATCGGAGCCATCCTGACTGGACAGGATTTTCAGCATTGCGGTGAGATCCATGGCGGCGCTTCCATCATTCGAGACTTAATAAAATAGGCCAGGATTGGCGGCACTTCCGGCCCGATCAAGCCTGAAAAATGACGTCATTCTGATGGCGCAACAAATGCTGGCACAATAGCAGCCCGGTAGAAATGAGGAACCCGTCATGGCAAAGGCAATGGCCCGCCACATCCTGGTCAAGACCGAGGCCGAAGCGGCCGCGCTGAAGAAGCGCATAGCCGCCGGTGAGGCCTTCGATGTGCTGGCGCGCAAGTACTCCACCTGCCCATCCGGCAAGAAAGGTGGCGACCTGGGCGAAGTACGTCCCGGGCAGATGGTACGCTCCATCGACCAGGTGATTTTCAAGAAGGAACTGCGCACCGTGCATGGCCCGGTGAAAAGTCAGTTCGGCTACCATCTGGTGCAGGTTTTCTACCGGGACTGACCATGACACCCGCGCAAGTCGCTGCCTTCTGCCTGAACCTTCCCGGTGCCCGCGAGGACATCAAGTGGGGCGGCGTGCGCGTGTTTTCGGTGGCCGACACCAAGATGTTCGCCCTGATCCACCTGGCCAGCCATGACGGCCTGGCCTTCAAGGTCGATAGAGACCTGTTCCTCGGCTACTGCGACCGCCCCGGCATTCGCCCGGCGCCTTATCTGGCGCGCGCCCACTGGATCAGCCTGGCACAGCCCTACCCCATGGCCGCCAGCGAACTGCAGGAGCTGCTGACCCGCTCGCACCAGCTGGTGGTGGGCAAACTGCCCAGGCGCCTGCAGGCCGGCCTGCTGCTCTAGAGCGCCGCCCTGTTTGCCCGAGCCAGACGGCCCTGGCACACCTAGACAGCTACAAGATGACTACCTGGCGAATCCAATGGAGTAGCCTGCGACCAGCCTGTACCGCCAGCAGGCCATTGCCTCATAAACCCTTACTCCTTAGAGCCTGTTTACGATCTTTTCGCGTCGGGATAATTGCCCGATGCGAAAGACTCAATACCCGAAACAATTCGAACAGATCAGGCCGCTGCTAGAGAGTGTGCGCAAGAAGACCAAGCCCAGGTCAGTAGACCTATATGGGGTTTGATGCGCCGCGCTGTACCTGCTCAAGAGCGGCTGCCAATGGCGGATGCTACCGACTGCCCCCCAAGTGGCGGACGGTACATGCCTACTTCAGTCGTTGGAGTGAGCCCAATCCAGATGGCGTGAGCGTTTTGGAGCGGGCGCTCAAAAAATCAGGTTGGCGCGGCCCATATCAGACAGGGGCGCAGCGCATGCACGACATTCTTGATCGTGGACGCGCAGGGCGTGAAGAACACCGATAGCGCTGACCAGAAAACGCCACTGACAGCCTGTCTTCAAGAGAGCAGCAAATCTCGTAGAGGCCCATGGACAGGGGCTTGGTGCGCTTGCGTAGCAAGCCATCCGCCAAGACGTTTTGCACACTTTGTAAGCTTACTGCAGCACGCTCAAGCGCCAGCAGCGCCCCCTTGCGGTCGGTGACATCTGCCGTCGTTACCGAAGCCGCGACTACACGCTTGAAGTTACGGAGTAACGAACGTAACAGCTCTAGGACTACCACAACGGATATAGCCCGCACGCAGCTAGCCGAATGTGTTCATGAATGGCTCAGCACATTGCCTGATTGCCGCAACCACATGCGGTGCTTGCTCGCCATGCTCAGCAGAGCGAGCAAGCACCTGCTCCAGGGCTTGTAACTGCCCTCGAATCACCTCTTCTGGCTGCGCTACATCACAGACCTGAGCGAAGTCCAATAGTCCCTGTCGCGAGGCAAACAGCGACTTGTTACCAGCCAGATCCAGCGCCAATACGTCTTCTGGAATGTAAGCCGTGGTGTTGACGATATCGTAGGCGGGTGCCAGCCGGGCATCGCGCTGGGTGGGGTCGGAATACAGCAGCCCGAAGTTCTTTAGATGGGCGTCGCCATTACCGACGATGCAGCTCAGGGTCACGATGGAGAAAAGCTGTGCCAGAGAGCTCTGCACCTGCTCAGGCGGGCAGAACAGGCGGATTGCTTTGGCGATGGCCGAATAGCTCTTGCTGTATTTTTGCTCTGCAGCCAGCCCCATCAATGCCGCCATATCCTCGAAGCCGATGGGATTGAGCTGCTTATCGCGGTCGAAGCGGCGCATTACGAACAACTTGGCGTTGGCGGAAAGGTAGAACTCCGGCACCGCAATGCCCGCCGCCCTGGCCACGGACATGCAAAGGAACTCGTTTATCGCCAGCCCCGGAAACTCATCCCGGCCACTTTTGATAATCAGGTCAGAGGTCTTCGAGGTAAAGCGCTGCGGGACTGAGTCCCGGTGCTCCGGCACCAATACCTTGGGCTGCACGCCCGAGATGCCAGCGCGCAGGATGTAGCGATCCACCAGACAGGCGAAAATATCTTCTGCACCGTCCCAGGCGAGGATTTCTTCCAGTTTTTCTCCAGGGAACTGCTGACGCGCCAAGAGCGCATCAACCTCCAGCGAGCTCACCGCTACCCGCCCGATGGGCGAACTGCTGCCAGACAGCGCCAGCAGCAACATCGGATCAACATTCGCCACCTTGGCCAGGCGGTTGCGCAACTGCTCCAGGACGTAGCCTTCCGGCAGGTTCATCTGGAAGATCGGGTGCAGTTCCCGATGGCGGTATTCGTCCAAGCGCACTGGCATTAGCAGACTGATCGCCGCCTGCGTCTTGGCATCGTCGTGGTAACGGAACAGATAGTCCCCGGCGCTGGTAAGGATCTTTCCGCTGTCGCCCTCTGGCGTTGCAACCTGCAGCACGGCCGTCATCAGTCGAACACTCCGTGGATTTCATCCAGCGTGGGCATGGCCGCCGGCACCACGTTGAGCTCACAGTCGAGGGCTGCCAGCACTCGCGCATAGGCCATCATCCCCACCGAGAGGTCGCCCCTCTCGGTGGCGATAACCTTTTGCCGGGTGATGCCGGCCAGGGAGGCCAGCGCGGCCTGAGTCAGCCCGCGACTCAGGCGGCGCTGCCGAAGCTGCTCGCCAAGTCGCAGCGTGATGAGGGAGTAGTCCATGTTCTGTATACGCAACAATCTACATTAAATGTAACGTATACCTAACCAACGAAGAAATCAAAGCGAATAGGCTGCTCAGGCCCAGGAGCGACTCTAAGCGGCCATATAGCGATCCACCACCAGGCGCAATTCACGACTGCGTTGGCGGTAGGTTTCCAGCACCTGCTGATAGGTCTCTACGGTTGCACCCGGTAGCCTGTACTGCAGGTCAAAGGCTTCGCTGTCCATCGCCTCCCACCGCGCGATCAATTGCAGATCCGGCTGGGCTTTCTGGCTTTCCGCATGAATCAAGTAGGTCAGACCGGAGACGAAGATATCAATCGTGTCCTCGACGCTCTCCAATAGCTCCAAGCATTGGCTATGGGTCATTCCCAGCTCTACGGCTCCGGGTAACAACATGCTGCCTCCTTTCAAGCCAGTCCCAATATAGGACTCATCAGTCCCTTATAGGGCTGATGGAGGCTGTCCCGTCAACGCCTGATTCGCAACACAATCAGCAGTATCTGCGCAGTCATCGCCCGCTTAAAAAGCAAAACCTGACCGTTTCGCGGTACAAAAAACACTACATTGACGGTACAGTGCCCAGCTTTTACAGGTTTCGCTCAATTACGCAAAAACCGCTCTACGACGCTACTTTCAGCTAACTGTACCTGCGCCAACCTACGCCCGATTTCACTGGGCTTTCAGCGCTTCCAGGCAACGCGCTCTAGCCAGCCACCTGAGTCGACGGCCAGGGCTCATGCCCCGACCACCCGGCAGCTGCTGATCAGGGTTGCCAGACCAGGGACACCAGCTCGATGCGTGCGCTTTTGTGAGCGCTACTATCGGCAAGTTTCACCATCTCGTTGCGGGAAGACTCAACATTGCCCAACCCGGCATTACAGATGCCATAGCCGGCCTTTTGCCCGACCTGATTCGCCATGCCCAGGCCCAGCAGGAAGGTGCGAAACTGCTCGCCGACAATCTTGCCTCGCGCCTGTAGGCCAACAGTGGTGGTATCCGGAACCGGAAATGGCGAGCTGACCCAGTTGATCTGATCGGGCCCATTGACCGGCAGGATCGCATAGCAATACCCCGGCCCGGAGGCGATCTTGCTGGGCGTCGGCGTCGCTGACAGCACCACGCTGACACTCTCCTGCCGCTGCCCCCGCCAGACCTGGAGCGCCACCGTTGTACCGGCCGTTTTAGCCGCCAACAACTGAATCAGTTGCTGATGATTGGCGATGGCCTGGCCATCCATGCTCTGAATCACATCCAGTGAACGCAACCCTGCACGCGCCGCAGCGCTATCGCTGGCAACCCCCAGCAGCAGCGCGCCCTGGGTGCCCGGCAGCCCCAGCTCCCGAGCCAGCAACGGCGAGGGCTCCTGGAGGTAGGCACCCAGCCAGCCGCGCCCGGAGGTTAGCGGAGTCGGCGCACTGGCTGCTGCCGGCACACTGGCTGCAACTGCAGCAGGAGCCCGCGCAGCAGCAGGCGCCTGGACTTGGGCTTGGGCCGGCACCGTTGCCGGCATGACCGATGGTTGCCAGGAAATGACGATGTCGTCGTTGCCGACGATGTTGTCACTCTCGGCCGAGACTTTGTCGCGCAGTCCGGCGAGCTTTGCCAGGCTGTCTTCCATCATGCAGCTACCGTTCGACTGGCTCAGCCCTCTCACGGTTCTCAGGTAAGCAGTGAACTCCGTCTGAGCCTGGCCATGCACCGTATAGTCACCGGCCTGGTAGAGGAAATCAGGCGTGATATAGGTGTCGTAGTCGTCCGGGTCGGCGCCATTGCCGACCGGCGAGTAATAGCAGAAGCCATATAGCTGCACTGTCGGCGCAGCCGCCTGGGCAGCAGCATCACCGCTACAGGCCTTTTCCGCACGGACCTGATTGATTGCGTCGATTTGCCAGCCAAAGTACCTGGAGGTCAGCGCGTCATGCTCCGGACTGTACTGATCCTTGGCGTAAGCCTCCGCCGTGCGGGTCAGCGAAGCGCAATCCATGGGACGGTACGGCGCGGTCGAAACCCCCATGCTCTCGGCAGTGGCGTTATTTTCCACCTGACTCTGGATGACCGAATCCAGTGCCGGAGCCAGCACCGCGTGAGCCGCCATCATGCAACCGGACAGGGTGGACAGCAGGAGTCCGAGCCCCAGCAGAGAGACGCTAATTCTGAGCACACGCATGGTCGTTCCTCAAGGCGATAGCCCGGCAGGCGCTCACAGGCGCTCCGGAAGGCGTAGGCATATGTGGGCAGATTAAAGGGGGCAACACCTGGGCTGAGCCCAGAGCGAGAAATCGCGCGCCAATGCTAGCACGGCGCCACTATGCCAACCCGATAATCTGTCGCACCTGACAGGAACGCCGCCCGGCGCGATAGAGCAGCGTTTACCGCAGCAAACCGCTACAATCGCGCCCTTTTGCGCAGACGCGCCTCGATTCCAGGACTTCAACCGTGATCTCTACCGCCAACATCACCATGCAGTTCGGCGCCAAGCCGCTGTTCGAGAACGTTTCCGTCAAGTTCGGCAACGGCAACCGCTACGGCCTGATCGGGGCCAACGGCTGCGGCAAGTCGACCTTCATGAAGATCCTCGGCGGTGATCTGGAGTCGTCCGGCGGCCAGGTGATGCTGGAGCCGAACGTGCGCCTGGGTAAGCTGCGCCAGGATCAGTTCGCCTACGAAGAATTCACCGTGATCGACACCGTGATCATGGGCCACGAGGAGCTGTGGAAGGTCAAGGCCGAGCGCGACCGCATCTACTCGCTGCCGGAAATGAGCGAAGAAGACGGCATGGCCGTGGCTGAACTGGAAACCGAGTTCGCCGAGATGGACGGTTACACCGCCGAATCGCGCGCCGGTGAGCTGCTGCTGGGCCTGGGTATCGGCATCGAACAGCACTTCGGCCCGATGAGCGAAGTCTCCCCGGGCTGGAAACTGCGCGTGCTGCTAGCCCAGGCCCTGTTCTCCGACCCGGAAGTGCTGCTGCTGGACGAACCGACCAACCACCTGGACATCAACACCATCCGCTGGCTGGAAAACATCCTCACCCAGCGCAACAGCACCATGATCATCATCTCTCACGACCGTCACTTCCTGAACAGCGTGTGCACCCACATGGCTGACCTGGACTACGGCGAGCTGCGCCTGTTCCCGGGCAACTATGACGAGTACATGACCGCCGCCACCCAGTCGCGCGAGCAGCTGCTGTCGGACAACGCCAAGAAGAAAGCGCAGATCAGCGAGCTGCAGAGCTTCGTCAGCCGCTTCTCGGCCAACGCCTCGAAAGCCAAGCAGGCAACTTCCCGCGCCAAGCAGATCGACAAGATCCAGCTGGCCGAGGTCAAGCCGTCCAGCCGCGTCAGCCCGTTCATCCGCTTCGAGCAGAACAAGAAGCTGCACCGCCAGGCCGTCATCATCGAAAACATGGCCAAGGGCTTCGACGGCAAGACGCTGTTCAAGAACTTCAGCTTCCAGGTCGAAGCCGGCGAGCGCGTGGCCATCATCGGCCCCAACGGCATCGGCAAGACCACCCTGCTGCGCACCCTGGTCGGCGAACTGACCCCGGACGCCGGCTCGGTGAAATGGACCGATAGCGCCGAACTGGGCTACTACGCCCAGGATCACGCCCACGACTTCGAAGACGATGTGACCCTGTTCGACTGGATGAGCCAGTGGACCCAGGGCGAGCAGATGGTGCGCGGCACCCTCGGCCGCATGCTGTTTTCCAACGACGAGATCCTCAAGTCGGTAAAAGTCATCTCCGGTGGTGAGCAAGGCCGCATGCTGTTCGGCAAGCTGATCGTGCAAAAGCCCAACGTGCTGGTGATGGACGAACCGACCAACCACCTGGATATGGAGTCCATCGAGTCGCTCAACCTGGCGCTGGAAAACTACCCGGGCACGCTGATCTTCGTCAGCCACGACCGCGAGTTCGTCGGTTCCCTGGCCACCCGCATCATCGAGCTGTCGCCTAACGGCATCACCGACTTCAGTGGCACCTACGACGATTACCTGCGCAGCCAAGGCGTGATTGTGTAGGTTGGGTTGAGGCGCGCAGCGCCGAAGCCCAACGGGCGACACCTGGCGCTGGCTGTGTTGGGCTTCGCTGCGCTCAACCACAACCTACGTAACTCATGAAAAAAGGGCATCCCACGGGATGCCCTTTTTGTTTGGCGCGCGGAATCAATGCCCGCCGAGATAAGCGTTGCGCACCTCCTGGTTACCCAGCAGCTCGGCGCCAGTGCCGCTCAGGCGGATCTCGCCGGTGACCATCACGTAGGCGCGATCCGACAACTTGAGCGCGTGGTTGGCGTTCTGCTCCACCAGGAAGATGGTCATGCCGGTGGCGGCCAGCTCGCGCAGGGTTTGGAAGATCTGCTTGACCACGATCGGCGCCAGGCCCAGCGAGGGCTCGTCGAGCAACAGCAGCTTGGGCCGGCTCATCAGTGCGCGGGCAATCGCCAGCATCTGCTGCTCGCCGCCGGACATGGTCATGGCGCGCTGGTTGCGCCGCTCCTTGAGGCGCGGGAACAGCTCGAACATGCGCTGCATGTCCTCGTCGGCGTGCGCCGTGCCGATCGGAATGGTACCCATCAACAGGTTCTCTTCCACGCTCATGTCGGGGAACACCCGGCGCCCTTCCGGTGACTGCGCCACGCCGTTGGAGGCAACGTAATGCGACGACTTGTGGGTGATGTCGGTGCCACGGAACAGGATCTGCCCGGCCGAGGCGCGTGGCTGGCCGAAGATCGACATCAGCAGCGTGGACTTGCCCGCGCCGTTGGAGCCGATCAGGCTCACCGTTTCGCCTTCGTTGATATGCAGGCTGACCTTCTTCAGCGCCTGGATCACCCCGTAGTGGACGTCGACTTCCTTCAGTTCGAGGATCGGCTCGCTCATACCAGCTCCTCCTCGTCCGCGCCCAGATAGGCGGCAATCACTTTCGGGTCGTGGCGAATCTGCGCCGGCCCACCCTCGGCGATCACCACGCCGTGGTCGAGCACAACGATGTGGTCGGAAATGCTCATCACCATGCCCATGTCGTGTTCGATCAGCAGTACGGTCATCTCGTGCTCGTCGCGCAGCTTGCGGATGATCGCGCTCAAGGCCTCGGTTTCCGCCGGGTTGAGGCCGGCCGCCGGCTCATCCAGGCAGATCAGCTGCGGCCGCGTGCACATGGCCCGGGCGATCTCCAGGCGGCGCTGCTGGCCGTAGGACAGTTCGCCCGCCAGGCGGTTGGCGCAGTCCACCAGATCCACCACCTCCAACCAGTAGAAGGCATGGTTGAGGGCGTCCTCCTCGGCCTGGCGAAAGCCGCGGGTGTTGAACACGCCGGCCAGCAGGCTGCGGTTGACCCACATGTGCTGGGCCACCAGCAGATTCTCCACCACCGACATTTCCTTGAACAGGCGGATGTTCTGGAAGGTGCGCGCCAGGCCGGCGCGGTTGACCAGGTGGGTGCCGCCGAACATCTTGTACCAGATGCGGCTGGCCAGGGTCGCAGGCGCCACGAAGTCACTCGGCTGGAACGGTTCGCCAAGCACCTGGATCACATCGGTGACGGTGCCACGCGCGTACAGCTGGATGCTGCCGCCGGTGGCCTGGTAGAAGCCGGTCAGGCAATTGAACACCGTGGTTTTGCCGGCACCGTTGGGCCCGATCAGCGCAGAAATGGAATGGCGTTTGACCTGCAGGCTGACGTCGTTGAGCGCCTTGATGCCACCGAAGTGCATCATCAGGTTGTCGACCGTGAGGATCATCTCGTCGCTCATGGCGCTACCCCCTTGCGCGGCGTGACCCCGGAGCGACTGATGCGGATCAGCCCGCGCGGGCGCCAGATCATCATCAGCACCATGAGCATGCCGAACAGCAGCACCCGGTAGTCGGCAAAGCTGCGCAACAGCTCAGGAGCCACGGTCAGCACGAAGGCGGCAATCACCACCCCGACCGTCGACCCCATGCCGCCAAGCACGACGATGGCGAGGATCAGCGCCGACTCGAAGAAGGTGAAGGACGACGGGTTAACGAAGCCCTGGTAGCTGGCAAAAAACACCCCGGCAAGGCCAGCGGTGGAGGCACCAATCATGAAGGCCGAGAGCTTCACCAGCACGTGGTTGAGGCCCATGGCGCGGCAGGCGATTTCATCCTCGCGCAGAGCTTCCCAGGCGCGGCCGACCGGCATACGGGTCAGGCGGTGCTTGATGTACAGCACCAGCAGCACCACGAGGAACAGCACCACGTAGATGAACAGGAACTTCAGGTTGGGGTTGTAGGCCATGCCGAAGAACTCGTGGAACGGCACCCCGCCGTCCTTGGCCCGACGGGTGAACTCCAGACCGAACAGGCTCGGGGCCGGCACCGACATGCCGTTCGGCCCACCGGTGAAGCTCAGCCAGTTGTTCAGAACCAGACGGATGATCTCGCCGAAGCCGAGGGTGACGATGGCCAGGTAGTCACCGTGCATACGCAGCACCGGGAAGCCCAGTAATGCTCCCGCCGCTGCCGCCAGCAACGCCGCCAGCGGCAGCACAGTCCAGAAGCCCAGGCCGAGGTACTGATAGCCCAGCGCCAGGCCGTAGGCGCCGATGGCGTAGAAGGCCACGTAGCCAAGATCGAGCAGGCCGGCCAGGCCGACTACGATGTTCAATCCCAGCCCCAGCAGCACGTAGATCAACCCGAGGATGACCACGGTAAGCAGGTACTTGCTGGCGAAGAACGGGAAGATCAGCGCGACCAGCAGCACCAGCGGAATGACCCAGCGCAGCCGCGACTTGTAGTCCGGCGGCAGCACATGCACGCCCGAGCCGCTGCTTTCGAAGCGCTCCAGCAACGCGCGGCCATGGCTGCCCTGCAGATACAGGCTGAGCAGCAGGCGCCCAAGCATGACCACGCCAATCACCGCGCCGAGGCGCTGCGGTTGCAGGTTGAAGCTGTAGCCGTCGAGCACCACGCCGACAATGGGGCCGAACACGATCAGGGCGATCAGCCCGGCGAGCACCGCGTCCAGCAGGCTCTTCTTGAAATCCAGGCCTTGTTTGACTGCTGACATGGATTACACCTTCGCGACCTGGGGACGCCCCAGGAGCCCTTGCGGCCGGAAAATCAGGATGGTTACCAACAGGCCGAAGCTGAACACGTCCTTGTAGTCGGTGTTGACCATGCCGGAGAACTGCGCCTCGGCGACGCCGAGAATCAGCCCGCCGAGCATCGCTCCCGGCAGCGAACCGATGCCGCCAAGCACCGCCGCGGTGAACGCCTTGATGCCGATGACGAAGCCGGCATAGAAGTCGAAGGTGCCGTAATTCATGGTGATCAGCACGCCGGCCAGCGCGGCCATGGCGGCGCCGATAACGAATACGTAGGAAATCACCCGATCGGTATTGATACCGAGGATCGAGGCCATCTTGCGATCCTGCTGGGTGGCGCGGCACATGCGTCCGAGCTTGGTGTACTGGATCACGTAGGTGAGCAGGCCCATGCCGACGAAAGCGGCGATCAGGATAAATACCTTGGTGTAGGTGAGCTGGACGAAGCCCTCGCCCACATGGAAGCGGAACGCCCCGTCGAGCAGGGTCGGTACGCCCTGCTGGCGCGCGCCCTGGCTGATCTGCACGTAGTTCTGCAGGATCAGCGACATGCCGATGGCGCTGATCAGCGGGGCCAGGCGCGTGGAGTTGCGCAGCGGCTTGTAGGCGATGCGCTCGATCACCCAGCCATACATGCCGGTGATAAAGATGGTGAACAGCAGCGTGCCGAGGATCAGCAGCGGAAAGGATTCGAGGCCGAAGTAGGCCAGTAGCGCCAGAGTGATGGCCGACAGGTAGGCGGAGATCATGTACACCTCGCCATGGGCGAAGTTGATCATGCCGATGATGCCGTAAACCATCGTGTAGCCGATGGCGATCAGGCCGTAGATGGAGCCGAGCGCGATACCGTTGATGAGCTGCTGAGCGAAATATTCCATGCGCCGCCGCGAGACTGGCCCGGTCCACCCGCACCCGGGCCGGCCCGGAAAATTGTTAACAGTGGGAACCTTGAGCGGCAACCGCGACCGATGGCCTCAAAACGCTTCGTCCACGACATCCGGAGGATGGCCATTTGTCCGGTTC
>JBOFCR010000147.1:0-5874 GCA_051646165.1 Pseudomonas sp. | reverse complement strand
CCTCCTCGAATAACAAGTCCAGTGGAGCATCACCATGGCGTTCTTCACCGCAGCCAGCAAGGCCGACTTCCAGCATCAACTGCAAGCGGCCCTGGCGCAGCACGTCAGCGACAAAGCCCTGCCACAAGTAGCGCGGTTCGCCGAACAGTTCTTCGGCATCGTCGCCCTCGACGAACTGACCCAGCGCCGGCTCACCGACCTGGCCGGCTGCACCCTGTCTTCCTGGCGCCTGCTCGAGCGCTTCGACCCGGCCAAGCCGCTGGTGCGGGTATACAACCCCGACTACGAGAAGCACGGCTGGCAGTCCACACACACGGCGGTGGAGGTGCTGCACGCCGACCTGCCGTTCCTGGTCGACTCGGTGCGCATGGAGCTGAACCGTCGCGGCTACAGCATCCACACCCTGCAGAACAGTGTGTTCAGCGTGAAGCGCAAGAAGGGCGGCGAACTGCAGGAGCTGCTGAGCAAGGGCAGCGCGGGCAAGGAGGTGCAGCAGGAAGCGCTGATGTACCTGGAGATCGACCGCTGCGCCAATGTCGGCGAGCTGCGCACCCTGGAAAAAGCCCTGCTCGATGTGCTGGAAGAAGTACGTCTGGCGGTGGTCGACTTCCAACCAATGAAGGCCCGTGCCGAAGAGCTGCTGGCCTGGCTGGACAAGGGCAAGATCAAGGTCGACGGCGCCGAGCTGGCGGAAGTGAAGACCTTCCTCGCCTGGCTGCTGGACAACCATTTCACCTTCCTCGGCTATGAGGAGTTCACCTTGGTCGAGGAGAAGGACGGCGGCCACCTGGTCTACGACGAGAAGTCCCTGCTCGGCCTGTCGCGCCACCTGCGCAAGGGGCTGACCAAGGCCGAGCTGCATGTCGAAAAAGAGGCAGTCGACTACCTGCGCGAACCGCTGCTGCTGTCCTTTGCCAAGGCTGCCATGCCCAGCCGCGTGCACCGCCCGGCCTACCCGGACTTCGTCTCCATCCGCGAGCTGGATGCCAAGGGCAAGGTAGTCAAGGAATGCCGCTTCATGGGCCTGTACACCTCGGCGGTATATGCCGAGAGCGTCAATCGCATCCCTTATATCCGCCGCAAAGTGGCCGAGATTGCCGAGCGCTCCGGCTTCGACCGCAAGGCGCACCTGGGCAAGGAGCTGGAACAGGTGCTGGAAGTGCTGCCGCGCGACGACCTGTTCCAGACCCCGGTGGACGAACTGTTCAGCACCGCCATCGCCATCGTGCAGATCCAGGAACGCAACAAGCTGCGCCTGTTCATCCGCCGCGACCCCTATGGCCGTTTCGCCTACTGCCTGGCCTATGTGCCGCGCGACGTGTACTCCACCGAGACGCGGGTGAAGATCCAGCAGATCCTCATGGAGCGCCTGGGCGCCAGCGACTGCGAGTTCTGGACCTACTTCTCCGAATCGGTGCTGGCGCGGGTGCAGTTCATCCTCAAGGTCGATCCGAAGAACCGCGTGCAGATCGACCCGGCGCGCATCGAGAAGGAAGTCATCCAGGCCTGCCGGTCGTGGAAGGACGACTACGCCAGCCTGGTGGTGGAAAGCTTCGGCGAGGCGCAGGGCACCCAGGTGCTGGCCGATTTCCCCAAAGGCTTTCCGGCCGGTTACACCGAGCGCTTCGCCCCGCACTCGGCGGTGGTCGACATGCAGCACCTGCTCAGCCTGTCTGACGAACGCCAGCTGGTGATGAGCTTCTATCAGCCGCTAAGCCAGGGCGACCAGGAACTGCACTGCAAGCTGTACCACGCGGACACGCCGCTGCCGCTGTCCGACGTGCTGCCGATCCTGGAGAACCTCGGCCTGCGCGTGCTCGGCGAGTTCCCCTACAAGCTGCGGCGTACCGATGGCCGCGAGTTCTGGATCCACGACTTCGCCTTCACCGCCGCCGAAGGGCTGGAAATCGACATCCAGCAGCTCAACGACACCTTGCAGGATGCCTTCGTGCAGATAGTCGGCGGCGCGGCGGAGAACGATGCGTTCAACCGCCTGGTGCTGACCGCTTCGATGCCCTGGCGCGAGGTGGCGCTGCTGCGTGCCTATGCGCGCTACCTCAAGCAGATCCGCCTGGGCTTCGACCTGAGCTACATCGCCAGCACCCTGGTCAACCACGCCGATATCGCCAAGGAACTGGTGCGTCTGTTCCGCACCCGTTTCTACCTGGCGCGCAAGCTCAATGCCGAGGATCTGGAAGACAAACAGCAGAAGCTCGAGCAGGCGATTCTCGCCGCCCTCGACAACGTCGCGGTGCTCAACGAAGACCGCATCCTGCGGCGCTACCTGGACCTGATCAAGGCCACCCTGCGCACCAACTTCTACCAGCCGGGTGCCGACGGCCAGGCCAAGCACTACTTCAGCTTCAAGCTCAACCCGCGGGCGATTCCGGAGATTCCACGGCCGGTGCCGAAGTTCGAGATTTTCGTTTATTGCCCGCGCGTCGAGGGTGTGCACCTGCGCTTCGGCGACGTCGCCCGTGGCGGCCTGCGCTGGTCCGACCGCGAGGAGGACTTCCGCACCGAAGTGCTCGGCCTGGTCAAGGCGCAGCAGGTGAAGAACGCGGTGATCGTGCCAATGGGCGCCAAGGGCGGCTTCATCCCGCGCAAGATGCCGGTGGGCGCCAACCGCGACGAAGTGCTGGCCGAAGGCATCGCCTGCTACCGCATCTTCATCAGCGGCCTGCTCGACATCACCGACAACCTCAAGGACGGCGCCGTGGTGCCGCCGCAGAACGTGGTGCGCCACGACAACGACGACCCTTACCTGGTGGTGGCTGCGGACAAGGGCACCGCGACCTTCTCCGATATCGCCAACGGCATCGCCCTCGACTACGGCTTCTGGCTCGGCGACGCGTTCGCCTCCGGCGGCTCGGCCGGCTACGACCACAAGGGCATGGGCATCACCGCCAAGGGCGGCTGGGTTTCGGTGCAACGTCACTTCCGCGAGCGCGGCATCGACGTACAGAAAGACCTGACCACGGTGATCGGCATTGGCGACATGGCCGGCGACGTGTTCGGTAACGGCCTGCTGCTGTCGGACAAGCTGCAGATGGTCGCCGCCTTCAACCACCTGCACATCTTCATCGACCCCAACCCGGATGCGGCCAAGAGCTTCGTCGAGCGCCAGCGCATGTTCGCCCTGCCGCGTTCGTCCTGGGCCGACTACGACGCTTCGCTGATCTCCGAAGGTGGCGGCATCTTCATGCGCAGCGCCAAGAGCATTGCCATCAGCCCCGAGATGAAGGCGCGCTTCGATATCAGCGCCGACAAGCTGGCGCCCACCGAACTGCTCAATGCGCTGCTCAAGGCACCGGTCGACCTGCTGTGGAACGGCGGCATCGGCACCTATGTGAAGTCGAGCAAGGAGAGCCATGCTGACGTCGGCGACAAAGCCAATGACGGCCTGCGCGTCAACGGCAGCGAGCTGCGCGCCAAGGTAGTGGGCGAGGGTGGCAACCTGGGGATGACCCAGCTCGGTCGCGTCGAATACGGCCTGAATGGCGGCGCCAGCAACACCGACTTCATCGACAACGCCGGTGGTGTGGACTGCTCCGACCACGAGGTGAACATCAAGATTCTGCTCGGCGAAATCGTCGGCGCCGGCGACATGACCGGCAAGCAGCGCAACAAGCTGCTGGCCGAGATGACTGACGCGGTCGGCGCGCTGGTGCTGGGCAACAACTACAAGCAGACCCAGGCCCTGTCCCTGGCCCAGCGCCGCGCCCGCGAGCGCCTGGCCGAGTACAAGCGCCTGATGGCGGCGTTGGAGTCGGCCGGCAAGCTGGACCGTGGCCTGGAGTTCCTGCCCAGCGACGACGAGCTCAACGAGCGCGCCGCCAATGGTCGTGGCCTGACCCGGCCGGAGCTGTCGGTGCTGATCTCCTACAGCAAGATCGACCTCAAGGAAGCCCTGCTGAAATCCCTGGTGCCGGACGACGACTACCTGGCCCGCGAGATGGAGACCGCCTTCCCGGCGCAGCTGAGCAAGAAGTTCGGCGAGGCCATGCGTCGCCACCGCCTGAAACGCGAGATCGTCAGCACGCAAATCGCCAACGATCTGGTCAACCACATGGGCATCACCTTCGTGCAACGGCTGAAGGAATCCACCGGCATGAGCGCAGCGAATGTCGCTGGCGCCTACGTCATCGTGCGCGACGTGTTCCGCCTGCCGCACTGGTGGAAGCAGATCGAGGCGCTGGATTACCAGGTGCCGGCCGAGCTGCAGCTGACCCTGATGGATGAACTGATGCGCCTGGGTCGCCGCGCTACCCGCTGGTTCCTGCGCAGCCGCCGCGATGATCTGGACGCGGCCCGCGATGTCGCTCACTTCGGCCCGCGTGTGGCCGAGCTGGCCGGGCGTCTTGACGAGCTGCTGGAAGGGCCGGCGCGCGAGCAATGGCTGTCGCGCTACCAGGGCTTCGTCGAAGCCGGTGCCCCGGAGGAACTGGCTCGCGTGGTGGCCGGCACCAGCCACCTGTACACCCTGCTGCCGATCATCGAAGCGGCGGATGTCACCGGCAAACCGGCGGCGGACGTGGCCACGGCCTACTTCGCCACCGGCGGTGCGCTGGAGCTGTCGTGGTACCTGCAGCAGATCACCGGGCTGCCGGTGGAGAACAACTGGCAGGCGCTGGCCCGCGAGGCGTTCCGCGACGATCTGGACTGGCAGCAACGCGCCATCACCATCGCCGTGCTGCAAATGGCCGAAGGGCCGGCGGATATCGAGGAGCGGGTGAGCTTCTGGCTGGAGCAGCACAAACCTCTGGTGCAGCGCTGGCTGGCGATGCTGGCCGAACTGCGCGCGGCCACCGGCACCGACTACGCCATGTATGCCGTGGCCAACCGTGAGCTGATGGATCTGGCGCAGAGCGACAAACAAGGGGTGCGTATTTCCTGACGGCGCCTCCCATCACTCTGGTCCTACGGCCGATTAGCTTCTCTCTCCGTAGAGGGGCTAGTCGGCCGTAGGCGCCTCGGTTAGCCTGCTCGCAAATAAAAAGTCCGTCAGACCGATTCGGGTTCGTGTTCCGGCACGAGCCTTGCGTTGGCAAGCGGACAACGGAGAGTAGTCATGACCGACATTCTGATTCTTACCCACGTCGATTATTGTGCTCCGGGCCACCTCGCTGCCGTTCTGGCAGAACAGGGTCTCGATTTCACGATAGTGCGCGCCGATCTCGGCGAGCTCGACGGTTACGATCTGGATCGCCCGCGTGCTGTTGCAGTAATGGGCGGCCCGATGAGCGTCAACGACCCGCTGCCCTGGATAGGGGCAGAAGTTGCCGCGCTGCAGCACTTCATCCGTCGTGACATCCCCATCATCGGCCACTGCCTGGGCGGCCAGCTGATCGCCCGTGCCCTGGGCGCAGCGGTGCACCGCATGCCCTATACCGAAGTGGGCTGGCAGCCGCTGATCCGTCGCGAACGCGTCAGCCCCTGGCTGGCTCATCTGCCTACCGAGTTCCCGGTCTACCAGTGGCACAGCGATACCTTCGATCTGCCCACGGGCGCCGAATGGCTGCTGTCCAGCCCCTGGTGCCCGAACCAGGGCTTTGCCTGGGGCGACAAGGTACTGGCCCTGCAGGGTCATCCGGAAATGACCGAAGAGCTGGTACGCGGCTGGTTGAGCGACTGGTCGCACCTGCTCGACGAAACCCAGGCCAGCCAGCAGGGCCTGCGCCAGATGCTCACCGACCTGCCGACCCGAGTGGCCTCGCTCAACCGGGTGGCCGAGGGCTTCTACCGTCACTGGCTGCAGCTGGCATTTGGCGAGCGGACTGTGGCCCAGGCAGTCTGAACTCGCTGGCTCCTACAGGGCGACATGGATCTATCGGTAGGGCGGGTGAAACCCGCGTTGGTAATACGCGGGTTTCA
>JBOFCR010000133.1:0-17553 GCA_051646165.1 Pseudomonas sp. | reverse complement strand
TCTCCTCCTCGCGCCTGGCGCTGAACCCGGAAGACGGTTCGATCAAGTGGCACTTCCAGACCACCCCGCACGACGGCTGGGACTATGACGGCGTCAACGAACTGGTGTCGTTCGACTACCAGGACGGCGGCAAGACCGTGAAGGCCGCTGCCACCGCCGACCGCAACGGCTTCTTCTACGTGCTGGATCGCACCAGCGGCAAGTTCATCCGTGGCTTCCCCTTCGTCGACAAGATCACCTGGGCCAAGGGCCTGGACAAGAATGGCCGGCCGGTTTACGACGACGCCCACCGCCCTGGCGCGCCGGGTGATGCGAAGAAGGGTTCGTCGGTGTTTGTGGCGCCGTCCTTCCTCGGTGGCAAGAACTGGATGCCCATGGCCTACAGCCAGGACACCGGCCTGTTCTACGTGCCGTCCAATGAGTGGGGCATGGACATGTGGAACGAGAACGTCGCCTACAAGAAGGGCGCGGCGTACCTCGGTGCCGGCTTTACCATCAAGCCGCTGAACGAGGAATACATCGGCGTGCTGCGTGCCATCGACCCGAAAACCGGCAAGGAAGTCTGGCGCTACAAGAACTACGCGCCGCTGTGGGGCGGGGTGCTGGCGACCAAGGGCAACCTAGTGTTCACCGGCAACCCGGAAGGTTACCTGATGGCGTTCGACGCCAAGAGCGGCAAGAAACTCTATGAGTTCAACACCGGCTCCGGGGTGATTGCCTCGCCGATCACCTGGGAAATGGACGGCGAGCAGTACGTCACCGTGCTCTCCGGCTGGGGTGGCGCCGTGCCGCTGTGGGGTGGCGAGGTGGCCAAGCGGATCAAGAACCTCGACCAGGGCGGGATGATCTGGACCTTCAAGCTGCCCAAGCAAGACGCGCTCGCCAAGCGCTGAGTGACCGGGCGCGGCGCCGCATGCCGCGCTTTCCCGGGCGTTGCAGCGTGGTCATTTCATTGTGGAAATGCCCGCGCTGCGCTGCTCGTCTTTTCCCCGCCCTCTGCCTGTCGGGTGCAGCCAGTGCTGCTGTTTCCCGGCGCGTGCCTGGCGCTCCCTTATCCCGTGCTTCTGCTGCCAGGCTGTCTGCCGGGGGCGCTTACGCCTTCGGAGCGAGCGGGCATGCAACCAAGGAATCATGGGCGCTGCACTGCAGTGGGGAGCTAATGCTGGCAACAGTCCAATAACATTGCTGGCCTTCTCTGTTTCACTGTGATGCGCCAATGCATAGTGCTGTACGAGGTGTCCCGATGTTCTCGTTGCGCTTTCCGGTTGTGCTTGTTACCTGCCAATCCATCGCTGTCGTGCTGCTGTTGTCCGGCCTTGGGCGTGGCTGGCTAGCCTGGCCGGTTGCCCTGTGCGCACTGCTTGCGCTGCTCTGGTTGCCGTTGCTGATGACGCGTGGCGGCGGTTCTGAGGGTGCGCCCCAGGTGGCGCCCGATATCACCCGGCTGACCCGCGAGCTTTCCTGCACCACAAGCCACAATGCGTTGTCGGCCGCCGGTGTAGCCTTTGCCGTGAAGCAATTGGGTGAGCGCCTGGAGTCGCAACTGGACGCTGCGGCGCGAATTGTCGCGAGTGCCCAGGTGATGATCGAAACCGAAGCCTGCACCAGCCGGCTCAGCCAGGAGGCACAGGCCTCTGCCCGTGAGGCGCGGCAGGGCAGTGACACGGGGCGTGGCGTTTTGCGCGGTGCGATCGCGCACATGCATGCCCTCAATGCCCGGGCCCGCGACAGCCGTGAGCTGATCGCCGCGCTCAGCCAGCGCAGCGAGGAAATCCAGCGGGTCACCCTGGTCATCCAGTCCATCGCCAGCCAGACCAACCTGCTGGCCCTCAATGCGGCCATCGAGGCGGCCAGGGCCGGGGAGCACGGGCGCGGCTTTGCCGTGGTCGCCGATGAGGTCCGTGGCCTGGCTGGACGTACCGCCAGCGCCACCGAGGAAGTAGGGCAGATGGTTGCCGATATCCAGCGCCAGACCGCGGAGGTGGTGGCGCAGATCGAGCAGCTGTCCAGCGACCTGGATGCCGGGGTGGCACAGGTAGAACTCACCGGCAGTCAGCTGGAGAGTATCGCCAGCCTGGCGCTGGCGGTGGAGCAGCAGATCAGCGTTATCGCCAGCGGTGCCGAGACCAACCGCGAGCAGCTCGCCAGCCTGTTCAGTGCCGTGGGGCAGGTGCGCAGCGACCTCGATATCAGTGACCAGCAGACCCAGCGCCTGGCCGAGGCGGCGGTGCAACTGGAGGGGCAGGCGGAAACCATCAGCGAGCGCCTCGCCGAGGTGGCGCTGGACGATTATCACCAGCGCATCTACGACCTGGCGCGAGAAGGCGCGCAGCAGATCACGCGACAGTTCGAGGCGGATATCGACCAGGGCCGAATCGGCCTCGATGACCTCTTCGACCGCCAGTACCAGGCCGTCCCCAACAGCGCTCCGAGCAAGTTTCGGACGCGTTTCGATGGCTACACCGACCAGGTTCTGCCGTCGATTCAGGAGCCGCTTCTGCAGCGTCACAACGGGCTGGTATTCGCCATCGCCTGCACCCCGCAAGGCTATGTACCAACCCATAACCAGGCGTTCGCCCACGCGGCGGTGGGTGATCCGCAGCTGGACATGGCGCGCAGCCGCAGCAAGCGCAAGTTCACCGACCGCACCGGCATACGCTGCGGCAGTCACCAGAAGCCGCTACTGCTGCAGACCTACACCCGCGACACCGGTGAGCTGATGCACGATCTGTCGGTCCCCATCTTCGTCAAGGGGCGCCACTGGGGTGGCTTGCGCCTGGGCTACCGGCCGCAGTAGCGCACCGCTCAAGATCGAGGACTGTGGCCTCCTTGGATTTACTACCAAATGACTAAGGCATCAGCTCCATGGGGGTATACCGGGGGTGGGCGCGGGCTGACTAAGATCGATCCATCACCTGGCCATGTCCGTGCCGGGCTCTGAGCAAAGAGGCCATCACCATGATCTATGCGCAACCGGGCACCGCTGGTGCCATCGTTTCCTTCAAGTCCCGCTATGGCAACTACATTGGCGGTGAGTTTGTTCCGCCAATCAATGGTGAATACTTCACCAATACCTCGCCGGTGAATGGTCAGCCGATTGCCGAGTTCCCGCGCTCCTGTGCCAGGGACATCGACAAGGCCCTCGACGCCGCTCACGCCGCCGCCGATGCCTGGGGCAAGACCTCGGTGCAGGATCGCTCGCTGACCCTGCTGAAGATCGCCGACCGCATCGAGGCGAACCTGGAGCTGCTCGCCGTCAGCGAAACCTGGGACAACGGCAAGGCCGTGCGTGAAACCCTCAACGCCGACGTGCCGCTGGCCGCCGACCACTTTCGCTACTTCGCCGGCTGCATCCGCGCCCAGGAAGGCAGTACCGCGGAAATCAACGAGCACACCGCGGCCTACCACTTCCACGAGCCCCTGGGTGTGGTCGGTCAGGTGATTCCGTGGAACTTCCCGCTGCTGATGGCCGCCTGGAAGCTGGCCCCGGCCCTGGCTGCCGGCAACTGCGTGGTGCTCAAACCGGCCGAGCAGACGCCACTGTCGATCACCATCCTGATGGAGCTGATCGGCGACCTGCTGCCGCCGGGCGTGCTCAACGTCGTGCAGGGCTTCGGCCGCGAAGCCGGCGAGGCGTTGGCCACCAGCAAGCGCATCGCCAAGATCGCCTTTACCGGCTCCACCCCGGTTGGCTCGCACATCATGAAATGCGCCGCCGAGAACATTATCCCGAGCACCGTGGAGCTAGGCGGCAAGTCGCCGAACATCTTCTTCGAAGACATCATGCAGGCCGAACCGGCCTTCATCGAGAAGGCTGCCGAGGGCCTGGTGCTGGCCTTCTTCAACCAGGGCGAGGTGTGTACCTGCCCGTCGCGCGCCGTGGTGCAGGAGTCGATCTACGACGCTTTCATGGTCGAGGTGATGAAGAAGATCAAGGCGATCAAGCGTGGCGACCCGCTGGATACCGAAACCATGGTCGGTGCCCAGGCCTCGCAGCAGCAGTTCGACAAGATCCTCTCCTACATGGAAATCGCCCAGCAGGAAGGCGCGCAGATCCTGACCGGCGGTAATGTCGAGCAGCTGCAAGGCAACCTGGCCAGCGGTTATTACATTCAGCCGACCCTGATCAGGGGGCACAACAAAATGCGCGTGTTCCAGGAGGAGATCTTCGGCCCGGTGGTCGGCGTGACCACCTTCAAGGACGAAGCCGAAGCCCTGGCCATCGCCAACGACACCGAGTTCGGCCTGGGGGCCGGGCTGTGGACCCGCGACATCAATCGTGCCTACCGCATGGGCCGGGGCATCAAGGCCGGCCGCGTGTGGACCAACTGCTATCACCTGTATCCGGCGCACGCAGCCTTCGGTGGCTACAAGAAGTCCGGTGTTGGCCGCGAGACCCACAAGATGATGCTCGACCACTATCAGCAGACCAAGAACCTGCTGATCAGCTACGACATCAATCCACTCGGCTTCTTCTGATCGACCTTGGCTGTGGGGGGGGGGGCGCCAGGTGCTGCCCGCAGTCTTTTTTTCATCGTGCACAGGGAGTGTGCGGATCGGTCGGCGGGCTGCACTGAGCGGCTGGCGACGGCATCTGGCGTCGCCAGGAGCGTTTATCCATCGACTGATCGTCATCGGCGCGGCCCCTGGGTCGCGCTTTTTTTATTCAACGGCGCGCGCCGCACTCTGCGGGCGGGGGCTGGGTCGGGTGTCGACCAAGGTCAGCAATAACTCCTCCCAAAGTACCATTTTGGCCCCCCGCGCCCGGGTGCTTAATGGGGCTGCCGGAATGCTCCGGTCATCCAACAAGAGGAAGCCGTCATGTGGACTAAACCCGCCTTTACCGACCTGCGCATTGGTTTCGAAGTCACCCTGTACTTCGCCAACCGTTGAGCGAATTTGCCCCGGTTAGCCGGGGCATTTGCGCCAGGAATTTCTTATGTTTATCCAGATTCTCGGTTCTGCCGCCGGTGGTGGTTTCCCGCAGTGGAACTGCAACTGCCGCAATTGTCACGGCGTGCGCAGCGGGACGCTGAATGCGCAGGCGCGGACCCAGTCCTCCATCGCATTGTCGGACGATGGTGTGCACTGGCTGCTGTGCAACGCCTCGCCGGATATCCGTAGCCAGATCGAGCGGTTCCCGGCGCTGCAGCCTGCGCGGCGCCTGCGTGATACGGCGATCGCGGCGGTGATCCTGCTCGACAGCCAGATCGACCACACCACGGGCTTGCTGACCTTGCGCGAAGGCTGCCCGCATCAGGTCTGGTGCACGGAGATGGTTCACCAGGACCTGAGCAGCGGCTTTCCGCTGTTCAGCATGCTCAGCCACTGGCAGGGCGGCTTGCAGCACCGGCGGATCGAGCTGGACGGCAAGCCCTTTAGCGTGTCGGCGTGCCCCGGCCTGCGGCTGACCGCGATTGCCCTGCGCAGCAGTGCGCCGCCGTACTCACCGCACCGTGGCAATCCGCACCCTGGCGACAACATCGGCCTGTTTATCGAGGATGTGCGCAGCGGCCGTTCGCTGTTCTATGCGCCCGGCCTGGGCCAGCTCGATGAGCCGCTGCTGGGCTGGATGCGCCGCGCCGATTGCCTGCTGGTGGATGGCACGCTGTGGCGCGACGACGAAATGCGCGTGTGCGAGGTGGGCGACAAGCTCGGCAGCGAGATGGGTCACCTGTGCCAGAGCGGCCCCGGCGGGATGATCGAGGTACTCGACAGCCTGCCCGGCCCGCGCAAGATCCTGATCCATATCAACAACACCAACCCGATTCTCGATGAGGACTCCGCCGAGCGCGCCGAACTGGCTGCGCACGGCATCGAGGTCGCCTTCGATGGCATGAGCATCGAGTTGTAGGGCGCGCTGCGCGCGCGCCACAAGAACCACACCGCCTCGTTGGTGCGTACGGCGCACCCCGAGTGATTGAGCAGCGGAGAGTTGCGATGACCCAGACGGCCATGAGTCCCAGTGAGTTCGAGCAGGCCCTGCGCGCCAAGGGCGCCTGCTACCACATCCACCATCCCTTTCACGTGGCGATGTACCAGGGCACGGCCAGCCGCGAGCAGATCCAGGGCTGGGTCGCCAACCGCTTCTATTACCAGCAGTGCATCCCGCTCAAGGATGCGGCCATCCTGGCCAACTGTGCGGATCGCGACACCCGGCGCGAATGGATTCAGCGCATTCAGGACCATGACGGCGCGCCTGGGAAGTCGGGCGGCATCGAGGCCTGGCTGCGCCTGGCCGAGGCGGTGGGCCTGGAGCGCGAGCAGGTGCTGTCGCAAGAGCTGGTGCTGCCCGGCGTGCGCTTTGCCGTGGATGCCTACGTCAACTTCGCCCGGCGTGCCTGCTGGCAGGAGGCGGCCAGCAGTTCCCTGACCGAGCTGTTTGCGCCGCAGATTCATCAGTCGCGCCTCGACAGCTGGCCGCAGCACTACCCCTGGATCGATCCGGCCGGTTACGACTACTTCCGCAGGCGCCTGAAGGAGGCGCGCCGCGATGTCGAGCACGGCTTGCGCATTACCTTGCAGCATTACCGCACTCGCGAGGGGCAGGAACGCATGCTGGACATTCTGCAGTTCAAGCTCGATGTGCTGTGGAGCATGCTCGATGCCATGAGCATGGCCTATGAGCTGGAACGCCCGCCTTATCACACGGTGACCCGCGAACGGGTCTGGCACCGGGGGATTGATCTATGAACAGCCTGGCTGGCGTGACAGACACGCCGATTGACACCGGGGCGCCTGGCGCGTCTTACGAGGGAGGTTTGACCTTGAGCGAATGCGTCCTGCTGCGCATACCGATTCTGCGCCGTGGCTTCCGTTTGCAGTTCGAGCCTGCGCAGGGCTGCGATGTGCTGCTTTACCCCGAAGGCATGATCAAGCTGAACGAGAGCGCGGGCGTCATTCTTCGGCAGCTCGATGGCGAGCGCAGCGTCGCCACCATCATTGCCGAGCTGCAGAGCCGGTTCCCGCAGGTTCCCGGCATTGACGAAGACATCCTGGCGTTCATCGAGGTGGCCCATGCGCGTTTCTGGATCGAGCTCAACTAAGCCTGCCGTCCGTCCGGGTCCGCCGTTCTGGCTGCTGGCCGAGCTGACCTACCGCTGCCCGCTGCAGTGCCCGTACTGCTCCAATCCACTGGATTTTTCCAGGCAGGGGCAGGAGCTGAGCACGGCCGAGTGGATCGAGGTGTTTCGCCAAGCGCGTGAACTGGGCGCCGCGCAGCTGGGCTTCTCCGGCGGCGAACCACTGGTGCGCCAGGACCTGGTGGAGCTGATCCGCGCGGCCCGTGACATGGGCTACTACACCAACCTGATCACCTCGGGCGTCGGCCTCAGCGAGGCCAAGGTTGCGCAGTTTCACGAGGCCGGGCTGGACCATATCCAGATCAGCTTCCAGGCCGCCGACGAGGAGCTCAACAACCTGCTGGCCGGCAGCGGCAAGGCGTATGCGCAGAAGGTGGCTATGGCCCGCGCGGTAAAGGCCCACGGCTACCCGATGGTGCTCAACTTCGTCACCCACCGACATAACATCGACCGCATCGAGCCGATCATCGACCTGTGCCTGGAACTCGAGGCGGACTTTGTCGAGCTGGCCACCTGTCAGTTCTATGGCTGGGCCCAGCTCAACCGCGCTGGCTTGCTGCCCAGCCGGGCGCAGCTGGAGCGGGCCGAGCGCATCACCAATGAGTACCGTGCCCGGCTGGCCGAGCAGAAGCATCCCTGCCAGTTGATCTTCGTCACGCCGGACTATTACGAGGAGCGCCCCAAGGCCTGCATGAATGGCTGGGGCAGCCTGTTTCTGGACATCACCCCGGATGGCACTGCGCTGCCGTGCCACAGCGCCCGGCAATTGCCGGTGCAGTTTCCCAATGTGCGCGAGCACAGCATCCAGCACATCTGGTACGACTCCTTCGGCTTCAACCGCTTTCGCGGCGATGACTGGATGCCTGAGCCGTGTCGCTCCTGTGACGAGAAGGCCAAGGATTTCGGCGGCTGCCGCTGCCAGGCGTTCCTGCTTACCGGTGATGCGAGCAATGCCGATCCGGTGTGCAGCAAGTCTTCCCAGCATGGCTTGATCCTGGAGGCGCGGCGCCAGGCTGAGGAAGCGCCACACGGGCTGGCGCAGTTGACGTTCCGCAATGAGAAAACCTCCAGAATCATCTGCAAGGCGTGACGGGCATGGCTCTTCGGGGAGCGCCGACGTGCTGAGCACCGCTGCGTCCTGTCGCTGGAGCGCAGCGCAGGCGGCTGCCGCCAGCCGCGACTTTGCCGAGCTGCATGTGGCCCATGGCGGTGTGCTGTGGGTCGAGTTCGACCCTGGCACGGCCCGTAGTGGCTTGTTCCTGTGCCAGGGCGAACGCTTGCGCGAGCTGACCCCGGCGGGCTTCTCGGTGCGCAGCCGGGTCTACGAGTACGGCGGCGGGGCCTGTTGCCCGACGGCGCTGGGCGCTGCGTTCGTCAACGAGGCCGATCAGCAGGTGTACGGGGTCGACTGCGTGGATGAAGGCGACGCAGCGCTGGCTCCGTTTCCGCTGACCGCGCGGCCGGGTTGTCGCTATGGCGACCTGAGCTTTGTGCCGGCCTGGCAGGCGCTGCTGGCCGTGGAGGAAAGCCATGAGGGAGGCGCGGTGGTGCACCGCATCGTGCGCCTGGATCTAGATGGCGTGCGCCGGGTGCTGGTCGAAGGTGCCGATTTCTATGCGGCACCGGTGGCTGACGAGGCGGGCGCACGGCTGGTCTGGATCGAGTGGGACCGGCCGCAGCTGCCCTGGACTGCCACGCGCCTGTACCAGCGGCGCCAGGATGAACAAGGCTGGGGGCGCAGCCTGTGCCTGGCTGGCGACAGTGCCGAGCAATCCCTGCAGCAGCCGCGCTTCGATGCCGATGGCAGGCTTTGGGTGATCTCCGACCGCAGCGGCTGGTGGACGCCGCAGTGCCTGGATGCCGCGCCCGGCCCCGATTGCACGGACTTGTGCTTTGATCATGCGCCCGCCCCCTGGCAGCTGGGCGGGCGCAGCTATCTGCCATTGGCCGCGGATGGTGTGCTGGCGACCCGTTTCGAACAGGGGCTGGGCGTGCTCTGCCAGTACCGCGCGAATGGCCAGGTGATACGCCTGGCCAGTGACTTTTCCCGCTTCCGTGGCCTGGTGGCGGACAGCGGCCATTGCTATTGCATCGCAGGCTCCGCTGGGCGCCTGCCGGCGGTGCTGGCTATCGACCGCCGCAATGGGCGGGTGCGGCTGCTCGCGGGTGGTGAGGTGCCGCTGGGTGATAGGGAACGGTCCGCGCCGGAGCCGTTCAGCTTCGCCACGGGGGCCGGTGAAACGGCGCATGGTTTCTTTTATGCCGCATTGAGCGACGAGGCGCGTGCGCCCCTGCTGGTGTTTTTGCATGGCGGGCCGACGTCGGCCTGCTACCCGGTCTTCGATCCGCGTATCGCCTTCTGGAACCAGCGCGGTTTTGCCGTGGCCGATCTCAATTACCGCGGCAGCACGGGCTTCGGGCGTGCCTATCGGCTGCGCCTGCATCACGAGTGGGGGCATCTGGAAGTCGAGGATATCCAGGCGGCCATTGCCCACCTGGCGGGGCAGGGGCGCGTCGATGCCGCCCGGGTATTCGTGCGCGGTGCCAGTGCCGGCGGTTATAGCGCCCTGTGCGCGCTGGTGGCGCAGCCTGACTTGCGTGGTGGCGCCAGCCTGTACGGGGTGAGTGATCCGCAGGCCCTGCGCCGGGCGACCCACAAGTTCGAGGCGGATTACCTGGACTGGCTGCTCGGCGACCCGCAGCGCGACGCCGAGCGTTACCGCGCCCGCACGCCGCTGTACCAGGCGGGACGCATCCGGGTGCCGGTGATCTTCTTCCAGGGCGGGTGTGATGCCGTGGTGGTGCCGCAGCAGACTGCGGCCATGGTCGCCGCCCTGCGTGGCAATGGCATCGCCGTCGAATGCCTGCTGTTTCCCGACGAGGGCCACGGCTTGCGCAAGGCGGCGAACCAGGCGCAGGCGCTGGAGCGCGAGTGGCGCTTTTTTGCGGCGTTGCTTGAGCAACCCCGGGCTGCGCACCTATCCGGATAGCTCCTGGCCAAGGTCGCATTGCAAAGACCGAGGATTTCAGTAGGCTGAAACCTCATCTAATAAGAACAGGCTGTGGTAATGAGCCAACCCGTGAGTCTCCTGCGCAAATTCGTGTCCCCGGAAATCATCTTCGGTGCCGGTAGCCGGCACCATGTCGGCAATTACGCCAGCAATTTCGGTGCCCGCAAGGTACTGGTGGTCTCCGACCCTGGTGTGCAGGCCGCCGGCTGGGTCGCCGATGTCGAGGCCAGCCTGCAGGCCAATGACCTGGATTACTGCCTGTACACCCAGGTTTCGCCCAACCCGCGTGTCGAAGAAGTCATGCTGGGCGCCGAGCTGTACCGCAACGCAGGCTGCAACGTGATCGTCGCCGTGGGCGGCGGGAGCCCGATGGACTGCGCCAAGGGCATCGGCATCGTCGTCGCCCATGGCCGCAGCATCCTCGAGTTCGAGGGTGTGGACACCATCCGCGTGCCGAGCCCGCCGCTGATCCTGATTCCGACCACGGCCGGTACCTCGGCGGATGTTTCGCAGTTCGTGATCATCTCCAACCAGGCCGAGCGGATGAAGTTCTCCATCGTCAGCAAGGCGGTGGTGCCGGATGTGTCGCTGATCGATCCGGAAACCACCCTGAGCATGGACCCCTTTCTCTCGGCCTGTACCGGCATTGATGCACTGGTGCATGCCATCGAGGCGTTCGTCTCCACCGGCAGCGGGCCGCTGACCGACAGCCATGCGCTCGAGGCCATGCGCCTGATCAACGGCAACCTGGTGCAGATGATCGCCAACCCGGCGGATATCGCCCTGCGCGAGAAGATCATGCTCGGCAGCATGCAGGCCGGGCTGGCCTTCTCCAATGCCATCCTTGGCGCGGTGCATGCCATGTCCCATAGCCTGGGCGGTTTTCTCGACCTGCCCCATGGCCTGTGCAATGCGGCGCTGGTCGAGCATGTGGTGGCATTTAACTACAGCGCGGCACCCGAGCGTTTCAAGGTGATTGCCGAGACGTTCGGCATCGACTGCCGCGGCATGACGCCCAACCAGGTGCGCGAGCGCCTGGTGCAGCACCTGATTACCTTCAAACGCTCGGTCGGCTTCAACGAGCACCTGGGCCGGCAGGGCGTCAGCCTGGCCGATATTCCCTTCCTGTCGCGCCATGCCATGGAAGACCCGTGCATCCTCACCAACCCACGACAGTCCACCCAGCGGGATGTCGAGGTGGTCTATGCCGAGGCGCTCTGACGACCGCAGCCAGGACGTTGCCGGGCTGCTGGGCCTGGGCAGTCTGTCGGTACGCAAGAGCCATTATCCGGAGTTGCTGGCGCGCCTGGAGGAGCTGGAAACCGAGCGCAATCGCTATAAGTGGCTGTTCGAGAATGCCGTGCATGGCATTTTCCAGGCGAGCCTGGATTCCGGCCTGCAAGCAGCCAATCCGGCACTGGCGCGGATGCTCGGCTATGACGATCCGCAGCAGGTGCTCTGGCCGCTGGGCGATCTGGCGCGGCAGCTATTTGTCGGTGGCAGCGACGAACTGCTGCGAATTCGCGAAGTGCTGGAGCATCAGCCCGGCCTGCTGGGCTACGAGACACAGCTGCGGCGGCGCGATGGGAGTGTCATCACCGTGCTCATGAACCTGTTGAACAAGCCCGATGAGCCTGGGCTTTTCGAGGGGTTCGTGGCCGACATCAGCGAACGCAAGCAGGCCCAGCAGCACCTGTTGCAGCTCAATGACGAGCTGGAGCAGCGTGTCATCGACCGCACCATGGAGCTGCGCCAGGCGCGCGACGCGGCCCAGGAGGCCAATCGCAGCAAGGACAAGTTCCTCGCCGCCGCCAGCCACGACTTGCTGCAGCCGCTGAATGCCGCGCGCCTGATGATCTCCACCTTGCGCGAGCGCCACTTGCCGGCCGCCGAACAGTTGATGGTCGAGCGGACGCACCAGGCACTCGAAGGGGCTGAGGAGCTGCTGGCAGATCTGCTCGATATTTCACGACTGGATCAGGCCGCGGTGCAGCCGGATTTCGCTGATTACAGCCTCGACGAGCTACTGGCCCCGCTGGCCTCGGAGTTCCAATCGGTGGCGGAGGATGTCGGGTTGTGCCTGCGTACGCGTATCCCCCATCTGGCCCTGCGCACGGACCTGCGTTTGCTCACGCGCATCTTGCGCAACCTGCTCAGCAACGCCTGCCGCTATACCCGTCAGGGCGGCGTACTGCTCACCGCGCGCCGGCGGGGCGGGCGGGTACGGCTGGAGGTCTGGGACACTGGACGGGGCATTCCTGCGGACCAACTGCAAACGATCTTCCTCGAGTTCCAACAGCTGCCACAGGAGCGTGGGAGTGAGCGCAAGGGCGTGGGCCTGGGCTTGGCGATTGTCGAGCGTATTGCCACCATTCTCGGGTGCCGGGTCGACGTCCGCTCAAACCTGGGGCGTGGTTCGGTATTTGCCATTGAAGTCCCGCTGGTCGAGCCCGCCGAGCTGCCACGAAAAATCGAACGCCCGCAGGCCGGCCTGGGTGACCCGCTGCCGGGGCGCCGCCTGCTGGTGATCGACAACGAGCCCAGTATCCTCGAGAGCATGTCGGCACTACTGCAACAGTGGGGCTGCACCGTACTGCTGGCGCGCGATGAGGCGCAGGCTGTAGCTGTGCTGGGGGGCGCAGCGCCTGATGCGATCCTGGCCGACTACCACCTGGATGATGGCGTTACCGGTTGCGAAGTGGTGCAAGGGCTGCAGCAGCGCTTCGGCACGGCGATTCCGGTGGTGATGATTACCGCCGACCGCAGCGAGCGCTGCCTGAATGAATTGCAGCGCCGCGATATCCCTCTGCTCAACAAACCGCTCAAGCCAGGCAAGCTCAGGGCTGTCCTGAGTCAGTTGTTGGGCTGAGGAACCGTTCATGCACGCGGCGGTGGTGCTGATCGGTACGATCGCTTGCGGCGTACAGGTCGCGTTTCAGATTGGCCTTGCAGCGAATGGCTGCCCGATCCGCTCTCCGGTTTTTATCAGCTCAGCCACAACCTGGCTGGCCAGCGGGATACCGTCACGTGAGCGCTGCGCTTCGATCTCGGCGGCACGTTCTCCGGGGTAGCGGCCAGCGGCTCCCGAAGCGGATTTATAGGTGGCGATCCAGGCGTGCATGTGTTCGTCGAAGGCGGCACGGCCAATGACCCGTTCCGGGTTGATTACCAGAATGAAGGCGCTGACGTTGCCGGCACTGCTCATTGCCGAGTGTGCGGCGGCACTTTGCGCCGTGGCAGAGGCGCTAAGGCTGCCGGCCAGCACCTGAACCATCATCGCCAGGCCGATGCCCTTGTGCCCGGCGATGGGCAGCATGGCGCCCTTGATCGCCTGGGCCGGGTCGCAGGTCGGCTCGCCGTCCGGGCCGATGGCCCAGCCTGACGGCAGGCTGGGGCGGCCTTCACGGATGGCATCCAGCACGTTGCCACGTGCGACTACGCTGGTGGCCATGTCGAACACCAGCGGCGCCTGGCCGCGGACGGGAGCGGCGAAGGCGATCGGGTTGTTGCCGATCGAGGGGCGTGAAGAACCGCGCAGGGCCATCAGGGGCGGCGTCTCCTGGCAGATCAGCGCGATCATTCCCTGTTCGGCGGCCTGCAGGGCGAACTGGCCGATGGCCGAGAGGTGGCCGCTGCGGCGCAGCAGGCAGGTCACCAGCGGCTGGCTGTGCGCCTGTTCGATGGTCGCCTGCAGCGCCTGGGTGGCGACTGACTGGCCGAGGCCACCGTCACCGTCAAAATGCAGGATGCCGTCGCGCAGGTGCGAGGTGGGCTTCGGCGTGGCGTTGACCTCGCCACTGCGCACTTTTTCGATATAGGGCTGCACGCGTACCACGCCGTGGGTATCGATACCGCGCAGGCTGGTGCGCACTAGAACCTGGGCGGTGCGCTGCGCGTCGAGCGAGCACACGCCGGCGGCCTGGAAAACTTTAGTCGTCCACTCTTTGAGATCCTCCGCGGCGTAGAGGGCAGCGGTTGGCTCGGTTGGTAGGGCATCAGTCATGGCATCTCCGGAACTTCAGTCGGGGGATTTTGCGGGGGCGGATGGCGCATGCGTTGCGCAGACCCGTCCACTCAGGCAAGACAGCCAGCCGAACGGCGCGAACACAGCGTGTGCCCTGTTCAGGTGGGGGCTTGCGGTGGGAGGTGGTGCACTGCGTGCAGTGCGGGGTGGAGATCCGCCAGGGTTTCCAATACCGCCGGGGCGCTTCGGTCTGTGCCTTGGCATTTGGCAGACGAAGGCTCCGCGGCGGATGGAAATGGCCGGCAACGCTGCCGGCCCGGCTGGCTTCAGTCGAGCTCGAGACTGAGCAGGCGCTTGCACTGGTTGCCGGCGTGCATGTCCCGCTCCAGTTCGCCCCCCTGTGGCCAGGTACGCGGGTAGGAGATCTTCAGGATGTTCAGGTCGGGCACCAGGTAGTGATGCACGTGCGCGGGGTCGGCGCTGTAGAGCTCGGCGAACACGTGGGGTGACAGCTTCTCGGTTCTGGCGTACTTGCTGAAGCTCTCCTTGCTATCGAAGAAGATGTCCACGGTGACCCAGAAGGGGCCGGCGTTTTTCGAGCGGACGTGACGGCTTACGTCTTTGAGGGTTGCCATTAAACGGACTCCACGTGGTTGGACAGATCGACCCATTGGCTGCGTACGAGCTCGAAGCCATCGTCGGTTTCCACGACATGGTTGAGCTTGAACTCGTATACGGCGCCGCGTTCGAGTTCAGCGGGCGAGAAGGGGAATCCGTGGCTCGGCAGCTCGCGATTACGCTCCAGCGGCCAGTGGAAAAACCACGGGTTGCAGGTCTTGGCGATGCGAGTGGCCAGCGCCTGGGTGGCCGCGGTGGCGACGAACAGGATGCCGACCTCCAGTGGTGCCGGCGTGCCAGCGGGTCGCTGCATGCCGGAGACGGCGTTCCAGCCGTAGATACGCAGCGAGATGTGGAAGTCGCCGGCCTCGGCGCCGAGAACCGAGTGCACGCGGCCGGTGAGCGCGGCATGCATGCGGTCGTGGAACTCGTCGATACGGCCGAGGATTTCAGGGTCTTCGATGCCGATCAGCATCAGTGTCTGGTAACGCCCGGCGGCCGCGCCTT
Organism: Pseudomonas sp.; assembly: GCA_051646165.1. Classification (GTDB taxonomy): domain Bacteria; phylum Pseudomonadota; class Gammaproteobacteria; order Pseudomonadales; family Pseudomonadaceae; genus Aquipseudomonas. Next base: position 2,371 of record JBOFCR010000133.1, on the reverse strand, counting down.
CGAGCTTCATGGTGTAGGGCTTCTCGATCCAGCGTGAGCCGGTGACCCGTACGACGCGCTCGTTCTTCTGCACGTACCTGGCGTCGGTGACGTCGAGCACGCCACCCGGCTCGGTGAGCAGGAACGGGTTGGAGTTTTCGTAGAGCATGTGGGCGCACACGGTTTCCGGAGAGCAGCTGTTGTTCGGCTGCAACGGTTCGACTTCGAAGCCGTCGTCGTCGATGCTGATCAGGATGCCGTTGCCGTTGGTGGGGTCGACGCTGCACTGCGCGCCGCACTCGGCGATCTTCGCGGCATGCCAGGCGGGGCCGGCGGGGGCGCCCTTGAGCAGGGCATAGGAGGCGATCACTGCGGTGTCGGTGGTGCGCCCGCCGAGCACGATATCGGCGCCATCGCGCAACGCGGCGATGTAGGGCTCCACGCCCATGGAGGCAACGATGTGCTCGCAGGAGTCGATCAGCTCGTCGGTGATCGGGCCGAGCGGCGGCAGCGGCTTGATCTTGCCGGCGGCGTGCTTGGCTTTCAGCGTGGCTTTTTGCTGTTCGCAGTAGAGCACGGCGATCTTCGGCGTCAGGCCGTTCTCGCGGGCGATTTCCAGGGCGATGTCGCGCATCCAGTTCAGGCCGGCGTCGCTGCCCGACTGACCGCAGGAGCCGATGATCAGCGGGATCTGCGCTTCGGCCTGGGCCTTCATGAGGATCGCCAGTTCCTGTTTGATGGTGGCGCGCGGGTACTTGCCGACGCCCTGGATCATGTAGGCCGCACCGCTGTCGGTCGAGCCGGCGTCGCTGGCGATGGCCTGCGCGCCAAGCGAGATGCCGAGGCGGATTTCCTCTTCGCGTATGCCGGTGCCGATGGCGCCGCACGGGATCAGAATCTTGACTGGGTTTTCCATCATTTCTTCCTAAGCCTTTGCGCGTTGATGAGGTTCAACTGCGCCTGGTTGGTCTTGTTGTTTCCCGCGAGCGCATGGGGGCGCGGGCATTCCTGGGCGCGCATCATGCATGTATGTATTTACTTGTACATGTATACGATTGATGCGTTGATTAAACATACATTTACGTTTTGTTCCTGTAAATCTGTACGATTTTTGTCAACTATCGGTACTTGCGCGCTTCCCGCTTTCTGCTGCGCACCGGCGGTGCGACGGCTTCTCCGGCTTGGGCCCCAGTAAAAAAGCCGCCCCATAAGGACGGCAAAGGTCTCTAGCGTCGCGTCGATGGCAGCTGTGCTAGAGAGGAGGAAGCAGCGAGGAGCGGGCTGCGCATGTTCAGCGGATACCCATGGCGCGCAGGGCCGCGGGAGTGAAGTCCGACGACTTGGCCTTGAGGCCGAACTGGTAGGCGTTCTTCACCTTGTTGAACATGTAGTTACCCAGGTAGCGCCCGGAGATCAGGTCGTAGGTCAGTTCACCGGCGGAGATCTGCGTTTGCACGTCGTACAGCGGCAGGATGTGGTTCTCCGAAACGCGCCAGAGGTTGCCGCGGTTGTCGTAGTGATCGGCCTCGACGATGGTCCAGCTGTCTTCGTCGATGAACAGGTGGCGCTTGGAGTAGACGTGGCGCTGTCCCTCCTTGAGCGTGCCGATGACCTCCCAGACCCGGTGCAGTTCGTAGCGGGTCTTGTCCTGGTTGATGTGGCCAGGGGTGATCAGCGCCTCGTAGCTGTTGTTCGGATCGGCCAGGCGGAAGCTGTTGTAGGGCACGTACATCTCGCGCTTGCCTACCAGTTGCCAGTCGTAGCGATCCGGCGAGCCGTTGAACATGTCGGTCTGGTCGGTGGTGCGCAGGTTGCCCGGGCCGGGGCTGTCGTAGGCGACCTGGGGCGCACGTCGTACCCGGCGCTGGCCGGAGTTGTACTGCCAGGCCATGCGCGGTTCTTTGACCTGGTTGAGGGTCTCGTGGACCAGCAGCACGCCGCCGACATCCCGCGCTGGCGCGAGGTTTTCGGAGGTGAAGTAGTAGAGGATGTTGGTCGACTTGCCCGGGTTGTGATCCAGCAACTCCTCGCTGTAGGCCAGGCGATCCCGCTCGGTCTTCCATGAGTAGTCGCCCGAGGGTGTGGTCATGAAGGCCGTGGTTTCGCGGGTGAAGCTGCCGCCCTTGTAGCGGGTGATGTGGTTCCACAGCACCTCCAGGCCATTCTGCGGAATGGGAAATGCCAGCGGGCTGGTGTAGTGCTCCAGGCCATTTCCGCCTTCCACTGCGGTGACCTCGGTGGCGTTCTTGCGCACGGTCGCGTAGACCTGCTGCGGCCAGGCCACGCTGCGGTGGCTGGGGTACACAGGCAGCTTGTAGGTGTCCGGGTAGCGGGCGAACAGGGCTTGCTGGCCCGGGCTCAATTGGCCCCGGTACTGCTCGAGGTTCTGCGC
>JBOFCR010000109.1:0-1684 GCA_051646165.1 Pseudomonas sp. | reverse complement strand
ACCAGGTCGATATTGTCGAAGCGCCCGCCGGGCACCAGCGTGCGCGCCGGGCGCAGGTTGGCGTAGAGCTTGAACTCCTCGCGCAGGCGCACGTTCGACGAACGGTAGCCGCCGCCGGACGGGGTTTCCAGCGGCCCCTTCAGCGCCAGCCGCGTGCGTCGGATGCTTTGCAGCGCAGCCTCGGGCAATGGGTCGCCTGCGGATTTGACGCCGGCCAGGCCCGCGACCTGGTGGTCCCAGTCGAAGGGCGCGCCCAACGCATCGAGCACGGCCAAGGTGGCATCGACGATCTCGGGGCCGATGCCGTCACCGGGGATGAGGGTGGCAGGGATTCGCTGGGGCATGGTGCAAGGAACAGTGGCAAGAAGCGGGGCCGAGCATAGCGCCCACAGGCGTGTGCCAGGCTTACAGCGCGCCGACTTCGGGCCGCGCTGCCGCGTTGTGCGAAGGACACGGAAAAGCCCTTGTTGGGCGCGCAGCGTCAGCGCACGGGGCATGCTCTGCGTTCAAATCACCATGTGGGTGGACGATGCACCTGAGGCATGCTGGAACGCGTCTTGCAAGTCCTTTGGGAACTGCACCGCTTTACGGCACTTACTCCGGCACTTGCCGCTCTGAACTTTCGACGACGCTGCAAGTACCAAGCACGACACGCTGCCAAAAACCGGAAAGCTCTGATGGCGCCCGGGCCCGTACAGCCGGGACTCCATCAGATCTTCCCAGATGGCGAGGGCTATGTTGCCGCTCGACATCTTCCTGAACCAGGAGGTTGCCTTGGACGTCATCAGCAATTTCACCGCCCGCTTCGAGCGCAGTCGCGAAGAGGAACTGTCCCTCGAGGACTACCTCGCCGAATGCAAGCGCAACCCGCTGGCCTACGCCACCGCCGCCGAGCGCATGCTCAAGGCCATCGGCGAGCCCAAGACCGTGGACACGCGCAACGACAGCCGGCTGTCGCGCCTGTTTGCCAACAAGGTGATCAAGGTCTACCCAGCCTTCGCCGAGTTCTACGGCATGGAAGACGCCATCGAGCAGGTGGTCAGCTACTTCCGCCACGCCGCGCAGGGCCTGGAGGAGAAGAAGCAGATCCTCTATCTGCTGGGCCCTGTGGGCGGCGGCAAGAGCAGCATCGCCGAGCGGCTGAAGCAGCTGATGCAGGATGTGCCCTTCTATGCCATCAAGGGCTCACCGGTGAACGAATCACCGCTCGGGCTGTTCGATGCTGGTGAAGACGGGCCGATCCTCGAATCCGAATACGGCATTCCGCAGCGTTACCTGAACCGCGTGCTCAGCCCCTGGGCGGTGAAGCGGCTCGAGGAGTTTGGTGGCGACATCCGCAAGTTCAAGGTGGTCAAGCGCCATCCCAGCATCCTCAAGCAGGTGGGCATCGCCAAGACCGAGCCCGGGGACGAGAACAACCAGGACATCAGCTCGCTGGTCGGCAAGGTCGACATTCGCAAGCTGGAAACCTACGCGCAGGACGACCCGGACGCCTACAGCTACTCCGGCGGTCTGTGCCTGGCCAACCAGGGCCTGCTGGAATTCGTCGAGATGTTCAAGGCGCCGATCAAGGTGCTGCACCCGCTGCTCACCGCCACGCAGGAGGGCAACTACAAGGGCACCGAAGGCTTCGGCGCGATCCCCTTCGACGGCATCGTGCTGGCGCACAGCAACGAAAGCGAGT
>JBOFCR010000102.1:0-39680 GCA_051646165.1 Pseudomonas sp. | reverse complement strand
CCCATCCCGAACTCAGTAGTGAAACGACGCATCGCCGATGGTAGTGTGGGGATTCCCCATGTGAGAGTAGGTCATCGTCAAGCTCCTATCCCCAAACCCCCAATCCGAGTAATCGGGTTGGGGGTTTGGCTTTTGCGCGGGAAAAATATTAAAGCTGCGCACCGGTACAGTACTTGTCATGGTGCTTTGTTCGACTATCCCCTAGCCTGTAGTCTGCTGTTTAGTACTAACGGAAGCTGCCCAGGCTTTCCCGTGTCTGTCCGTTTTGGAATGGAGTCTGACCTCGATCATGACTGAGCTGAAAACAGCCAAAACCCGCCGTACCACCAACTGGTCTGCGATATGGATCTTGCCGCTGATTGCTTTGTTGATCGGTGGCTGGCTGGCATGGCGTGCCTATGATCAGGCGGGGATCGAGATCCAAGTGTTCTTCCCGAGTGGAGATGGCATCCAGGTCGGCAAGACCGAGGTGATCTACAAGGGCATGTCTATCGGCAAGGTGATCAACATGGAGCTGGACGACCAAGCCAAGGAGCGTGGCGTGCGGGTCAGCATCGAGATGGACAAACGCGTCGAGGCGCATCTGCGCAGCAATACTCGCTTCTGGCTGGTCAAGCCGAGCGTGTCTCTTGCCGGTATTACCGGCCTGGAAACCCTGGTCTCCGGCAACTACATCACCACCAGTCCGGGGGATGGCGAGTCAGCGCGCAAGTTCGTGGCCCTGACCGAGGCACCGCCAATGGCCGACTCCACCCCCGGCCTGCACCTGACGCTCAAGGCGGAGCGCCTGGGCTCTCTAAATCGCGACAGCCCCGTGTTCTACAAGCAGATCCAGGTCGGTCGGGTGAAGAGTTACACCTTGGCTGCAGATCAGAGCACGGTAGAAGTGAAGGTTTTTATCCAACCCGAGTTCGCCAATCTGGTGCGCAAACACACGCGCTTCTGGAACGCCAGCGGGATCTCCATCGATGCCGGCCTGTCCGGGGTCAAGGTGCGGACCGAGTCGCTGTCCAGCATCGTCGCGGGCGGTATCGCCTTTGCCACTCCAGAAAACCGCAAGGACAGCCCACCGACCGATCCTACTTTGCCTTTCCGCCTCTATGACGACTACGACGCGGCCCAAGCCGGGATCAAGATCACGGTCAAACTGTCCGACTTCGAAGGCCTCGAGGCGGGGCGCACGCCGGTCATGTACAAGGGCATCCAGGTCGGTACGTTGAAGGCCTTCAAGATCGATGAGAATCTGGCTGGAGCCACCACCGAACTGACTCTGGACCCTCGCACAGAGGACTATCTGGTCGAAGGTACCGACTTCTGGGTGGTCAAACCTTCGATCTCGCTGGCGGGGATCACCGGTATCGAAGCCCTGGTCAAGGGTAACTACATCGCTATCCGCCCAGGCGAGAAGGGCGGTACGCAGCTGCGTGACTTTGTGGCCCGCGCCAAGGCTCCTCCGCTCGATCTCGACGCTCCGGGCCTGCATCTGGTGCTCTTCTCCGATGTGCTTGGTTCCCTGGATGTCGGTAGCCCGATCCTCTATCGGCAGGTCAAGGTCGGTACTATCCAGAGCTATCAATTCTCACGTGATCGCAAGCGCGTGGTACTGGGGGCGCATATCGAGCCGGAATACGCCAGCCTGGTGAACAGTTCCACGCGCTTCTGGAATGCCAGCGGTATCAGCCTGACGGGCGGGCTGTCCGGTATCGAGGTGAAGAGTGAGTCACTGCAGACGCTGTTGGCCGGCGGTGTGACCTTCGAGACGCCGGATATGAAAGCTCCGGTGAACCGAAAAATCCAGCGATTCACGCTGAACAAGGACCGTGATGCTGCGCTGCAAGTCGGGGTAGCGATCCAGATCAAGGTGGCGAGTGGTGATGGTCTCAATCCAGGCACCTTGATCCGTTATAAAGGCTTGGAAGTTGGCAAGGTCGAATCGGTCGAGCTGACCGACGATTTGCAGGCCGTGCTGCTCAATGCGCGTATTACCAAGGCGACCGAGCGCGTTGCCAGCGCTGGCAGCCAGTTCTGGGTGGTCAAGCCCGAGCTAGGCCTGGTGCGCACTGCCAACCTGGAAACCCTGGTTAGCGGCCAGTACCTTGAGGTGCAGCCTGCGGTCAAGGTCGGGCAGCGCAAGACCTTCTTCGAGGCCCGCAAGCAGGCACCAACCACCGAGGCGCGGGAGGAAGGTCTGCATCTGGTGTTGAGCACCGCACGTCGTGGATCGATCAAACCGGGTGTGGTGGTCAGCTATCGCGAGGTGCCGGTGGGCAAGGTCACGCACTTTGAGCTGGGTGCCACTTCCGACCGGGTGTTGATCCATGTGCTGATCGAGCCGCGTTATGCGCCACTGGTACGCAGTGGCAGCCGCTTCTGGAATGCCAGCGGGATTGGCGTCGATGCTGGCCTGTTCAAGGGCGTGAAGGTACGTACCGAGTCGCTGGAGGCGCTGCTGGAAGGGGGTATCGCCTTTGCCACCCCAGACAACACGGTGATGGGCGGCCCGGCGCAACCGGGGCATACCTTCGCGCTGAACGAAGAGGTCAACGAAGAGTGGCTGAAATGGGCGCCGAAGATCGTTCTGGATAAATAAGGCTGACGGATTCAGCTTGAGTTAAGTCGCCTTGGCTATCGTGTTTCCTGTCGAAAGCAAATACCCAAGTGGAGAACACCGATGAACAAGCTGACTGCCCTTTTCGCCATTACCGCCCTGGCTGCTAGCGCCGGTATCGTCCAGGCCCGCGACCTGGGCCCGGACGAAGCGCTGCGACTGCGCGACGCCGGCACCATCCAGAGTTTCGAGAAGCTCAACGCAGCGGCCATCGCCAAGCATCCCGGCAGCAAGGTCGAGGAGACCGAACTGGAAGAGGAATACGGCCGCTACATCTACCAGGTCGAGCTGCGGGACGCCCAAGGCGTGCAATGGGATCTGGAGCTGGATGCCACCACGGGCCAGATCCTCAAAGACCATCGCGACGATTGATCGATCGCCAGATAACGAAAGGGCCGCTGATGCGGCCCTTGTCGTTTGTGCTGGCTGAGGATCAGGCCGGTTCGCCTTCCGGCTCGGCGGCTTTCGCCACTTCGCGGCGCTTGATGTACTTCCAGTCTGCCTCGTCGATGTAGATGCCGTTCGGCCCGCTGCCGCCCTCCAGGTCGATGGCCACGGTAGCCGAAACCTGCGGCTTCACCGAGGCGAGGATCGGCACGAAGCCGAGCTGCAGGCTGGTTTCGATCAGCGCCTGCTGGTTGCGCTCGTCGATGTCCGCTGCCTCGTCGAGGTAGTAGGGCAGGCGTACCTTGCCGGCCTGTTCGCGGTCCATCAGGTGCAGCAACAGGTACATGTTGGTCAGCGCCTTGATGGTCATGGTGGTGCCGTTGGACGCGGCGCCGTCGATGTCGGTGTGCATCACCGGCTGGCCGCCGACCTTGGTGATCTCGAAGGCCAGTTCGAACAGGTCCTTGAGGCCCAGCTGGTTGTGGTTGGCCGCCACCAGGCGTGCCAGGTACTCCTTGGCTTCCTCGTTCTTCGCGTCCTGATCGCCGCTCTGCTGCAGGTCGAACACCGACAGGGTCTCGCCTTCCTCGTACTGGCCGGCGCTGTGGATGATCTGGTCGATATGCTTGAGCGCGTCTTTGTTCGGCGCCAGGACGATGCGGAAGCTCTCCAGGTTGGACACCTGACGCTTGTTGATCTCGCGGTTGAACAGGGCCAGCTGGTGTTCCAGGTTGTCGTAGTCGCTGCGGATATTGCGCAGGGTCCGGGCGATATCGGTGACCGCCGCACGTCGGGCCTTGGCCAGAGTCAGCGCCTCGTCCTGGCGGTGCGCGTAGGCGTTGACCAGCAGGTGCAGACGCCGCTCGACGTCGTCTTCGCTGTCGAACTTGGCCACGCCCTTCAGGCGCACCTGGGCGTACAGCGCCTCGATCTGGCCGTCGATGCGTTGCAGCGCCTGCCAGCTGTCTTGGTAGTCGTTGAGCAGCGGTTGCAGGTTGTCCAGCGAGTCGTCGACCGGGTCCATAAACGGCGTGCCGAACGGTAGGTCGGCCGGCAGCAGCTGGCGGCGGCGCAGGGCGTCTTCCAGGGTGCGCTGCTTGGCTTCCAGATCGGCCAGTTGGCGGCCGACCAGCTGCAGCTTGGCGGACAGCTGCTGTACGCGCTCGGTGAAGGCGTCCGAAGCGCGCTTGAGTTCGTCCTGAGCGGCTTCCAGCTGCGCCAGTTGCTCCAGCTTGCTGGCGTCCTCGGCGGACAGGGTCTGGCAGCGGCGGAAGTCTTCCAGCGCCTTCTGTGCGTCCAGCACGTCCTTGTACAGCTGCTCGGCCTGGGCTTTGCTCGCCGCACGGTCGGCGGCCACCGCCTGCTGGGTTTTCAGTTGTTTGAGCTCGCGCTCCAGGCGGTCGCGCTGGTCGCGCAACGCGGCACGGTCGGCCAGGGCCTGCAGGGCCGGAGGCTCGATGTGCGAGAGGTCGATGGTCAGGCCGGGCACGCTGAACAGCTCGCCCTTGAAGCGATCCAGCACCGCTTCCACGGCCTTGACCCAATCCTCCCCCTCGGCCTGGATGCCTTTCTCGCCCAGCGGCAGGCTGAACAGCTGGCCGTTGAACAGGCGCATCAGGCGGTCGACATCGGCCTGGCTGAACTCTTCGCGCAGACGCGAGTAACTGTTGTTGTCGGCGTGGTCGAGCTGCTGCTTGACCGACTTCAGGCGTTTCTCCAGGTCGCGCAGGCGCTCGTCCAGGTCTTCGGCGGAGAACTGCCGCGACTGCGCCAGGGCGCCGGCCAGTTCGTCGTGGGCATCCTTGGCAGCGAGCAGCTGGGCTTCCAGCACTTTTACATCGTCGACCAGGGCGAAGCGGTTTTTCAGCACCGCCAGCTCGCCCATCCAGCGCTGGATCTCACTGATCTCGCGCTCCAGGCGCATCAGCTCCTGGGTACCGCCGCGTTGCTCGTGCTGCAGGCCGTCCTGCTCGCCACGGTAGTGCTCGTGCTGGGCCAGCAGCTCGTCACGGCGCGCGCCGGAGTAGTCCTGCCAGGTACCGAGCAGGTTATCCAGCAGCGGCGACAGGCGATGCAGCTTGCCGCGCAGCACTTCGCGCTGGGCCACGCCGGCGGACAGTGCCTCGATCAGCGGGCCGGCGGTGACCAGCGCCTGGTAGTCCTGTTCCATGCGGCGTACGTCGCGGAAGGCTTCTTCGGTGGCGGCGATGTAGTCGACGCTGCCCGAACGCAGGCTGTGCTCGAAGGCATCGAGGAACAGCTGCTTCAACTTCGCCGCAGTGATTTCGCGCATATGCAGCAGGTTGATGAACAGCGCACGGAAGGTCTTCAGGCTCTGCTCGCTGGTGGAGCGCAGCGGGATCAGGGTCAGGTCCAGCGGAATCGAGGTGTGCCCGCCAACCAGCAAGCGGCGCAGCTCTTCCGGCTTTAGCTCATAGGCGACGATGCCGGCCTGGCCGAGGTTGTTGAACAGCTCGCGCTGGCGCAGGCAGGTGCCGTTGCTCTGGTAGTGCTGCAGGTCCAGCTCGCCGCGGTAGGCGAAGAACTGGTGACCGAAACCGCCACCCGGGCCGCGACCGGCCACGCCGATCACGTGTGGGCCATGGGGCAGGGCGATTTCGACGAGGATGTAGCTGGTGTCGCTGGCAAAGTAAAACTTGCGCGAGGCCTCCAGGCTGTATTTGCCGAAGCTCATGTCCGACATACGCGCCAGGATCGGGAACTGCAGGGCGTTGATCGACGCCGATTTACCCAGGTTGTTGGCGCCGTATACCGACAGCGGGTTTTCCAGCGGGAACAGGCCGAGGCTGTAGCCGGCGGTGTTCAGCAGGGCGAAGCGGCGGATGCCGTAGCGTTCCTGGCTCATGCGTCGATCTCCTGGGCTTCACGTTCTTCGGCCATGGCACGGGCCAGGGCGTCTTCTTCGCTTTCTTCGGCTGCGACGTCAGCGGGCTCGATGATGACGATATCGTCCTCGACCTCATCGGCGACCAGTACCGGCGTCGGCAGCGGCAGGGCGCTGTGCAGGCTGGCGGCCAGGTCGCGGTCCTGCTGCACGGCCAGGCACACGTCGAGGAAGCGGTGCATCGGGGCGAGGAAGCGGTACACGCCGTTGTCCTCGCTGGCGAAGCCGAGCTGGGTCAGGCGGCGCATGACCTTCTCTTCCAGTTCTTCCTGGGTGGTGACTTCGGCCTGCAGGAACAGGTCCTTGTACTTCTCCAGCAGCGGCGGCAACTCGTCGCGGCCGAGGCTGCCGCCATCGAGCACGGCCAGCGGGTCGCGGCCCTGGTCGGCGAGGTGCTCGACCAGGATGAAGGTGAACAGCGCCAGGCGCTGGGCGGTCTTGTTGACCTGCGCGCCCATCTGCTCGGGGACGAAGTAGTAGAAACCGCGGGTGTCGCAGGTCAGCTCGTAGCCGAGCGACTTGAACAGCGCGCGGTACTGGTCCTGCAGGTTGGACAGCTGGGTGTACAGCTCTGGGTCGCGGCGGCTGATGTGGTAGCCCTTGAACAGCTCGCGGAAGATCGGCGCCAGCTGGGTCAGTTCTTTCAGGTCGATATTCATGCAGTGGTGGTCCCGGCCGGCTTGATCAGGGCGTAGGAGCTCAGGCTGACCTGATGCTCGCGGGTGAGGTAGTCGCGGCGCTCGAGGCGCTCACGCTGGAAGCGGCTGTCGCGAGACAGGCGCGAGAACCAGTAGAGCAATTCGTCGGTGGCGCCGGTGGGCTCCTGCTCCAGCAGCCAGCCCATCAGGTCCGGCAGCGGCAGGGCCTGCTCGCAGCGCTCGATCATCTCGCGGGCGGTGCGTGGTGCACGTTGCGGTTCGCCCTTGCGCGTGGCGCTGGCCTTGGGGAACTGCGACGGCTTGGGCTCGAAACGGGCGAGTGCGTAAACGTACGCTTCGACCTGCGAGGCGGTGCCGAGAAAGGTGCTCTGCGGGCGCGTGTGCAGCGGCAAGGAAGCCTGCGGTACGGCGTCCAGGCCCTTCTTGCGGATTGCCGCCAGGGCCAGCGCCGCACCACGGGTCACGGCGTTGTGCCGGCGTGCTTCCTCGCGCAGCGGCAGCAGCAGCTCGCGGGCCTTGCGCAGGGTCAGCTGGGCGGTGGTCTGCATTTCCAGGATGCGCGCGTGGGTGCGCAGCAGCAGGTCGTCGTCAACCAACTGGCCGAGGCGTTGCTGTTCGCCGAGCAGCTTGAGCAGCACCTGCTCGACACGGCGTACGCCCTGTTCGAAGGCGCCGTCGGCGGCGACCAGCTGGATCATCGGCTCGACGTATTCGTCCCAGGTCGCCAATACTTCGGCGTAGCGCTGGCGCAGCGGGATCTGCCGGTCGCTGGTCTTGGCCCGCTCGGCCACGCCGATCAGCGCCTGTTCGTCGTTGCCGAGCTTCTTCAGTACATCGCGCACGCGCATATCGAGCAGACGCAGCTGACGGGCCAGGTCGTTGCCGTCGCGCACCTCGAAGGCGTCCTGGATATAACCGGCCAGACGTTCCAGGTGGCGCAGGTAGGCTTCGATCTCCAGGCACAGGCCGAGGCGGTGTTCACGGCGCAGGTAGGCGAGGAAGTCGTGGATCTGCGCGTTCAGCTCGAAGCGGTTGGGGCTCTTGGCTACCGGCACCAGGATATCCAGGCGGATCCACTGGTCGAGCAGGGCGGTGATGTCGGCAGGGCTGCCTTCGGGCAACTGCGCGCCGAGCTGGTTGCGCAGCTCCACCAGGCTCAGGGTGCCGGCGTCGAAGCGCTCGCACAGCGGTTCGAGCAGCGTCCAGTGCTCGGCAAGGGCGCGCAATACGCGCTTGGGGTCAATCATCGGGGCATCCGTTCGCTGGCTGCTTTCTTATAAAGCGCGGAATTGTACTGCAAAGGTGCGGGGCTGGCCGACCGGGTGTCGAAACGCCCGTCGGCCTTCCCCGAAGCGGCGATTCAGGCCACAATTCCCGCCCATCAGTGCAGGCCGTTGCCCGCCACAGGAACCCTCCGTTTTGATCGAAGAAGCCCGTCGTCGTGCCTATCTGACTGCCATGCAGGTGGTCAGCTGGCTGCCGCGCAGTGTGTTGCCCTTTGCCGCGCCGTCGCGGGTCGAGCTGCTGCAGCCCTTGCCCGAGCCGCAGCCGCCGGTCGTCGCGCCGCCGGTAGCGGCTGCCGCGCCTGCAGTGGTACGTGAGGAAGCGCCGGCGCCACGCCCGAGCGTCGAAGTGCCGCGCCCGGCGGTGCAGATGCCCAAGCCGATGATCAAGGCCGAACCGGTCGCGAGCGAAGCAGAAGAAGCCCCGGCACCGACCCGTGCCGTCCCCGTGGCGCCGCCGCGCTTCGCCCTGCAGCTGCTGCGTGCCGGCGACTGCGCGCTGCTGGTCGAGTTGCCCACCGGCGAGTCGTTCCAGAGCCGTGACCCGGCCTATCTCCTGTTGAAAGACCTGCTGCGCGCCGCCGGCCTGCCGGACAGCCCGCAGCAGGTTGGCGATGGCTCACCGATTCGCTGGCCGCTGCTCTCGCGCGGCAACCTCGACCAGGGGCCGGATGCCGCCCGTGACTACGTGCAGGGCGTGCTGGCCGGCCAGCTGGAAAGCCAGCCGTGCGTCTGCCTGTGGCTGATCGGCCTGCCGGCTGTACGCTTCGCCGGCGAAGGCGATGCGGAGAGCTACAACCGTGAGCTGAATATCGACGGGCTCGGCCCGGCCTGGGCACTGCCGGGGCTGGAACTGCTGATGGACGAGCCTGAGCGCAAGCGCGAGCTGTGGCAGGCCATGCGCCGGGTCATGCAGCGCTGGAAGCCGGCCGTATGAGTGGTGCCATCAGCTTCCGCCCGATGACCGAGGCGGACCTCGACCGCGTGGTACAGATCGAGGCTGCGGCTTTCAGCCATCCGTGGAACCGCAACCTGTTCGCCGATGGCCTCAAGTCCTACGACTGCTGGGTGATGTTCGAGGGCGACGAGCAGATCGGCCACGGCATCATCCAGGTGATCATCGACGAGGCGCACCTGCTCAATATCACCGTGCGTCCGCAGAGCCAGGGCAAAGGCTACGGCCTGCAGCTGCTGGAGCACCTGATGCGCCGTGCTTATGCGATGAAGGCCGGCGAATGCTTCCTCGAAGTGCGCGCCAGCAACCAGTCGGCTTACCGCCTGTACGAGCGCTTCGGTTTCAATGAGATCGGCCGGCGCCGCGACTACTACCCGGCGCCGGGTGGCCGCGAAGATGCGCTGGTGATGGCCTGCACTCTGCTCGACTGATCGCTCATCGGCGCTGCCCCTGGCGTCAGCTTGTCAAAGCAGCAGCCGCTCCGTATGGTTCGGCGCGAACCGGGAGGATTAAGCCATGAGCGATCTGCAGCATCTGTTCGACAACAACGCGCGCTGGGCCGAATCGGTCAACGAGCAGGACCCGGAGTTCTTCGCCAAACTGGCCAAGCAGCAGACCCCGGAGTTCCTCTGGATCGGCTGTTCGGATGCGCGGGTGCCGGCCAACGAGATCGTCGGCCTGTTGCCGGGCGATATCTTCGTGCACCGTAACGTCGCCAACGTGGTGCTGCACACCGACCTCAACTGCCTGTCGGTGATCCAGTACGCGGTCGACGTACTCAGGGTCAAACACATCCTGGTCACCGGCCACTACGGCTGCGGCGGCGTGCGCGCGGCCATGCAGGACCGCCAGTTCGGCCTGATCGACGGCTGGCTGCGCTCGATCCGCGATCTTTATTACGAGCAGCGCGAGCACTTCGCCGCGATCGCCGACGAGGAAGACAAGCTCGACCGCCTCTGCGAGCTCAACGTCATTCACCAGGTGGCCAACGTCAGCCACACCACCATAGTGCAGAACGCCTGGCATCGTGGCCAGGAGCTGTCGGTGCACGGCTGCATCTACGGTATCAAGGATGGTCGCTGGAAAAATCTCAACGTCACCGTCAGTAGCCTGGAACAACTGCCGCCGCAGTACCGCCTGCGCCCGGCCGGCCAGTCCTGAGGTGCCCCGCGCGCAACTCCTCGCCTGGCTCGGCCTGGCCCTGGCCAGCCTGTTCTGGGCCGGTAACTCGCTGGTTGCCCGCGCCTTCACCGGCATCATTCCGCCGTTCTCGCTGGCCTTCTGGCGCTGGGCGATCGCGCTGCTGATCCTGTTGCCGCTGGTCGGCCCCTCGCTCTGGCAGCATCGGCAGGTGTTGCGCCGCGCCGGTTGGCGGCTGTGGGTCGCTGCGCTGCTGGCCATCACCCTGTACAACGTCATGCTCTATACCGCAGCGCTGAGCACCGCGGCGATCAACCTCAGCCTGGTCAGCACCTGCCTGCCACTGGCCACGTTCATCGGCGCCGGTCTGTTGCTCGGCGAATGGCCGGCGCGCAGCGCTTGGGTCGGCTTGGGCCTGGCGATGATCGGTCTGTTGTGGCTGATCGCCCAAGGCAGCTGGCAGGTACTGAGCAGCCTGTCCTTCGCCCAGGGCGATGTGCTGATGTTGCTGGCGACCCTCGACTGGGCCCTGTACTCGTTGTTGTTGCGCCGCTGGCAGGCCTATTTCCAGGTGCCGCCCTTTACCCTGCTCGGCGCCCTGGTGCTGCTCGGCCTGCTGATGCTCTCGCCGTTCTACGTCTGGGAGCTGGGGCGCGGCGCGCGCTTTGAGCCCAGCCCCGGCAATCTGGCGGCGATTGGCTATACGGCACTGTTCGCTTCGGTCATCGCCTATCAATTGTGGAATATTGGCCTGCGCGAACTTGGCGCGGCGCGTACGGCAATGAGCAACTACCTGATGCCGGTGTTCACCGCGCTGCTTGGCTGGATGCTGCTGGGCGAAGGGCTGCAGGCCTTCCACTGGATTGGCGGTGGGCTGATCTTCGCCGGTCTGCTGCTGGCTGGCCGGCTGCAGGGCGCACGCACATGAGTCACAGTCTCTGCGTGATTCCCGGCGACGGTATCGGCCAGGAAGTGGTGCCGGTTGCCGTTGCGGTGCTGCAGCGCCTGCTGCCGGATCTGGTTCTGGTTGAAGCCGAGGCTGGCTGGGAGTGCTTCCAACGTCACGGTGTAGCGGTGCCAGAGGCCACTCTGGAGGCCATGCGCAGCTGCGGCGCCGGGCTGTTCGGTGCGGTGTCGTCGCCGAGTCACCAGGTGCCGGGTTATCGCAGTGCCATCCTCACCCTGCGCCAGCAGCTCGGCCTCAACGTCAACCTGCGCCCCGTACGCAGCTGGCCGCAGGTCTCGCCCAAGACGGGTATCGACTTGCTGATCCTGCGTGAGAACAGCGAAGGTCTCTACAGTGGTCGCGAGCACTGGCAGGAAGAGGGCGTGGCGATTGCCGAGCGGGTGATCAGCCGCAGCGCCAGCTTGCGCCTGGCCGAATGCGCCGCACAGGTGGCGGCTCAACGCCAGGCACAGCGCATCACCCTGGTGCACAAGGCCAACGTGCTGCCGCTGACCTGCGGCCTGTTCCGCGACACCTGTCGCGCCCATCTAGAAGCACAGGGCTGGGCCGATGTCGTGGACGAACGCCTGGTGGATGTGGCGGCCCTGCAGCTGGTCGCGCAACCGGAAGCCTTCGACCTGATCGTCACCAGCAACCTGTTCGGCGACATCCTCTCCGACCTGGCTTGCCACTGGAGCGGCGGCCTGGGCCTGGCCCCTTCGCTCAACTGGGGCAACAGTCTGGCCCTGGCCGAGCCCGTTCACGGCAGTGCTCCCGATATCGCCGGTAGCGGCCGTGCCAACCCACTGGCTGCCATCCTTAGCGTCGCCCTGCTGCTGCGCCATCACTGGCAACGCGAGGACCTGGCGGTGCGGGTGGAAAGGGCGGTGGAGGATTTTCTGCGTGAGGAGTGGCGCGAGGATTTGGCGGGTGAGACTACACGGGTGGTGGCCGAAGACATACTGGCGCGTCTGGCCTGAGACAACCCTCTGAAGCCTGCTCCAGCGGGTTATCTCAGGGAGCGCTGATCTGCAGGGTTCCCATCGCAAGCTTCAGGAAAACCAGCCAGCCCATCGCGCCGAGTATGCCCAGCGCGCCATAGCCGACGACGATACCCAGGGCGATCTGCTTCCAGAGCCCCGCGTGGTTGTGGGGCTGTGTGTGCCGGTAGAGCGGTGTATCACGCTCCGCCCGGATATTTTCGAAGGTGTCTTTCACTATTGTCTCCGTTTATTCGCGCGGGTTGATGCCCCGCGCCCTGCGATGTGTGCTGATTGGCCGGATTATATAGGGTGGTTTGGCCGCTGGAGGTGTGCCTTTCCAGCGGGCGAAGAACATGCCGCCTCTCGATGACGATCACGATGCCTTATGCGTACCTGTCGTTGGAGCACCTTGAGCCTGCGCTTTGGCTATCGTCGCTGGCCCAGGCTGGTCATTCGATTAGTTGACTGACTAGTAGTGTGGGGTATTATGGTATTAACGCTTAACGTTAAGGATTAAGGCGTGATTCTGAGTTTCGGCTGTCAGGAAACCCGGCATCTGTTCGAGTCAGGAGACTCCAGGCGCTGGAAGAGCGTTTTGAACGTTGCCACTAGGAAGCTGGTGATGCTCAACGCTGCGGTGGAGTTTCGAGACCTAAGGTCTCCGCCTGGGAACAGGTTGGAGCAACTGCACGGGAGCCGTGCTGGCCAACATAGCATCAGGATCAACGATCAGTGGCGGATCTGCTTCGTATGGACGGCAGCTGGCCCTGAGGGTGTTGAGATCGTCGATTACCACTGAGGAGGTGGAATCATGGCAGTAAATGGCATGCGGCCCATTCACCCTGGTGAAGTGCTGCGCGAAGAGTTTCTTGAGCCGCTGGATATTGCTCCGGCTGCGTTAGCCCGTGCCTTGCACGTATCCGCCCCGACCGTGAATGACATAGTGCGCGAGCGTCGTGGTGTCACTGCTGATATGGCTATTCGTCTGGGCCGCTACTTCGACACGTCGGCTCAGTTTTGGATGAACCTGCAAACTGAGTATGCCTTGGCGACAACTTACGCTGAGGCAGGTGCAGAGATTGAGCATGAGGTAGAGCCTTTGAGGGCTGCAGGTTAAGGCAGTTTTGCTAGTCACATCGGAGGTGAGTTGAAATGCCGGGCTATCCCAAAGATAAGGACATTCTGCTGGATGGGATTTTCGATTTGGCCTTGCCGCTGCTTTGCCTGGGCCCAACCACTGGGCTCTATGTCCTAGGTGCCCCATTTGTCCTGTCCATGACATTTTGGGGAGGGGCTAATCCTTTTTTTTGGTGGGTGTTTTTTGCGGGCATAGGGCTGGTCTCTTGTATAAGACTGGCCCTCTGTCAGAGAAGAGAGTGGCTTAGCTCGGTAAGCGTCAGTATCTGGCTTGGTGTATTGATTGGTTATGTAGCGATACTGACGCCAGCTGTGCTGCTGCTCATGGGCGGTGGAAGCATTTCTTGGGAAAGGCTTTTAAAATCCGCAGCGTTTTACAGGGGAGGCGGGCCAGCGCTCTATGTGCCAATCATCATGGTCTGGATGGCTCTAAGGGAGCGGCGCGATAAGCGTAGGCACGGGGTAGTCACTTCGTAGTCACTACCCCAGAAACAACAAAGGCCTACCCGAAGGTAAGCCTTTGTTTTGTTTGGTGGCTACGCAGAGACTTGAACTCCGGACCCCAGCATTATGAATGCCGTGCTCTAACCAACTGAGCTACGTAGCCGTTTGAGGCGCGCATTATTCGCGTTGCAGGCTTGGCTGTCAAGCCTGGAAAACAGAAAATTTCTGCGCGCTATCAAATGCTTACACGTTGAAGCGGAAGTGCATCACGTCGCCGTCCTTGACGATGTATTCCTTGCCTTCCAGGCGCCACTTGCCGGCTTCCTTGGCGCCGTTTTCGCCCTTGTACTGGATGAAGTCGTTGTAGGCGACCACTTCGGCGCGGATGAAGCCTTTCTCGAAGTCGGTGTGGATCACGCCGGCGGCCTGCGGGGCGGTGGCGCCGATCTTGACGGTCCAGGCGCGCACTTCCTTCACCCCGGCGGTGAAGTAGGTCTGCAGGTTGAGCAGGTCGTAACCGGCGCGGATCACGCGATTCAGGCCGGGCTCTTCGAGGCCGAGGGCTTCGAGGAACATGTCCTTCTCTTCACCGTCGTCGAGTTCGGCGATTTCCGCTTCGATCTTGTTGCACACCGGCACCACGATCGCGCCTTCTTCGGCGGCGATGGCCTTGACCACGTCGAGCAGCGGGTTGTTGTCGAAGCCGTCTTCGGCAACGTTGGCGATGTACATCACCGGCTTGCTGGTGAGCAGGTGGAAGCCGCGTACCAGTTGCTTCTCGTCGTCGCCCAGGCTTTTCAGCAGGGTGCGCGCCGGCTTGCCTTCGGTGAAGTGCGGGATCAGTTTCTCGAGCAGACCCTTCTGTGCAACGGCCTCTTTATCGCCACCCTTGGCGTTGCGGCTGACCTTCTGCAGTTGCTTCTCGCAGCTGTCGAGGTCGGCGAAGATCAGTTCCAGTTCAATGATCTCGATGTCGCGCTTGGGATCAACGCTGTTGGACACGTGGATCACGTTGTCGTCTTCAAAGCAGCGCACGACGTGGGCGATGGCGTCGGTCTCGCGGATGTTGGCGAGGAACTTGTTGCCCAGGCCTTCGCCCTTGGAGGCGCCTTCGACCAGGCCGGCGATGTCGACGAACTCCATGGTGGTCGGCAGGATGCGCTCGGGTTTGACAATCTCGGCCAGCGCAGCAAGGCGCGCGTCGGGCATTGGCACGATGCCGCTATTGGGCTCGATGGTGCAGAAGGGGAAGTTCTCTGCCGCGATACCGGATTTGGTGAGGGCGTTGAACAGGGTGGACTTGCCGACGTTGGGTAGGCCGACGATGCCGCAGTTGAATCCCATGATGTATCCCTCGCGCGATAAGGCGGTGAAAAGTGGTTAGGTGGCCTTCTGGCTGTGCAGCTTGTGCATCGCTTTGGTCCATTCACCAGCGAGCATTTCCGGCAGCACGCCGAGGGCGAAATCGATGCTGGCGTCCAGCAGCTCCTGCTCGCTGCGCGGGGCGCGGCCGAGGACGAAGTTGGAGACCATGCTGGCATGCCCGGGGTGGCCGATGCCGAGCCGCAGGCGGTGGAAGCTGTTCTGATTGCCGAGCTGGGCAATGATGTCGCGCAGCCCGTTATGCCCGCCGTGCCCGCCGCCCTGTTTGAGCTTGGCGACGCCGGGAGGCATGTCGAGTTCGTCGTGGGCCACCAGAATGGCTTCCGGCGCAATGCGGAAGAAATTCGCCAAGGCCGCCACGGCCTGGCCGCTGCGGTTCATGAAGGTGGTGGGGATAAGCAGACGAACGTCGCGGCCCTGATGGTTGAACTTGCCCACCAGGCCAAAATACTTTTTGTCGAGGCTCAGGCTGACGCGTTCGCGGTCGGCCAGGCGCTCAACAAAAAGGGCCCCTGCGTTATGCCGGGTCTGGTCGTATTCGGGGCCTGGATTACCCAGGCCGACGATCAGTTGAATGGCAGTCACGTCAGGAGCCCTTATTGTGGAAGAGCGGCGAGAATATTACTCGGCGCTTTCTTCCTTCACGCGGGAAGCGTGGATGTTGGCAACAGCCAGGTCGTTGCCGTGGGCCAGGGCCACCAGCTCGACGCCTTTCGGCAGTACCAGGTCGGACAGGTGAACGATCTGGCCGACTTCCACTTTGGCCATGTCGACGTTGATGAATTCCGGCAGGTCTTGCGGCTGGCAGGAAACTTCAACTTCGGCGATGGTGTGGGACACTTCGCCGCCTTGCTGCTTCACGCCAACCGAGGATTCCTGGTTGAGGAAGTGCAGGGGAACGTGGGCGGTCAGTTTCTGGCCGGCTACGACGCGAACGAAGTCAGCGTGCAGAACGAAGCCTTTGGCTGGGTGACGTTGCAGGGCCTTGATCAGAACGGTTTCGGCAGCGCCGGCAACGTTCAGGGTCAGCACGTGGCTGAAGGCAGCTTCGTTTTCCAGCAGCTTGGCCAGGTCTTTGGCCAGCAGGCTGATCGATTGCGGGGCTTTCTCGCCACCGTAGATAACAGCCGGAACCAGGCTGGCGATACGACGCAGGCGGCGGCTCGCACCTTTCCCCAGGTCGGAACGCGCTTCGGCATTCAGGGCAAATTCAACAGTCATTTCACTTCTCCAAAATAACCAAACCGCCAGCTGCGCTTGCGACCAGCGTGCGGGCGGTTGGGTAAAAAGCCCCGCACAACGGCGGGGCACTTGTCGTCAGTCGATGTTTTGCTTAGCGGAACATCGCGCTGATCGATTCTTCGTTGCTGATGCGACGCATCGCTTCAGCCACAACGGCTGCCATATCCAGTTGACGGATACGCGGGCAGGCTTGCGCCGCAGCGGACAGCGGGATGGTGTTGGTCACCACCAGTGCGTCCAGTACGGAGTTTTCCAGATTCTCGATGGCGCGGCCCGACAGCACCGGGTGGGTGGAGTAGGCGTAGACCTTGGCGGCGCCATGCTCTTTCAGCGCCTTGGCGGCGTGGCAGAGGGTACCGGCGGTGTCGACCATGTCGTCGACCAGTACGCAGGTACGGCCTTCGACGTCACCGATGATGTGCATCACCTCGGAGTGGTTGGCCTTCTCGCGACGCTTGTCGATGATCGCCAGGTCAACACCCAGGGACTTGGCCACGGCGCGTGCCCGCACAACGCCGCCAATGTCCGGGGAGACGATCATCAGGTTTTCGAAGCGCTGGTCTTCGATATCGTCCACCAAAACCGGGGAGCCGTAGATGTTGTCTACCGGGATATCGAAGAAGCCCTGGATCTGGTCGGCGTGCAGATCGACGGTGAGCACGCGGTCGATACCGACCACGGTCAGCATGTCGGCCACGACTTTGGCGCTGATTGCCACGCGGGCGGAGCGCGGGCGGCGATCCTGGCGGGCATAGCCGAAGTAGGGAATGACTGCCGTGATGCGAGAGGCCGAGGAGCGGCGGAAGGCGTCAGCCATCACTACCAGTTCCATCAGGTTGTCGTTGGTGGGGGCACAGGTCGGCTGAATGATGAAGACGTCTTTACCGCGAACGTTTTCATTGATTTCAGCGCTGATTTCGCCGTCGGAGAATTTGCCTACAGAGGCGTCACCGAGGGGGATGTGCAGCTGGCGCACGATGCGGCGAGCCAGATCGGGGTTGGCGTTCCCCGTGAAGACCATCATCTTGGACACGCGCAGTACCTGCCTGAGGGTGGGTCCGATGAATAAAAAAACTGTTCAAAAAGCCACGCTCTTTGAACAGCTCTCGAATATATGGCAGGGGCGGCTGGATTCGAACCAACGCATGGCAGGATCAAAACCTGCTGCCTTACCGCTTGGCGACGCCCCTGTAGAGTTACAACTAATGCTTGAATCGGTTACGCAACCTCTGGGAGGTTATGGCAGGGGCGGCTGGATTCGAACCAACGCATGGCAGGATCAAAACCTGCTGCCTTACCGCTTGGCGACGCCCCTGTATCGTATAACCGAATGCTAGGCATTCCCTTCCGTAGCCAGTTTTTCGAGCTGCAGATGCAACGGAGACCGATTGCAACCACGCGCTACAAAGCTTGGCAGGGTGGCCGGAAGTTGGCGCGAGACTTTATCAGCATCGGCCTGGTTTGGGAAGATCCCAAACACACAAGCTCCGGTCCCGGTCATTTTTGCTGGCACAAATTTGTTCAGCAAGTTCAAAGCGTTACGCACTTCTGGGTAGCGCTTCTCGACAACCGGCTGGCAGTCGTTATGACCACCCCCCTCGGGAAGGCTGCGAACTGTAATGGCCGATGTATTACGTGTCAACTCAGGGTCGGCAAAAACTTCGGCGGTGCTGATGGCGACTTGCGGTACGGCGACCAGGTACCAGGGTTCGGCAAGCGTGACCGCCTGCAGGCGCTCGCCGACACCTTCGGCAAAGGCCGCGCGGCCGCGCACGAACACCGGCACGTCGGCGCCCAGGCCTAGGCCCAGCTGCGCCAGTTGGTCTTCGCTCCAGTCCAGCTGCCACAGGTGGTTGAGGCCGAGCAGGGTGGTCGCCGCATCCGAGCTGCCGCCGCCGATGCCGCCACCCATGGGCAGCTGCTTGTCCAGCCAGATATCGGCGCCCTGGGTGCAGTCGGCTTGCTGCTGTAGCTGGCGGGCGGCACGGACGATCAGGTTGCTGTCGTGGGGCACGCCGGGGATGTCCGTGTGCAGACGGATCTCGCCATCGGCGCGGGCTGAGAAGCCCAGCTGGTCGCCATGGTCGATGAACTGGAACAGGGTCTGCAGCTCGTGATAGCCATCGGCGCGGCGGCCGAGGATATGCAGCATCAGATTGAGCTTGGCCGGGGCGGGCAGGACCAGGGTCGCTGCAGCTGGAATGGCGCCGCCGTTCATTGGCCGAGCTGGCGCGGTTGCCAGTCCTTGATCACCAGGGTCACGTCGAGATTCTCGCCGTGCAGTTTGATGCGTTCAGGCAGGCTGTAGCCGTTCTGTTCGACGTAGCTGAGGTATTCCACGTCCCAGCCGTCCTGCTGCAGGCGGGCCAGCTGGCTGGCGGCGTCGAGGGTCACCTGGCTGCGGCTGTCCGGTGCCGGCAGGCCGCGAACCCACCATTGCAGGTGCGAGACCGGCAGGCGCCAGCCGAGTTTTTCCTCCAGCAGGGCTTCCGGCGATTCGGCTTCGTAACGGCCCTGGTTGGCCACTTCCAGCAGGATCGCGCCGGGGCGGCCGGTCAGGCGGGCGGCGCCGCGCCCGAGCGGGCCGGACAGGCGAATGTCGTAGTAGTCCTGGCGCTGCAGCCAGAACAGCGTGCCGCTGCCGGAGTCCTTGGGCGCGCGGATGCCGACCTTGCCGCTGATCTGCCAGCCGTTCAGGGCGCCGATCTGGGTCTTGTGCGCGGCCCACAGTTGCGGGTCGCCCTGGCCCTGGATGGACTCGCGGCTGGTGAGGCCGGCGCAGCCGGCAAGCAGGGTGATGAAGCTGATGGCGATCAGGTGACGAAACATGAATCAGAGTTTCTCGGAGCCGGTCAGGCGCAGCAGGGTCTCGCGCAGGATGGGGCTGTCGGGTTGGCTGTCGAGGGCGCTGGCCCAGACCTTGCGGGCTTCGCGCTGCTTGCCCTGGGCCCAGAGTACTTCACCCAGGTGGGCGGCGACTTCGTGGTCGGGGAACTTCTCCAGGGCCTGGCGCAGGAAGCGCTCGGCTGCCTCGAAGTTGCCCAGGCGGAAGTTGACCCAGCCGAGGCTGTCGAGGGTCGCCGGGTCGTCCGGGTTTAGCTGGTGGGCTTTTTCGATCAGGCTGCGCGCTTCTTCGTAGCGGGTGGTGCGGTCGGCCAGGGTGTAGCCGAGCGCGTTGAGTGCCGTGGCGTTGTCCGGCTCGCGCTCGATGATGTCGCGCAGGTCGCGCTCCAGGCCCGGTAGGTCGTCGCGTTTCTCGGCGAGCATGGCGCGGGTGTAGAGCAGGTTGGTGTCGTTGGGGAACTGCTGCAGGCCTTGCTCGATCACTTGCCAGGCCTGGTCGGTGCGCTGGCGGTTGGCCAGGGTCTCGGACTCCAGCAGGTACAGCTGGATGGCGTAGTCGGGCTGGCTCTCGCGGGCTTTGCTCAGGCGACTGCCGGCCTGGGCGGCGTGGTCGCTGTCGAGAAGGATCTCGGTCTGCCGTTGCTGGGCGGCCAGGTAGTCGTTGCCGGGGCCGACCAGGGCGTATTCGATCAGCGCGCTTTCCGGGTCCTTGCGCTCTTCGTAGATCTGGCCGAGGTTGAAGTGCGCGGCGTCGACATGGCTGTTGCGCGCGACCAGTTCTTCCAGGTAGACCGCAGCCTCGTCCCAGGCCTGGTCTTCCAGGCAGACCAGGGCCAGGGAGAAGCGCAGGTCGTCGTCATTCGGGTACTGCTGGAGCAGGCCGGCGAACTCGCTCTTGGCCTGTTCCAGGTGATCCAGTTCGACCAGTTGGCGGGCATAGGCCAGGCGCAGGCGCTTGTCGTCCGGGTGTTGCTCGATGCCTTTTTCCAGTAGCGGCAGTGCTTCCTTGCCACGTTCCAGGCCCTGCAGCAGGCGGGCGCGCAGCAGCAGTGGCGGGATTTCCTGCTCGCTGGCTTGGTGTGCTTCCAGCAGTTCCAGGGCTTCCTGGGGGCGGCCGTCCTGGTGCAGCAACAGGGCCTTGCCGAACAGCAACTGGCCATTTTCCGGGTATTTCACCAGCAGGCGGTCGAAACTCTGCAGCAGGCCGCTGCGGGTGTCCGGGTCGGTTTCGGCGGCAGACAGGGCGAGGAAGTCGAAGTGGGTATCGCCCTGTTTCTGCAGGACCTTCTCCATGTATTGCATGGATTCGTCGTAGCGCCCGGCGCGCGCCAGCTGCACGGCGGCGGCGCGCTGCGCATCGAGGCTGTCGGGGGCGTTTTTCGACCAGATCAATGCGCTATCCAGGGCCGCCTGTTCGGCGCCGAGGTATTCGGCGATGCGGAAGGCACGCTCGGCGACGGCCGGGTCCTGGGTCGCATTGGCCTGCTGCACGTAGTTGCCGAGGGCGATGTCGAAGCGGTTGCGCTGCCCGGCCAGCTCGGCGGCCAGCAGGCTGTAAAGGGTCTCCTCGCTGAACGAGGCGTACACCTTGGGCGTGGCCGGAGTCGGGGTGGCGGCCGTGTCTTCGACCGGCGGGGTGCCATCCGGCGCAGAGGGGGCCAGTGTCTGGCAGCCGCCTATGAACAGAAGGGCGGTCAGCAACGCGAAGGATTTATTCATGGGGGAAAGTGCGACTAACCTGGGTGCGATCATCATGACACAAGCGCTCTGGCAAGCCCAATGGGCCATGACCGTTGCGCGCGCTGCCTATAAGGACAATAGCCAGCGACAGTTGTTCTCGCCCCGGTGACGTAGGACAATTGCCCGTTATCCCGTTTCCTTAGCGACCCTGCATGGCTTTTCTCGCCCTCGGTATCAACCACAAGACCGCCTCGGTGGACGTCCGCGAGCGCGTGGCGTTTACCCCTGAGCAGCTGGTCGAGGCCTTGCAGCAGCTGTGTCGGCGCACGCCCAGCCGGGAGGCGGCGATTCTTTCTACCTGCAACCGCAGCGAGCTGTACCTGGAGCAGGACGAGCTGGCCGCCGACGATGTGTTGCAGTGGTTGGCCGATTATCACCAGCTGAATGTCGCCGATCTGCGCGCCTGTGCCTATGTGCACCAGGACGATTCGGCGGTGCGCCACATGATGCGCGTGGCCTCCGGGCTGGACTCCATGGTGCTCGGCGAGCCGCAGATCCTCGGCCAGATGAAGTCCGCCTACGCCGTGGCGCGCGAGGCCGGCACCATCGGCCCGTTGCTGGGGCGGCTGTTCCAGGCCACTTTCAGCACGGCCAAGACCGTGCGCACCGACACTGCCATCGGCGAGAACCCGGTGTCCGTGGCCTTCGCCGCGGTCAGCCTGGCCAAGCAGATCTTCGCCGACCTGCATCGCAGCCAGGCCCTGCTGATCGGCGCCGGCGAGACCATCAGCCTGGTCGCCCGCCATCTGCATGACCAGGGCGTCAAACGCATCGTCGTGGCCAACCGCACCCTGGAGCGCGCCAGCCAGCTGGCCGAGCAGTTCGGCGCGCATGCCGTGCTGCTGGCCGACATTCCGCAGGAGCTGGCCAACAGCGACATCGTCATCAGTTCCACCGCCAGCCAGCTGCCGATCCTCGGCAAGGGCGCGGTGGAGCGCGCGCTGAAGCAGCGCAAGCACAAGCCGATCTTCATGGTCGACATCGCCGTGCCGCGTGACATCGAGCCGGAAGTCGGCGAGCTGGACGACGTTTACCTGTACACCGTCGACGACCTGCACGAAGTCATCGCCGAGAACCTCAAGAGCCGCCAGGGCGCCGCCCAGGCTGCAGAGGAACTGGTCGCGAGCGGTGCCGACGATTTCATGCAGCGCCTGCGCGCGCTGGCCGCGGTGGATGTGCTGAAGAGCTATCGCCAGCAGGCCGAGCGCCTGCGCGACGACGAACTGGCCAAGGCCCAGCGCCTGCTGGCCAACGGCACCGCCGCCGAAGAGGTGCTGGCGCAGCTGGCGCGCGGCCTGACCAACAAACTGCTGCATGCGCCCAGTGTGCAGCTGAAGAAAATTTCCGCCGCCGGCCGTCTCGATGCGTTGGCCGTGGCCCAGGAACTGTTTGCCCTCGACGAGGGCGAGTCGAAGCCATGAAAGCCTCTCTGTTGAACAAGCTGGATATCCTCCACGACCGCTACGAGGAGCTCACTGCGCTGCTCGGCGACGGCGAGGTGATCAGCAACCAGACCCAGTTCCGCGCCTATTCCAAGGAATATGCCGAAGTCGAGCCGGTGATCACCACCTACCGCGAGTTCCGCAAGGCCCAGGCCGACCTCGAAGGCGCCCAGGCGTTGCTCAAGGACAGCGACCCGGACTTGCGCGAAATGGCCGAGGAAGAAGCCGCCAGCGCCCGCGAGCAACTGGTCGAGCTGGAAGACCGCCTGCAGCGCATGCTGCTGCCGAAAGACCCCAGGGACGGGCGCAACGTGTTCCTCGAAATCCGTGCCGGCACCGGTGGCGACGAGGCGGCGATCTTCTCCGGCGACCTGTTTCGCATGTACTCGCGCTATGCCGAGCGCCAGGGCTGGCGCGTCGAGATTCTCTCGGAGAACCCCGGCGAGCACGGCGGTTTCAAGGAAGTGATCGCCCGCGTCGAGGGCGACAACGTCTACGCCAAGCTCAAGTTCGAGTCCGGTGCCCACCGCGTGCAGCGCGTGCCGGAAACCGAATCCCAGGGCCGCATCCATACCTCGGCCTGCACCGTGGCGATGTTGCCCGAGCCGGACGAACAGGCGGCCATCGAGATCAACCCGGCCGACCTGCGCGTGGACACCTACCGCGCCTCGGGCGCCGGCGGCCAGCACATCAACAAGACCGACTCCGCCGTGCGCATCACCCACCTGCCCACCGGCATGGTGGTTGAGTGCCAGGAAGAACGTTCGCAGCACAAGAACCGTGCCCGCGCCCTGGCCTGGCTGGCGGCCAAGCTGCAAGACCAGCAGGACGCCGCTGCGCACAAGGAAATTGCCGACACGCGCAAGTTGCTGGTCGGTTCCGGCGACCGCTCCGAGCGCATCCGCACCTACAACTTTCCCCAGGGCCGGGTCACCGATCACCGCATCAACCTGACCCTGTATTGCCTGGACGACATATTGTCCGGCGGCGTGGAAGCGGTGATCGAGCCGCTGCTGGTGGAGTACCAGGCCGACCAGTTGGCTGCCCTGGGCGATTGAGTCAGCCTCTGCCTGCAAACCTGTAGGAGCGAGCTTGCTCGCGATGCTGTTCTGTTGTGGCTTGTGCCTCTAGTTGGGGCTTGCGCCCTGATCGCCAGCAAGCTGGCTGCTGCGGAGAAACCCGGTGGTGACGATCCAATCCCTGCTCGACAACGCCAACCTGGCCGACTCGCCCAGCGCCAGCCTGGACGCCGAGCTGCTGCTGGCCACCGCCCTGGGCAAGCCGCGCAGCTACCTGTTCACCTGGCCGGAGCGCGAGCCGAGCGCCGCGCAGCTGGAGGCGTTCAGCGCCATGCTGGCGCGTCGTCGCGCTGGTGAACCGGTGGCCTATATCCTCGGCCAGCAGGGCTTCTGGAGCCTCGACCTGGACGTCGCCCCGCATACCCTGATTCCCCGTCCGGATACCGAACTGCTGGTGGAAACCGCCCTCGAGCTGCTGCCGGCCACGCCGCTACGGGTGCTCGACCTAGGCACCGGTACTGGCGCCATCGCCCTGGCCCTGGCCAGCGAGCGCGGCGGCTGGCGGGTGACCGGGGTGGACCGGGTCGAGCAGGCCGTGGCCCTGGCCGAGCGCAATCGCCAGCGGCTCAAACTGAACAATGCCGAGTTCCGCCTGAGCCAGTGGTTCAGCGCGCTGGCGGGCGAAGGCTACGGGCTGATCGTCAGCAACCCGCCGTATATAGCCGCGAATGACCGCCACCTGAGCGAGGGCGACGTGCGTTTCGAGCCGGCCAGCGCGCTGGTGTCCGGAGTCGACGGGCTGGACGATATCCGCCTGATCATCGCCCAGGCGCCGGCGCATCTTGAGGCTGCGGGCTGGTTGCTGCTGGAGCACGGCTATGATCAGGCCGAAGCAGTGCGCGGCCTGCTGCTGGCTGCCGGTTTCAGCGCCGTGGAAAGCCGTCGCGACCTGGGCGGGCACGAACGTATTTCCCTGGGGCAATGGCCACGATGAGCCTGCAACTCGACGACGACGAACTGCTGCGCTACAGCCGGCAGATCCTCCTGCCGCAGATCGATATCGCCGGCCAGCTGCGCCTGAAGAGCAGTCGTGCGCTGATTGTCGGCCTCGGCGGCCTGGGCTCGCCGGTGGCGCTGTACCTGGCCGCGGCCGGGGTCGGCGAGCTGCACCTGGCCGACTTCGATACGGTCGACCTGACCAACCTGCAGCGGCAGATCATCCATGACGGCAGCCAGGTCGGCGTGGCCAAGGTCGACTCAGCCATCAGTCGCCTCAGTGCGCTCAATCCGCAAGTCCGTCTGGTGGCGCACCGCACCGCACTGGATGCCGACTCGCTGGCCGCCGCCGTGAGCGCGGTGGATCTGGTGCTGGACTGCTGCGATAACTTCACCACCCGCGAGGCGGTGAATACCGCCTGCGTGGCCGCCGGCAAACCGCTGGTGTCAGGCGCGGCGATTCGCCTGGAAGGCCAACTGGCGGTGTTCGACCCGCGCCGAGCCGACAGTCCCTGCTACCACTGCCTGTACGGGCATGGCAGCGAAGCCGAGCTGACCTGCAGCGAGGCTGGGGTGGTTGGCCCGCTGGTGGGCCTGGTCGGCAGCCTGCAGGCGCTGGAGGCGCTCAAGCTGCTGGCCGGCTTCGGCGAGCCGCTGGTGGGCCGTCTGCTGCTGATCGATGCGCTCGGCTCGCGCTTTCGCGAGCTGCGGGTCAAGCGCGATCCGGCCTGCAGCGTGTGCGGAGGGCGGGCATGAACGGCGCACCGATCGGCGTGTTCGACTCCGGCGTCGGCGGCCTGTCGGTGCTGGGTGAGATCCGCGCGCGGCTGCCCGAGGAGTCGCTGCTCTACGTCGCCGACAGCGGCCATGTGCCCTACGGCGAGAAAACTCCGGAGTTCATCCGCGAGCGTAGCCAGCTCATCGCCGAGTTCCTTCTCGCTCAGGGCGCCAAGGCGCTGGTGCTGGCCTGCAATACCGCCACGGCAGCGGCGGTGGCCGACTTGCGTCAGCGCTATCCGGAGCTGCCCATCGTCGGCATGGAACCGGCAGTCAAACCGGCTGCAGCGGCCACCCGCAGCGGCGTGGTCGGCGTGCTGGCCACCACCGGTACGCTGAAGAGCGCCAGGTTCGCTGCGCTGCTCGATCGCTTCGCCAGCGATGTGCGGGTGATTACCCAGCCCTGTCCGGGCCTGGTCGAGCAGATCGAGGCCGGCGAGCTGGCCAGCCCGCATACCCGCGAGTTGCTGCAACGCTGGGTCGAGCCGCTGCTGGCCGAGGGCTGCGACACCCTGATCCTCGGCTGCACCCACTATCCCTTCATCAAGCCGCTGCTGCGCGAGCTGCTGCCGGCCTCGGTGAGCCTGGTGGATACCGGCGCGGCAGTGGCCCGTCAGCTGCAGAGCCTGCTCGATCAGCGCGGCTTGCGGGCGCCGCTGGGCGAGGCGCGGCAGACGCGCCTGTGGTCCAGCGGCGACCCGCAGCAGCTGCAGCGGGTGCTGCCGCAGCTGTGGGGCGAAGTGCTGGACGTAGAGTCGCTGAACGACGCGTAAATTTTGCCTGATTGATTTAAGTCGGGTTTTACTCATAGCGTTTCTTTCTATACTCGTATGTACGGCTTCGTGTTAATCCGCATACGAATCAGGAAAGCGCCTATGAACAAGATCCTTTCTTTGGCTGCCTTTGCAGCTCTTGGCCTGAGCAGTCTGTCGGCGCAGGCCGTGGACTTCAGCGCCGCCGTCGGCCAGACCAGTGAGTCCACCAGCATCGTGCGCCTGGGCGCGCAATGGGACTGGGACACGAGCTGGATGCAGAGCGATGTCGGCCGCCTGACCGGCTACTGGGACGCCGGCTACACCTTCTGGGATGGCGACGAGACCGCCAGCAACCACAGCATTTCCTTTTCCCCGGTATTCGTCTACGAGTTCGCCGGTGAAACCGTGAAACCCTATATCGAGGCCGGCATCGGTGTGGCGCTGTTCGCCGACACCGAGCTGGAAGACAACGACCTGAGCACCTCCTTCCAGTTCGAGGATCGCCTCGGCGCCGGCCTGCGCTTCTCCGGCCAGGAAGTCGGCATCCGCGCTATTCACTACTCCAACGCCGGCATCAAACAGCCGAACGATGGCGTCGAGGCCTATACCCTGCATTACCGCTTGAGCCTGTAAATTCAGACTCTCGACAAACCGGGCCCTGTGCCCGGTTTTTTGTGGGCGCAGAGTCAGCGGTAGATAGTGCCCATGCCGCGCCGCTCGTCCAGGCATTCCGGGGAGCCGGTCTCGAACTCGCGGCAGATCAGCGGGCGCACTTCGTAGATGGTGCAGCGCATGCTGTCGCGGTCCAGCGCCGCGCACCAGCCGTCGTCCAGGCGCAGCATCACTTCGCCGCCCCAGTCATCGGTGTCGATGAAGCGCTGCGGCACACCGGTGTCGGTGATCAGCATGACTTCCAGCTGGCAGCAGCAGGCCGCGCAGTTGCTACAACTGACGACTGGCTCGCTGGGTAGTTGGGTGTGGGGGATCTGTTTCATGGCCGCGCAGTGTAAGGCAGGGCGCGCGGGAAGTGGCGCTGTGCCGACCGGCGCGTCGCGGTCGGCGTCAGGGGCGGTTACGGCTGTGACTTGGCGGCGGCCTGCCACAGCACTTCGTCGATCTGCTGACGGCGGGCAATCAGGCGGGCGGCGACGAACAGCAGGTCGGACAGCCGATTGATATAGGCCATGCCCACTGCGCGCAGCGGCTCCACGGCATTCAGCTGCTGGCAGCGGCGTTCGGCGCTGCGGGCGTGGCTGCGGCACACATGGGCCTGGGCGATCAGGCGCGAGCCGCCGGGCAGGATGAAGTTCTGCAGGGGGCCGAGTTCCTCGTTCCAGCGGTCGATGGCCTGCTCCAGGCGTTCCACTTCGTCTTCCTGCAGGGCCTGGTAGTCGGGCATGGCCAGCTCGCCGCCAAAGTCGAACAGGCGGTGCTGGCAGGGCGCGAGCACCTCGCTCAGTTCGCTCAGCCCCGGCCACCTGCCCTGGTGCTCGGCGAGGTCGGCCAGCAGCAGGCCGAGCTGGCTGTTCAGGTTGTCCAGCTCGCCCATGGCTTCCACCCGCGGGTGGTCCTTGGCCACGCGGCGGCCATCGGCCAGGCCGGTTTCGCCCAGGTCGCCGGTTTTCGTGTAGATCTTGCTCAGGCGGTAACCCATGTCAGTGGCTCGCAGGTTCGGCGTTGGTCAGGGGTAGGCGCAGGGTGAAGCAGGTGCCCTGGCCCGGGGTGGAATGCACTTCCATCTGCCCCTTGTGGTTGTTGGTGACGATGAAGTACGACACGGACAGGCCCAGGCCGGTGCCCTGGCCGACTTCCTTGGTGGTGAAGAACGGTTCGAAGATGCGCTTGCGCACCCGCTCGGCCATGCCGATGCCGTTGTCTTCCACCTGGATCTCCGCCCACGGCGGATTGAGGCGGGTGCGCAGGGTGATGCGGCCCGGCTCGTCCTCATCGTCGCGCAGGTGGATGGCCTGGGCGGCATTCTTCAGCAGGTTGAGCAGCACCTGTTCCAGCTCGTTGGCGGTGGCCGGTACCGGGCCCAGTGCGGTATCGAACTCGCGCTGGATGAGCAGGGTGCGGAAGTCGAAGCTGTCGGCCAGGTCGAAGTCGTTGCCGGCGATCTCCAGGGCCTGGTCGATCAGCGCCGGCAGCTGGCAGGGTGTCATCTGCCGGTTGCTGCGGCGGCTGAAGCTGAGCATGTGGCTGACGATCTTCGCCGCGCGTGAGCCGGCCTGCTGGATGCCGTCGAGCAGTTGCGGGATCTCGCGGGCTTCCAGGTAGGCGCTGACATCGTCCAGGGCGATGCCGACTTCCACGGCCTGCTCCTGGTTCTTCGCCAGCTCCGGTGACAGGCGCCGGCGGATGTTCTGCACGTTGTGCAGGATGGCGCCGAGCGGGTTGTTGATCTCGTGGGCCATGCCGGCGGCCAGGCCGCCGACCGAGAGCATCTTCTCCGATTGCACCATCATGTCTTCCAGCGACAGGCGCTGGGTGATGTCGTCGACGCGGATCACCACGCCACGGCCGCCGGCGCCCATCAGCGGGTAGAAGGTCAGTTCGTAGTGGTGCGGTTCGTCGCCACGCTGCCAGGTGACCCGCTCGATCTTCTGCACGCGGTGCTGCTCGGCGGTGCGCTTGAGTTGCGCCTGGAACGGCTTGAGCGAGGGGAAGGCGAGGAATACCGGCTGGTTTAGTGCCTCGTCCAGGTGGGTGCCGGAGAGGGCGCTGGCCTCCTGGTTCCACTGGGTGACGTAGAGCTGCTCGTCGAGGGCGATCAGCGCCGAGGGCATGGAGTTGATGATGCTGTTGAGGTAGTTCTGGAAACCGGTGAGCTTCTTCTCGATCTTGCCGCGCACCTGCACTTCCAGCTCCAGCTTGCGGTTGGAGTGGCGGGTCTGTTCGGCCAGGCTCTGGGCCTGGGCGAAGGCCGATTCGGCATCGTCGCGGGCGCGCTTGAGCAGCTGCTCGCGGGTTTCCATGCGGCCGAGCATGGTGTTGAAGGCATCGGCCAGGTTGCCGATCTCGTCGCGGTTGCCGCGGGCGGCGCGCAGGGCGTAGTTCTCCTCGCGGGTGACCTGGCGCGACAGCTCTTCCAGGCGGCGGATCGGGCGGGTGATCAGGCGGCGGATCTGCCGGGCGATCAGGGTCCAGAGCAGGATGCTGATCACCAGGATCGCGCCACTGGCGGTCAGGGTGCCAGTGTAGAAGGCGCCCGGCAGCTCGCTGGAGGCCACCAGCAGCAGGTGCCCGGGCGGTGACTTGGGTTGTGGAAGCTCGATCAGCTGGGTGCCGCGAAATTCGCCCTGGCGCCAGCTTTCCAGGCGATCACCGCGCAGCGGCAGTTGCAGCGGCTCGCCCAGCTGCAATTCGGCCAGGCGCATACCCTGGCTGTCGTAGAGCGCGGCGGCGCGCAGCGGGGTATAGCCGTCCAGTTGTCGCAACAGGCTCTGCGCCGCTTGCGGCGAGGACAGCGCATGGCGGCTGAGTTCGGGCGTGGCCACCAGCCGGCCGAGGGTATGCAGGGCCTGGGGCGCCACGCTTTCCTGGGAGATCCAGTAGGCGGCGCTGATAAAGGCCAGGTTGGCCACCAGCAGGACGGTGGCCAGCAACACCAGTAGGGCGGCGAGCAGTTTGCGGCCGACCGGCAGGTTGTCGAGGCGCTGGCGCAGACGGGTCAAGGGCGCAGGTTTCCGCAGTGCTGGGAGGAAGGAGGGTAGCGCGGGCTCAGATCAGGGGCAATCCGCGTGCGGCCAGATGAGCCAGCAGGCGCTGGTGCAGGGCGTTCAGCCGGGGAGTGGCCAGCCCCTCGCGGGCGGCCGCCATGCAGGCATGGCCGAGCAGATAGGCGATCTCGCTGCGGCGGCCACGGGCGACGTCCTGGTGCATGGAGGAGTAGTTGGCGGCGGTGGCGCTTATCACCCGTTGCACGTCCTCGTGCAGACCCTCGGCGGCAGCTGGCTGGCCGCAGGCACGCAGCAGCTCGGCCAGCTCCTGGCTGAGCGCGGCGACTTCTTGCGGCCAGTCGCGCAGGTCGCCGTTGCGGCAGTCGTGCAGCACGGTCAGCGGGTTGATTGCGCAGTTCAGCGCCAGCTTGCGCCACAGCTTGGCGAGGATTTCGCCTGTCCAGGCGTGGGGGATGCCGGCCTGTTGCAGCTCGCCGATCCAGGCGGGTGCCTGTGCCTGGTCCGGGATGCCGAGCCAGGTGTGGCCCTGGCCGGCGAAGACCACGCGAAAGTCGCCATCGCGGAACGCACCTTCGGTGCTCGAGGCGAGGATGCAGCGCGCACGTGGCAGGCGCGCGGCAACGGCGTCCTGGCTGCCCAGGCCGTTCTGCAGCAGGATGATCTCGGCGCCGGGTGCCAGACGTGGCGCCAGGCTGGCGGCAGCCTCTTCGGC
Source organism: Pseudomonas sp. (assembly GCA_051646165.1). Lineage (GTDB taxonomy): Bacteria > Pseudomonadota > Gammaproteobacteria > Pseudomonadales > Pseudomonadaceae > Aquipseudomonas. The sequence continues at coordinate 9,643 of JBOFCR010000102.1, read as the reverse complement.
GTCGTAGGCCTTGCAGGCCAGCAGCAGGCGCTGCACCGGGCCAGTGGCGTCGGCGGTTTGTGCGGGGATCGGGTAAAGGTTGCTCTGGCCGTCTTCGACCAGGCTCAGGCCGCCAGCGGCGCGGTAGGCCGCCAGGCGCGCGGAGTCACGCAGAATCAGGCGCACCGGCAGGCCGGCGCGGGCCAGGCGGGCGGCCCACAGGCTACCCAGGCTGCCGGCGCCGAGGATGTGCCAGGTCACAGGGGCAGGGGCAGGCGTATCGCGCTGACGCGGCCACTGGCATAGGAGTCGGGCATCAGCCGGGCGGCGTGGTCGAGCAGGGTCTGCGGGTCGATCGGCAGCGACTTGGCGTCCAGGCCGACCAGGCCGATGCCGGCTTTGAGGGTGATGAAGCCTTCGCTGGTCTTGAAGGCCTTGAGATTGAGGCCGTCATACAGGCGCTTGAAGCTGCTCGGCGAACATTCCTGCAGGTCTTCGAGCAGGGTGATCAGGCCGAAGTGGGTGTCGTCCACCCGTACCAGCACGTCCAGCGGCCGCACCAGTTGCTGCAGGCGACGGGCCACACCGTGCAGCAACTCGTTGTAGAAACCGTTGCCGTACTGCTGGCGCAGGGCCGTGGCCTCCTGCAGGCCGATCAGCAGGTAGCACACTGCACCACCGCGCGACTCGACCTGGCGCAGGCTGTCGTGGAGCTTCTGTTGCAGGTAGCGCGGGTTGCCCAGGCCGGTCAGCGGGTCGACCAGGTTGCGCTGCTCCAGGCTGGCGATGTTCTGCGTCATCATGCGGTTTTCGTTGAGCAGGCGGTGCAGGTTGTTGCACAGCCGATCAGCCGCGTAGACCCGTGGCACCAGTTGCTCGTTCATCGCCGCCTTGCTGATGAAGTCGTCGACGCCACGGTCGAAGGCTTCCACCAGCACGTTTTCGCCTTCCTTGCCGGTGAGCAGGATGACGTAGGTGTAGTGCTCGGCCGTCTCGTCCAGCTGGCGTACTCGCCCGGTCAGCTCCAGGCCATCCATCTCCGGCATCAGCCAGTCCGCCAGCAGCACGCTGGCCGGGCGTTGTTCGAGCTGGCGCAGGGCCTCGGCGGCGCTACTGGCGAAACGCACATCCTGGTAGCCGGCCTGGGTCAGGGCGCGACCGATCATGGCGCTGGAGAACTTGGCGTCGTCCACGACCAGGATGCTGAGGTGGGGGTTGGGCATTGGGGGGCTCGCTGGCAGGAAGCTGTATGACCGTTGGTACTTCGCCGAACGGTACGTGTCAGACTGGGTATAATGAGCTTGCCATTTCTATCGTCAAGCCAGGCGCGTTCAGTCCGTGATGATTATCGCGCCGTCTATCTGGAGTAACTCCATGCCTTCGTTCGACGTGGTGTCCGAACTGGACAAGCACGAACTCACTAATGCCGTCGACAACGCCATCAAGGACCTGGAGCGGCGCTTCGATCTGCGTGGCAAATGCAGCTTCGAGAGCAAGGACAAGACGATTACCTTGACCGCCGAAGCCGACTTCATGCTCGAGCAGATGCTCGAAATCCTGCGCATGGCCCTGATCAAGCGCAAGATCGATGCCCAGTGCATGGAGCTCAAGGACCCCTTCGCCTCCGGCAAGGTGGTCAAGCAGGAAGTGACCTTCCGCGAGGGCATCGACAAGGAGCTGGCGAAGAAGATCGTCGCCCATATCAAGGATGCCAAGCTCAAGGTTCAGGCCGCCATCCAGGGCGAGCAGGTGCGCGTCACCGGCAAGAAGCGCGACGACCTGCAGGAAGCCATCGCGGCGCTGCGCGGCAAGGAATTCGGCATGCCGCTGCAGTACAACAACTTCCGCGACTGAGTGCGGGAGGGGTGACAGGAAAAGGCCGGCATTCGCCGGCCTTTTTCATTTCTGCTGGGACTCCGCCGTGGGCGGCGTCGAGCCGTCAGGCTGTTCCGTGGCGCGGCGTTCGCGGCTCCACTGCATGAGGATCAGGATCAGTGTGGGGATGCCGAACAGCGCGGTGGCGAGGAAGAACTGGCTGTAACCGAGTTTTTCCACCATCAACCCCGACGAGCCGCCGACCAGGCGCGGCAGCAGCAGCATGATCGAGCTGAGCAGGGCGTACTGGGTGGCGGAGAACTTCAGGTTGGTCAGGCTCGACAGGTAGGCGACGAAGGCCGCCGTAGCCAGGCCCGAACTGAGGTTGTCGAGGGTGATGGTCAGCACCAGCATCAGCATGTGCGGATCCAGCACCTCCAATAGTTCGGTCACTGTGCGCTGGTCGTAGTTGGGCGCCGTGATTACGCCGAGCCCGGACAGGGTGGCGAACAGCAGGTTGGTCGCCGCCGAGGCCGCGCCGCCCAGCAGCAGGATCGGCAGGATGCCGAAGCGCACGATCAGCAAGCCGCCGAAGGCCGCGCCGAGCAGGGTCATGACCAGGCCGAACAGCTTGCTGACGCTGGCGATCTGGCTCTTGGCGAAGCCCATGTCGATATAGAAGACGTTGGCCATCACCCCCATCACCGTATCGGACATGCGATAGGTGGCGATCAGCCCGAGTAGCAGCAGGGCCTGCCAGCGGTAACGCAGGATGAAGTCGTTGATCGGCGTCAGCACCGGCGCCAGGCTGCGGCGGCCGACGTTCGACAGGCACAGGGCGGAGAGGATGCCGTAGACCAGGAAGCGCAGGAAGGCACGGTCCTCGCGGATCAGTTCGAGCAGGCTCAGATCACCCAGCAGCACCAGCAGGACATCACTGCGCAGCAGCTGAGTGAACATCGCCGGCACCGCGATCAGCAGCACGATCAGCACCAGCACCGAGGCCAGCTGGTGGTAGAGGTTGTAGCGGGCGGCGGCGATCTGGGTCTTCAGCGGTACCGGCGGCTCGCGCATCCACAGAGTGGTGATCAGCCCTGGCAGCATCAGCATGGCGAACAGCAGGTAGGTGCTGGCCCAGGCGCCGTGCTGGTATTCGCCGCTGGTCGAACCGAACCAGCCGGCGAAGTACAGCGCACCGGCGGTGGCCAGCAGGGCGGCGACCCGGTAGCCGGCCATATAGGCGGCGGCGAGGGCGGCCTGGCGGTTGTCGTCGACGATCTCCAGGCGGTAGGCGTCCACGGCGATGTCCTGGGTGGCCGAGGCGAAGGCCACCACCACCGCCACGGCGATCAGCCACGACAGGTGTTGCTGCGGATCACACAGGGCCATGCCGATCAGCCCGAGTGCCACCAGAGCCTGCGACAGCACCAGCCAGGAACGACGCCGGCCGAGTTTGCCGAGCAGCGGCAGGCGCCACTGGTCGAGCATGGGCGCCCACACCCATTTGAAGGCATAGGCCAGGCCGATCAGGCTGGCATAGCCGATCGCCTGCAGCGAGGCGCCGGCCTCGCGCAGCCACACCGACAGGGTGGAGAACACCAGCATGTACGGCAGGCCGGCGGCGAAACCGAGCAACAGCAGGGCCAAAGCGGCGGGATGAGCATAGGTGGCGAGGGCGGCGCGCCAGGTTTTACGAGGCATGGGCAATATCTGGAGAGGGTATCGGCAAAGGGCGCACTCTAACCGCTAGCCTCCATCGGGCGCCAGCCGTGACGGCTCATGCTGACCCGGTTGTTGCTGACCGTGACCCCTTCGGCGCGCAGGCGCGCCCGTTGTTCATCGCCGGATATGCTGCCTAGCGGCAGGCTGAGGCGGCCACCGGCGCCGAGCACGCGGTGCCAGGGCAGGCGGGTGCCCTCGGGCAACTGGCTGAGGGTACGGCCGACCCAGCGTGCGGCGCGGCCCAGTCCGGCCAGTGCGGCCAGCTCGCCGTAGCTGATCACCTTGCCCTCGGGGATCTGCGCCATTACCAGATACAGCGCGTCCCGGCGGGCATCGGGGCTTGCCGTCGGGTCCAGGGCTGGGGCATGGTCTGGCGCAGCCTTCTGCCTCTTTGCCGGTACTTTCGCCATGTCGTTGCGTTTCCTGTTGCCGTTTCTGCTGTTGATTCTGAGCTTGCCTGCCGGGGCCGACACCGTCTGGTTGAACAATGGCGACCGTCTGAGCGGAGAGATTCTCCTGCTCGATGGCGGCAAGCTGGCCCTGCAGACCAAATATGCCGGGCGCGTGCTGATCGACTGGAAGGATATCGACACCCTGAGCTCGGACAAACCCCTGATGCTGCGTCGCGACGGTATCGACAGCGAAGCCAGCGAGCGCCTGCAGGCTGCCGGGGTGGGGATGGTGCGGGTGGTCAATGGCGGCACGGTGACCGTGCCGCTGGCCAGCATCACCCGCCTGGTGCCGCCGCGGCCACTGCTCAAGGATCGGGTGTGGGAGGGCAACCTGGACGCCAAGCTGGATCTGGATCGCGATCAGGACAGCACCGACGAGTTCAAACTCAAAGGTGACATGCGCGTCGAACATGGGCGCTGGCGCCATGTGCTGAGCGGGCAGATGGAGCAGGAGACCGAGAACGACGAGAAGACCGAAGACAACTGGGAGCTGGAGTACGACCTCGATCGCTTCTTCACCGATCACTGGTTCTGGCGCACGGGCTACGAGCAGGAGGAAGACCAGTTCGAGCAGATCCGCCGTCAGCGCATAGTCGGCACAGGGCCCGGTTATCGCTTCTGGGACAATGAACTGGGGCGTTTCGATCTGATCAGCCAGTTCAATCGCGTGCAGCTGGATACCGAGGTTGGCGATCTCGACTTGAACAGCTGGTCGCTGGAGTGGGACTACAAGCGCCTGCTGTGGGGCACCCGCTTCGAGTTCTACAGCACCGCCGAGCTGCAGGTGCCGCAGGTCGACGCGGTCGACTACGTGTTCGATGGCGAGGCCGGCCTGCGCTACCGCCTCAACGACTGGGCGCGTCTGTCGCTGCTGTACGAGCTGAATCAGGTGCGCGTGCTGGGGCAGACCTATGACGATCAGCACTACCTGTTAGGTTTCGGCGTTGCCTGGTAAGGCGACCCGTTAGCAAGTTTTACTGAACTCGACGGGCGCTCATCAGTCAGTGCTTGCTCAGGCGGCGAGGCTCTGGATAATGCCCGCCTTTTTGCCTCAGTAAGTCCAAGGCCGATCCCATGACCTTTCCGCGTTCCCTGCTGTGCCTGGCGCTTGGCGCCTGCTCCTCGCCGTTGCTGGCCGACACCATCTGGTTGAAAAACGGCGACAAGCTCACCGGCACCATCCAGCTGTTCGACGGTGGCAAGCTGCTGCTGAATACCGATTATGCTGGCAGCATCACCCTCGACATAAAGAAGATCGCCACCCTGGAAAGCGACCAGGAGCTGCTGATCAAGCAGGACGACTTCGTCGGCGAGCGCGCCAAGTCGCTCAAACCGGCCGGCGAGGGCAAGGTCGAGCTGGTCAATGGCGAGGCGCCCAAGGTGGTCGAACTGGCGTCCATCTCGCAGATGCTGCCGCCCAAGCCGCTGGTGCAGGACCTGACCTGGACCGGCAACGTCGACTTCTCCGCCGACTACAAGCGTGCCGAGAACCAGACCAACGACTACTCCGTCGACGTCGACACCACGGCTCGCCACGGCGGCTGGCGTCATGGCGTAGTGGTGCAGTACGACCAGGAAACCAAGGACGACGAGAAGAAGACCGATCGCAGCGAGCTGAACTACAACCTCGACCGTTTCATCACCGACAAATTCTTCTGGCAGGGTCAGCTCAAGTACACCCGCGACCGTATCGAAGACCTGCAGATCCAGCGCACCGTCGGTACCGGCCCCGGTTACCAGTTCTGGGAAGACGAGCTGGGCGCCTTCTCCGTGGCTGGTCTGTACAACCGCAACGACTACAGTTTCGTCGATGGCGAGAACGAGAGTTTTGACTCGGCGTCCTTCGAGTGGGACTACAAGCGCTACCTGATCGGCAAGAACTTCGAGCTGTTCAGCAAGGGCGAGATCGGTGCGCCGTTCACCGACGCCATCGAGTACGAGTTCGATACCGAGGCTGGCATGCGCTACAAGCTCAATAGCTGGGCGGCCCTGAGCCTGAAGGCCGAATGGGACAAGGTCGCCAGCGAGAACGGCGATACCAACGAGCGCCGCTATATGCTCGGCTTCGGAGTTGGCTGGTAAGCCGTCACCGCTTGTGTAGGAGTCAGCTTGCTGGCGATCCCGGTTCTGCTGGGGGCGCCTGCAAGGCAAGAGCATCGCCAGCAAGCGGGCTCCTATAAAAATACTGCAGGCCTAAAAAGGCTATGTCCTAGTAGCGTGTGGCACAGGCTAAAGCTGTAGGTTGGGTTGAGGAGCCGCGCGACGAAGCCCAACGAGGCTTGCACCGAACCCGTTGGGCTTCGCTGCGCTCAACGCCAACCTACGGCAATGGCCTGACCTGCGGCCGATCCATACCTGCCAAACCCCAAGCAACACATGATGCTGACATAGCTATAAAAAAGCCCCGCACTAGGCGGGGCTTCTTATTTGGAGCGGGGTGCCGGTCGGCTTACATCATGCCGCCCATGCCACCCATACCGCCCATGTCCGGCATGGCCGGAGCGGCCTTGTCGTCAGGGCTGTCGGCGACCATCGCCTCGGTGGTGATCATCAGGCTGCCGATGGAAGCAGCGGCCTGCAGCGCGGAGCGGGTGACTTTGGCCGGATCGAGAATACCCATCTCGATCATGTCGCCGTACACGCCGGTAGCGGCGTTGTAGCCGTAGTTGCCCGAACCTTGCTTGACCTTGTCGACCACTACGCTCGGCTCGTCGCCGGCGTTGGCCACGATCTGACGCAGCGGGGACTCGACCGCGCGACGCAGCAGGGCGATACCGACGTTCTGGTCGTCGTTGTCGCCTTTCAGGCCTTCGATGGCCAGCAGGGCACGCACCAGGGCCACGCCGCCGCCAGGTACCACGCCTTCTTCGACGGCTGCGCGGGTAGCGTGCAGGGCGTCTTCAACGCGGGCTTTCTTCTCTTTCATCTCGACTTCGGTGCCGGCACCGACCTTGATCACGGCAACACCGCCAGCCAGTTTGGCCAGACGCTCTTGCAGCTTCTCTTTGTCGTAGTCGGAGGAAGTGTCTTCGACCTGCTTGCGGATCTGCGCCACGCGAGCTTCGATATCGGCCTGCTGACCAGCGCCGTCGATGATGGTGGTGTTTTCCTTGCTCAGGATTACACGCTTGGCGTTACCCAGGTGCTCCAGGGTGGCGCTTTCCAGGCTCAGGCCGACTTCTTCGGAAATCACGGTGCCGCCGGTGAGGATGGCGATGTCCTGCAGCATGGCCTTGCGACGGTCGCCGAAGCCCGGAGCCTTGACGGCTGCGACTTTGACGATGCCACGCATGTTGTTCACAACCAGGGTAGCCAGGGCTTCGCCTTCAACGTCTTCAGCGACGATCAGCAGCGGGCGGCCGGCTTTGGCGACTGCTTCCAGAACCGGCAGCATTTCGCGGATGTTGGAGATCTTCTTGTCCACCAGCAGGATCAGCGGGCCGTCGAGTTCGGCGACCATGGTGTCCGGCTTGTTGATGAAGTAGGGGGACAGGTAGCCACGGTCGAACTGCATGCCTTCTACGACGGACAGTTCGTTTTCCAGGCCCGAGCCTTCTTCAACGGTGATCACGCCTTCTTTACCGACTTTTTCCATGGCTTCGGCAATGATGTCGCCGATGGAGTTGTCGGAGTTGGCGGAGATGGTGCCGACCTGGGCGATGGCCTTGGTGTCGGTGCACGGCTTGGACAGGTTCTTCAGCTCGGCAACGATGGCGATGGTGGCCTTGTCGATGCCGCGCTTCAGGTCCATCGGGTTCATGCCGGCAGCAACGGCTTTCAGGCCTTCGCTGACGATGGCCTGGGCCAGAACGGTAGCGGTGGTGGTGCCGTCACCGGCAGCGTCGTTGGCCTTGGATGCAACGTCCTTGACCAGCTGGGCGCCCATGTTTTCGAACTTGTCTTTCAGCTCGATTTCTTTGGCAACGGACACACCGTCTTTGGTGATCAGCGGAGCGCCGAAGCTGCGGTCCAGGACCACGTTGCGGCCTTTCGGGCCGAGGGTCGCTTTTACCGCGTCGGCCAGGACGTTGACGCCGACCAGCATTTTCTTACGAGCGGAATCGCCGAATTTGACTTCTTTAGCAGCCATGATGGTTGTTCCTTAAATTCTTGGGTTGAACGGAGATTCGCGGGAATCAGGCTTCGAGGACGGCGAGGATTTCGTGCTCGGCCATTACCAGCAGGTCTTCGCCATCGACCTTGATGGTGTTGCTGCCGGAGTACGGGCCGAACACCACTTTGTCGCCGACTTTAACGGCCAGAGCACGGACTTCACCGCTGTCCAGCACCTTGCCGGTACCCACGGCGACGATTACGCCCTGGTTCGGCTTCTCGGCAGCGGAGCCCGGCAGCACGATGCCGCCAGCGGTCTTGGTTTCTTCTTCGCTGCGACGGATGACGACGCGGTCATGCAGAGGACGAAGCTTCATTGTCGATCTCTCCTGAGTAGTTGTTTTCTACGGCCGATGAGGGCACCGGCGGGTTAGCAAAGTCCGGCGGAGCCGGTCGCGACACGCCAGGGCGGGTCGCGGAAGTCTGTTCTGCCGAAAACGGCAGAAACCTTGCGGTGAAGGCTAGATAGGGGCGGGCAAGGTTATTTCAAGGGCGGGAGCACAAAATTTTTTACAGGCTGGCTGGGGTAGCGGCCGCTGGGAGGCGGGTGAGCGAGCCAGGCGAGGCCTGGCTGGCGCGCAACCAGGCGTCAGTCGCGGCGCTGGTATTCGCCTTCAATCACGTTCGGTCGCTGGGCCGACTGGTCCTGGCGCGCCTGCGGGTCATCGAAGAAGGCGCGCTGGCGCAGAGCCTGCTCCTCGGCACGGCGGCGCAGGTTGCCGATCAGCAGGCGGCGGGTGAAGGGGATCAGGCAGAGCAGGCCGAATACATCGCTGATAAAGCCCGGCAGTAACAGCAGGCCGCCACCGACGGCGATCAGCAGGCCCTCGAACATTTCCTGCTCGGGCATTTCGCCACGCGCCAGCTTCTCGCGGGCACGCCAGGCGGTGGCGACCCCGGCTACGCGCAGCAGCACGCTGCCGAGCACGGCGGTGCCAATCACCAGCAGCAGGGTGGGCAGCACGCCGATGGCACTGCCGACCTGGATCAGCACGGCCAGTTCGATAAGGGGAAACAGCAGGAACAGAAACAGAAAAGCGCGCATTGCAGTGTCCTTGGCGGAAGAACGGCTTCCGATACCGTTCAAGTATGGGGCGTTGCCCTTAATTCAAGCTGAAGCCGGCTCGGCGGTCGGCCAGCTTTCGGCGCGGGCCAGCTGTACCAAGGCCTGGCGCACGGCGCCAGGGTTGTTACAGGATGTTGGGAAGGCCAGCCAGTGCAGGCTTTTGCCGATGCGCAGGTGGAAGCCTTCGCTGTCGATGCCGACCAGCTCGGCCGGCTCGCCAGCGGGCAGGCCGCTCAGCTCGACGTAGTGGGCGATGGCATTGGCATGGTCGCTGTTCATGTGCTCGATCATGCTGTTTTCCGCGTCCCCGGCATGCGGGTTGGCCAGCTGCGCCTCGGCGACCCAGTGGATCGCGCCGAAACCGCCGATATAGCGGCTGCGCACTGGTTTCAGCACCCAGAAATCGAAGTCGTGGGCCTGGTGGTAACCACGTGAATCGGGGAAGTAGCGGTAGTAGCGGGTGGCGGCGGCCTCGATGGCGGCAGCGTCGCCGAGC
>JBOFCR010000086.1:0-3060 GCA_051646165.1 Pseudomonas sp. | reverse complement strand
CCAGCTGCCACTGCACGCCGTGCGAGGTACACATCAGCATGAAACCGTCGGCACTCATCAACGGCATGGCCCACAGCGGCATGCTCACGCGCAGCAGCATGCCCACCAGGGCAAAGGCGTAGAGCCAATCGCGGAAACTGCGGCTGAGTGGGTTCAGATCAAACATCCTTATAGGCCGCGGCATTCTAGCCAGATGTCGACCGCACGCGTGCAGACAAAGCGTCGCACCCGGCACGCAGCCATTGAGCCCGCCTGCATCACCGTGGGTATACTGCGCCGACCCTCAGGCTTCCCGTCAGAGCCGGCAAGAGCACCCATGACCACCGCCAAACCCCTCGGGCTGCGCGAGCAGCGCAAGGCCGAAAGCCGCCAGCAGATCCTCCAGGCCGCCATCCAGGTGTTCGAGCAGGCCGGCTTCGAGGGGGCCTCGACCCGCGAGATCGCCAAGCGCGCCGGGGTCGCCCAGGGCCTGGTCACCTATCACTTCGCCAACAAGGACAACCTCTGGCGCGAGGCGGTGAAGCTGGCTTTCGCCGATGTGCCGCTGCTGGTCGAGCTGCCACCGCAACCCAGCGCCGAGCAGGTGCGCCAGGCCTTTCGCCAGTTTATCCGTGGCTATGCCCAGCTGTGCCTGAAGTCCTCGGGCATGGCCATGCTGCTGTACCAGCAGATCGGCCAGCAGGACGAGCGCTTCGACTGGCTGGTGCGCGAGCAATTCCTGCCCAGCCAGCAGCGCCTGCGCCCGCTGTACGACGCCTGCCTGGCCAGCGACCTGCTCAAGCCGATGCCCTTCGAGCACTTCTGCTTCAGCCTGGCCGGGCTGACCAATACCTACTTCGCCCTGGCCGATGTCTACCGCATCGCCACCAGCCACGATCCCCATGACGCCCCGGCATCCGCCGCCATCGTCGAGCATATCGAAGCGCTGCTGCTGCGCTGATCCGGCCCTCCCCGCCCATCAGCCAGACCATCGGCCTGCCATTCACAGCAACTGGGTCGGTGGCACGCCATTGACTAAAAATCATCCATCCGAAATATTGCTGTTCACTCGAACAATGAAATCTCGCCATAACCATCAGAGGTTGAGCGGACATGCACAGCAAAATCGTGGTGATCACCGGCGCCGGCAGCGGTATCGGCCGTGAACTGGCCCTGCAACTGGCGCCCGGCAACCGCCTGGCCCTGGTCGACCGCAACGCCCCCGGCCTTGAGGCCACCGCCAGCATGGCCCGCACCGCCGGCGCCAGCCAGGTGCTGACGGCCCTGCTCGACGTGGCGGACGAGGCCCAGGTCAATGCCTTCGCCGCGCAGGTGCAGAGCGCGCTGGGCAACGCCGATGTGCTGATCAACAACGCCGGCATCACCCGCTTCGGCGACTTCGCCTCGACCCCGCTGGAGTCTTTTCGCACGGTGGTGGACGTCAACTTCTGGGGGGTGGTGCATTGCAGCAAGGCCTTCCTCCCGGCCCTGCGTGCCAGTCGTGGCAGCCTGGTCAACCTATCGAGCCTGTTCGGCCTGATCGGCGTCGCCGCCCAGGCCCATTACTGCGCCAGCAAGTTCGCCGTGCGCGGCTTCACCGAGGCGCTGCGCCAGGAACTCAAGGAAGACGGCGTGCATGTCGCCTGCGTGCACCCGGGCGGTGTGCGCACCAGCATCGCCAGCAACGCCGTGTTCGATCAGGCGGTCGACAACCAGGCCGACATGGTCCGTCGCCTGGAAGAGAAGACCCTCAGGCTGGCGCCCAGTGCAGCGGCACGGATCATCATCGACGGTATCCAGCGGCGCCGCGAGCGCATCCTGGTCGGCCGCGACGCCAAGCTCGTCGACCTGCTGCAGCGACTGCTGCCCACGGGCCATGCCAACCTCGTCCATCGCCTGCTGAGCAAGGCCTCCGGGTTGCGCAAGAAGGTGACGGTATGATCGAGCGCCGCCAGATCCGCTCGCGCTCGCTGCGTTCGCGCCTGCTCAGCCTGGTACTGCGGCGCAAGCTGAAGCCCGTGCTCACCGCCGAGCACTTCGACCCCCTGCGCTTTCGCGCCTGGCTGGAGCGCAACAGCGCCAAGCGCAAGACCGCGCCCGGCGTGCGGATCAACCAGGCCGTGCATGCCTCGATCGAGGCGGAATGGAATATCCCGGACGCCGCCACGCCGGGCCGCTGCATCCTCTACCTGCATGGCGGCGGCTATATCTTCGGCTCGCCGCGCACCTACCGCAGCTTCACCACCCGCCTGGCCAAGCTGGCCGGCAGCGCGCTGCTGTCTCTGGATTACCGGCTGGCACCCGAACACCCCTTCCCCGCCGCTGTGGATGACGCGCTGGCCGCCTACGACTGGCTGCTGCAATCCTTCCCGGCCAGCGGCATCGTGCTGGCCGGTGACTCCGCCGGCGGCGGCCTGACCCTGGCCCTGCTGCTCGCGCTCAAGGCCCGTGGCCGCACGCTGCCGGCGGCGGCCATCCTGCTGTCGCCCTATACCGATATGCTGGCCAGCGGCGAGTCACTGCACAGCAATGGCCGCAGCTGCGTGATGTTCGATGCACGCAGCATCCAGCGCGCCGCGGCGATCTACCTTAACGGCCAGGACGGCAACCTGCCGCTGGCCTCACCGCTGTACGGCGACTTCGCCGGGCTGCCGCCGCTGGCCATCCATGTCAGCGACAACGAGGCCCTGCGCGACGACTCCTATCGCCTGGCGGATCGCCTCGATGAAGCCGGCGTCAGCGGGCAGATGACCATCTGGCGCGGCCAGGCGCATGTCTGGCCGACCTTCTATCCACTGCTGCCCGAAGCCGATGCCTGCCTGCGCGATATGGTCGCCTTTGCCCGGCAGCACTGGCAGGCCGCACCGGACACGGGGAGCAGCGCGAGCCTGAGTGAGGCCACAGCATGAACGCGCCGCACGACTGCATCATTGTCGGTAGCGGCTTTTCCGGGCTGGGCATGGCGATCGAGCTGAAGAACAGCGGCCGCCACGACTTCGTCATCCTCGAGAAAGCCGCCGGCATCGGTGGCTGCTGGCGCGACAACACCTACCCTGGCTGCGGCTGCGACATCCCTTCGCA
>JBOFCR010000071.1:0-15204 GCA_051646165.1 Pseudomonas sp. | reverse complement strand
CAGCAGGCCGCTGAGCGAGGCGTAGGTCATGCCGGCCACCGAGACCAGCATGCCCAGCAACAGGCCGATGAACAGCCACAACGGCGCCACCATGCCGGCCACGATGAGGATCGCCGGATAGGCCAGCAATACACCGCTGTAGAGCCCCTGGCTGTACCACAGGGACACCGTGACCAGCCCCGCCAGCGAGACCAGCATCAGCACGATGGCGGTATCCGTCGCCCCGCGCCGGTTCAGCTGCTGGCCAACCAGCACCAGCACCAGCGCCAGCAGCACCAGTACGGTGTTGAGCCAGCTCTGCGCCAGCACGGTCTGCAGGCCGATCAGCAGCAGTACGAAGTACTGCACATTGGCGATCTGAGTCAGGCGGCGTGCCTGCAGGCGTCGATCCAGCGGATCATTTTGCTCGTAGCGGGATTGCAAGTCTTGCGCGCGCGTCATCTCTACTTCTCTTCCATGATGCGACTACAGCGAAGTGGCCGTGGCGCGGCCGAAAAGATTGCAAGCTAACGAAAACTCCGGGCTCGCGGCAAGCCCTTGCGCTGCGGCAAAAGGCTGCGCCGGCCAACCCTGCACCCGGACGCACACCAAACTGGGCGCGGCGCGCGCTTGCAGGTATCTTCAGCGGCCTTTGTCCATCTTGCACCGAGACACGCTTTTGATCAGCTCCACCCTCCGCACCACCCTGCTCACGATTAGTACCTGCTGTTCAGCCGCCGCGCTGGCCCAGGTCGAGGTCCAGCCCGTGCAGCACACCAGCGTCGGCCGCATCCTGGCGGTCAAGGTTTCCGCAGAGATATCCCCGGGCGACTACGAAGCCCTGCTCAAGGGCTTGCGGCAGAATCCGGGCAAGTTCGCCAAGAAGATCGTGGTGCTCGACAGCATCGGCGGCAGCGTGCAGGAAGCCATCCGCATGGGCCGCCTGCTGCGCGAAACCGGTTTCGACGCCCTGGTGCCTGACAACAGCGTCTGCCAGGGCACCTGCGTCTACCTGCTGGCAGCCGGGCGCGACAAGAGCGTGCGCGGCCATGTCGGCCTGCACCGCCCCTACTACCCCGCCGGCGACTCGGCCTTCTCCGCCCACACCAGCAGCACCGCGCGCTACAGCCCGAGCGCCTACTGGCGCGACATGAACATCCCGGCCAGCCTGGCCGAAGACATGAGCCGCATCGAGCCAAGCAAGATGCGCGTGCTCTCGCCCCAGGATCTGGCGCGCTACCGGCTCGATTGAGCCCAAGCATCGTGCAGACAGCAAAAAGGCCGCTCTAGAGCGGCCTTTTCGTTACAGCGTGGCAACCTGATCCAGGGACGCTCCGCGTCCCGCAGACGCAAAGCGTCTGTCGCGGCATTCCCACGCAGAGCGTGGGAACGATCAACAACTTACTCAGCAAGGCGCCAGGTGGTGCCACCCTTGCCGTCTTCCAGCACCACGCCGAGGGCGGTGATCTGGTCGCGGATGCGGTCGGACTCGGCCCAGTTCTTCTCGGCGCGGGCCTGCAGGCGCGCGGCGATCAGCGCTTCGACTTCGGCAGAGTCGACCTTGCCGGCAGCACCGGCCTGGAGGAAGGCGTCCGGTTCCAGCTGCAGCACGCCGAGCAGGCCGGCCAGCTGCTTGAGCTGGGCGGCCAGACCGGCGGCGGCCTGCTCGTCCGACTCGCGCAGGCGGTTGACCTCGCGGATCATTTCGAACAGCACGGCGCAGGCTTCCGGCGAGTTGAAGTCGTCGTCCATCGCCGCGCCAAAACGCTCGACGAAGGCTTCGCCACCGGCAGGCTGGGCTTGCGGCAGGCCTTTCAGGCCGTTGTAGAAGCGCTCCAGGGCGCCCTTGGCTTCCTTGAGGCTGTCTTCGGAGTAGTTGATCGGGCTGCGGTAGTGGCTGGACACCAGCAGGTAGCGCACCACCTCGGGGTGGTACTTCTCCAGCACCTCGCGGATGGTGAAGAAGTTGCCGAGGCTCTTGGACATCTTCTCGCCGTCCACGCGCACCGCGCCGGCGTGCATCCAGGCGTTGGCGTAGAGCTTGCCGGTGGCCGCCTCGCTCTGCGCGATCTCGTTCTCGTGGTGCGGGAACACCAGGTCCGGGCCGCCGCCGTGGATGTCGAAGGTCTCGCCCAGGCAGCAGGTGGACATCACCGAGCATTCGATGTGCCAGCCCGGCCGGCCCGCGCCCCAGGGCGACTGCCAGCTCGGCTCGCCTGGTTTGACGCCCTTCCACAGGACGAAGTCGAGCGGGTCTTCCTTGATTTCGTCGACCTCGATGCGCGCACCGATCTTCAGGTCTTCGATCTTCTTGCGCGACAGCTTGCCGTAGCCGACGAACTTGCCGACGCGGTAGTACACGTCGCCATTACCGGGGGCGTAGGCGAAGCCCTTGTCGATCAGGGTCTGGATCATCTGGTGCATGCCGTCGATATGCCCGGTGGCACGCGGCTCGATATCCGGGCGCAGCACGCAGAGGCGCGCCTCGTCCTCGTGCATGGCGGCGATCATGCGCTCGACCAGCGCCTCGAACGGCTCGCCGTTGTCGTTGGCGCGCTTGATGATCTTGTCGTCGATGTCGGTAATGTTGCGCACGTAGGTCACGTCATAGCCGCGATGGCGCAGCCAGCGGGTGACCACGTCGAACGCCACCATCACGCGGGCGTGGCCGATGTGGCAGAAGTCGTACACGGTCATGCCGCACACGTACATGCGCACCTGGTTGGCCACCAGCGGCTGGAACGGTTCTTTGACCTTGCTCAGAGTGTTGTAGATCGACAACGCCATGAATCAGGCTCCCCAGGAATCGCGCAGGGTGACGGTACGGTTGAACACCGGCTTGCCCGGCTGCGAGTCCTTCAGGTCGGCAACGAAGTAGCCTTCGCGCTCGAACTGGAAGCGCTCTTCCGCCGCGGCATTGGCCAGCGACGGCTCGGCGCGGCAGCCTTGCAGCACCACCAGCGAGTCCGGGTTGATGTTGTCGAGGAAGCTGCTGCCCTCTTCGGCCTTCTCCGGGTTGGCGGAGCGGAACAGGCGGTCGTACAGGCGCACTTCGCATTCCACGCTCTCGGCGGCCGGCACCCAGTGGATCACACCCTTGACCTTGCGGCCTTCGGGGTTCTTGCCCAGGGTGTTTTCGTCGTAGGAGCAACGCAGTTCGACGATATTGCCGGCGGCGTCCTTGATCGCTTCGTCGGCGCGGATCACGTAGCTGCCGCGCAAGCGCACTTCGCCACCGGGGATCAGGCGCTTGAAGCCGTCTGGCGGGGTTTCTTCGAAGTCACTGGCGTCGATGTAGATCTCGCGGCTGAACGGCAACACGCGCACGCCCATGTCCTGCTTGGGATGGCGCGGCAGTTCGAGGTTCTCCACCTGCCCTTCTGGGTAGTTGCTGATCACCACCTTGAGCGGCTTGAGCACACACATGGCACGCGCGGCGTTGGCGTCGAGGTCGTCACGGATGGCGAATTCGAGCATGCCGACATCGACCACGCCGCCGGCGCGGTTGACGCCGATCATGTCGCAGAAGGTGCGGATCGACGCCGGGGTGTAGCCGCGACGGCGGAAGCCGGACAGGGTCGACATGCGCGGGTCGTCCCAGCCATGCACGTGGTTTTCATCGACCAACTGCTTGAGCTTGCGCTTGCTGGTGATGGTGTAGTTCAGGTTGAGGCGGGCGAACTCGTACTGACGCGGTTGCGCCGGTACCGGCAGTTGCTCGAGGAACCATTCGTACAGCGGACGGTGGTCTTCGAACTCCAGGGTGCAGATGGAGTGGGTGATGCCTTCGATGGCATCCGACTGACCGTGGGTATAGTCGTAGCTCGGGTAGATGCACCACTTGTCGCCGGTCTGGTGGTGATGGGCGTGGCGGATGCGGTAGAGGATCGGGTCGCGCAGGTTCATGTTCGGCGAGGCCATGTCGATCTTCGCGCGCAGGGCACGGGCGCCGTCCGGGAATTC
This sequence comes from Pseudomonas sp., assembly GCA_051646165.1. Classification (GTDB taxonomy): domain Bacteria; phylum Pseudomonadota; class Gammaproteobacteria; order Pseudomonadales; family Pseudomonadaceae; genus Aquipseudomonas. Next base: position 11,262 of record JBOFCR010000071.1, on the reverse strand, counting down.
GCCGGCCTTCATGCGCGCAAACAGGTCGAGGTTTTCCTCAACCGAACGTTCGCGGAACGGGCTGTTCTTGCCCGGCTCGGTGAGGCTGCCACGGTATTCGCGGGCCTGCTCCGGCGACAGGTCGTCGACATAGGCCTTGCCGGCCTTGATCAACTCCACGGCCCAGTCGTGCAGCTGGTCGAAGTAGTTGGAGGCGTAGCGTTCCTCGCCAGCCCACTGGAAGCCCAGCCACTCGACGTCGCTCTTGATCGCGTCGATGTATTCCTGATCTTCCTTGGCCGGGTTGGTGTCGTCGAAGCGCAGGTTGCACTCGCCACCGAACTCCTGGGCCAGGCCGAAGTTCAGGCAGATCGACTTGGCGTGACCAATGTGCAGGTAGCCGTTGGGCTCCGGCGGGAAGCGCGTGATGATCTTGGCGTGCTTGCCGCTGTCCAGGTCGGCCTGGACGATCGGACGCAGGAAGTTGGCGGCTGCTGGGCTGGCTTTGGGATCGACGGGCTTGCTCATGGTGTCCTTAATTCTGCAGACGCGCGGCTCAGGGTAGGCCGGGCAAATCAAAGCCCGTATCATAGCCGAAGCTGTCAACCCCCTGACAGGCCTTCGATTTTCTCGATAGAGCGAATATTTCAATGATCAAGCTGCATACCAACCACGGCGTCATCACCCTGGAACTGTTCGAAGACAAAGCCCCGGAAACCGTGGCCAACTTCAAGGAGTACGTGAAGAGCGGTCATTACGACGGCACCGTTTTCCACCGCGTGATCAGCAACTTCATGATCCAGGGCGGCGGTTTCGAGCCGGGCATGAAGCAGAAATCCACCCGCGCCACGATCAAGAACGAAGCCAACAACGGTGTTTCCAACAAGGTCGGCACCGTGGCCATGGCCCGTACCATGGAGCCGCACTCGGCCTCCGCGCAGTTCTTCATCAACGTCTCCGACAACACCTTCCTCGACCACAGCGCGCCGACCATGCAGGGCTGGGGCTACGCGGTATTCGCCCAGGTGACCGACGGCATGGACGTGGTCAACAAGATCAAAGGTGTAGCCACCACCATGAAGTCCGGCCATCAGGACGTACCGGTGGATGACGTGGTCATCGAGAAGGCCGAAATCGTCGAGTGATTCGATGATCCTGCTGATCTCCGATCTGCACCTGGAAGAGCAACGCCCGGACCTCACCCGGGCGTTTGTGCATTTCCTGCAGACCCGTGCCCGTGCGGCCGAAGCCCTGTACATCCTCGGCGACTTTTTCGAGGTATGGATCGGCGACGACGGTATGACGCCGTTCCAGCACGAAATTGCCACCGCCCTGCGTCAGTTGAGCGACAGCGGCACCCGCATCTTCCTGATGCACGGCAACCGCGATTTCCTCATCGGCCGCGCCTTCTGCCGCGCGGCCGGCTGCACCCTGCTGCAAGACCCGAGCCTGGTGCGCTTCAACGACGAGCCGGTACTGCTGATGCACGGCGACAGCCTGTGCACCCAGGACGTCGGCTACATGAAGCTGCGCCGCCTGCTGCGCAATCCATTGAGCCTGTTCATCCTGCGCAACCTGCCGCTCGCCACCCGCCACAAGCTGGCGCGCAAGCTGCGCAGCGAGAGCCGCGCGCAAACGCAGATGAAGGCCAGCGAAATCGTCGACGTGACCCCCGAGGAAGTGCCACGGATCATGGCCAGGTATGGCGTACGCACGCTGATCCACGGCCATACCCACCGCCCGGCCGTGCATGAGCTGCTGGTCGACGGCCAGCCGGCCACGCGCATCGTGCTAGGCGACTGGGACAAACAGGGCTGGGCCCTGCAGGTCGACGAAAACGGCCTGCAGCAGGCGCCGTTCCCGCTCTAGCGCAGGGTTTGCCAGGCGACTAAGCTGCCCTCAGGGCGCCTGCCAGGGCGCCATTTGCAGGGGAAACCGATGCGCCGACTGCTGCTGAGCCTGCTTCTGCTGCCTGCCATGGTTCTCGCCGAGCCGCTGGCAATCCCCGCCGGCCCGGCCTTGCGCGCCCAGTTGCAAACCCTCAAGCCCGGCCAGTACCTCTGGTACCCGCAGGTGTCTCCGCGCGGCCCGGTGACGCTGGTGGTCAGCCTCACCGAACAGCGCGCCTACGTTTACCGCAACGGCATCATCATCGGCGCCACCACCGTCAGCACCGGACGCTCAGGCAAGGACACCCCCACCGGGGTGTTCACCATCCTGCAGAAGAGCGTCGACCACCACTCCAACCTCTATAACAGCGCCGCCATGCCCTATATGCAGCGCCTGACCTGGGACGGCATCGCCCTGCATGCCGGCCATCTGCCCGGCTACCCGGCCTCCCACGGCTGCGTGCGCCTGCCGCTGGCATTCGCCAAGCAGCTCTACGCCATCACCGGCTTCGACAGCACCACGGTGATCATCAGCGACAGCCAGAGCGCGCCAGTCGAGGTCAACCACCCCGGCCTGCTGGCGCCGCAGGTCGCCGATGGCAAGCCACAGGGCAAAACGCCCGTTGCCGGCAGTGCCTACCTCGACAACTCGCCCGCCAGCCGCGAACCGCTGTCGATTCTGATCAGCCGCGCCGACTTGCGCGTCTATGTGTTCCGCGGCGGCCAGCTGATCGGCTCGGCGCCGGTGCAGGACAACGGTGTGCAGATGCCGCACGGCCTGGCGGTGTTTTCCCTGCTGCAGAAGCCGCCACCCACTGAATTCGACCCGGCGCCGCCACTGCGCTGGTCCGCCGTGGCGCTGAGCAACCCGCAGGGCGGTGCCACGCCGCTCGAACAGCTCGGCCAGGTCAGCGTCGATGGCGACTTCCTGCGCCGGCTGCATGACGCCATGGACGTCGGCACCACCCTGGTGATCACCGACCTCAGCTCCACCCGCGAGAGCCGCAGCGAAGGGCAGATGACCGTGATCAGCACCGATGCAGCGGAAACGGCGCCATCGGTCAACAAGTGATCGGCAACTGTATAAATTTCGAGCACAATGCCCGCCGCTAATAACCCTGCGTTCTTTACAGGAATTGAGTAATGCTCAACCGACTGGCCGCCGCCCTGACCCTGCTGTTCGCCGGCCTGGCCCAGGCCGCTCCACTGGCCGATGTGCAAACCCTGCAACGCTTGGCGCCGGATGCCAATCCCGCAGCCCTGAGTCTGGCCCTTACCGCCTACAACTGCGCCAGTCGCGGCCTGAGCGCCCCCAAAGGCCATCTGCTGACACTGATCGACTACTCCCGCCCCTCCCGCGAGAAACGCCTCTGGGTGTTCGACCTGGCGGCACGCAAGCTGCTGTTCAAGGAGTGGGTCGCCCATGGCAAGAACAGCGGCGCCGATGTGCCGACCACCTTCTCCAACCGGCCGAACAGCTATCAGTCGTCGCTCGGCCTGTTCCACACCGGCCAGACCTACAGCGGCAAGCATGGCCGCTCGCTGCGCCTGCTGGGGCTGGAGCCGGGCTTCAACGACAACAGCGAGGCGCGCGCCATCGTCATGCACGCCGCCGCCTACGCCGACCCCGGCGTGGTTGCGGGCCTCGGCCGGCTCGGCCGCAGCCAGGGCTGCCCGGCGGTGCGCCCGGCGATTGCCGGCGCGCTGATCGAAACACTGCAGCGCGGCAGCTACCTGTTCGCCTACTACCCGCAGCCGCAGTGGCTGGAGCAATCGCGCTACCTCAATGCCGCCAGCTGCCCGCTGGCCGCACAGCACCTCGCCAGTACGCATTGACGCCACGCATGCCCCGCCGACGGGCTGCGAGCCACAGCACAGGCTAGCGCGGGGCCACTTGACGCCTGCACGACAGCTGCGCAGCATGCGGGCTCTCTTTCCGCAGTCAAGGACAGACCATGGATATTTCCAGCGGCCCCGGCTCCAAAACCTCCCTTATCAAATATGTCGGCGCGCCCCTGCTGCTCGCCGCCATTGGCTTCGCCACCTTCAACGGGGTGTTCTTCTATAACGAAGCCGGCTTCGCCACCCATGTGCGGACCATCTTCGGCGAAGAGAAGATCGTCGACGACGTCGGCTACGCGACCAAATGGTTCGGCCGCGCCACCCCCTGGAAGAAGGCGCTCAGCGTGCAATCGGTACTCACCGAAGCCCTGGCCATCGACGACACCAGCGACAACGACTCGCTCGGCGCCACCATCGAAGCCTTCCCCATCGTGTTTCTCGGCAACGTCGACGCCAAGGTCGAGTCCTCGGCGCGCTTTCGCCTGCCCTCCGGCGACCAGTTCCTGAAGATCGCCCAGGAGTACCGCAACCCGGAAAACTTCATCAAGACCGCCCTGGTGCCGGCGATCAAGGAAACCCTGCAGGCCACCGCCTCGCTGATGAGCGCCGACGATTTCTACGCCGGTGCGCGCAGCGAGTTCGCCGCCGAGTTCGAGAACCAGCTCAACGACGGCCTGTACCTGATCAAACGCCGCGAGATCCGCGGCCCGCGCGGCCACCAGCCGAGCCAGACCGCCATCCTCCAGGCCGGCACCGAGCAAGGCAGCTTCGGCGACAACAACGCCAGCCAGTTCGTCACCGAGAAGGTGCTGGACAACAAGGGCATCCCGGTGCGCAAGCAGCAGCAGTTCCGCAAGTACGGGGTGGAAGTGGTCGAGGCGCGCATCACCAACGTCGACCCCAACCCGCAGTACAAGCAGCGCATGGTCAAGGTCCAGCAGGCCCTGGCCGAGCTGGCCGTGGCCCGGCAGAACCGCCTGAAGGAAGAGGAAGAGAAGCTGCTGGTGACCGCCCGCGGCGAGAAAGAAGTGGAAGCCCGCCGCCAGGAAACCCTGCGCGACCAGATCGAGCGCACCACCCAGGCCGAGACCGAGAAGCAGCTGGCGATCATCAACGCCCAACGCGAAAAAGGCCGCGCCGAGATCGAGAAACAGACCGCCGAACTGCTGCGCGACAAGGCCAGCATCACCGGCCAGGCGACCAAGATCACCGCCGATGCCGAAGCCTATGCGCGCAAGGCGGTAATCGAGGCGGACGGCGCCCTGCAGCCCAAGCTCGACGCCCTGGTGGCGATCAACAAGGTGTGGGCCGAGGCCGCCGCCCAGGCGCCGGTGCCCAGCGTGATGATGGCCGGCAGCGGGCAGAACGGCGCCGCCAGCCGCCAGGACGAGATCGGCCAGTTGATGGGCGTGCTCGCCACCAAGGCCGCGCGTGACCTGTCGCTGGATCTCAAGGTCAAGGAATAGCCCCACGACTGCGTCTACGCGGGTTCCACCCACCCCGCTCGAACGCCCCGCCCTGCGGGGCGTTTTGCTGTGTCCCCCCGGCCAGACGGGCTCAGGGAGTGATGGCGACCTTCATCACCCCGTCGCGCTGGCTGGCGAACAGCTCGTAGGCCTGCTCGATATCGTCCAGGCGAAAACGATGGGTCACCAGGGGTTTGAGATCGACCCGCCCGCTGGCCACCACCTCGATCAGCCGGCGCATGCGTTCCTTGCCGCCCGGGCAGAGCGTGGTGACGATGTGTTTGTCGCCCAGGCCGGCGGCGAAGGCATCCAGCGGAATGCGCAGGTCGCTGGAGTACACGCCCAGACTCGATAGCGTGCCACCCGGACGCAGCACGCGCAGGCCGGCCTCGAAGGTGGCCTGACGGCCCAGCGCCTCGATGGCCACATCCGCCCCGCGCCCGTCGGTAAGCGCCATGATCTGCTCCAGCGGGTCACCGGCCTGGAAATCAACCACATGACTGGCGCCCAGCTGCCGGGCCAGGGCCATGCGCGCCGGCACCGTATCGACGCCAATCACCGTGCTGGCGCCACGCAGCCGCGCGCCGGCCACCGCGCACAGGCCGATCGGGCCGAGGGCGAAGACCACCACGGTGTCGCCAATCTGGATCTGGCCGTTCTCCGCCCCGGCGAAACCGGTCGACATGATGTCCGGGCACATCAGCACCTCTTCGTCCGACAGGCTGTCGGGCACCGCACTCAGGTTGGCCATGGCGTCCGGCACCAGTACGTACTCGGCCTGGCAACCATCGATGGTATTGCCGAACTTCCAGCCGCCGCTGGCGGTGAAACCGTGACGAGTGCCGGGGCCGTCCTGCGCCGCGCAACCGCACAGGCAGGCGTTGCTGTGCCCGCTCGGGGTGATGGCCCCGGCGATCACCCGCTGGCCCTCGCTGAAGCCGCGTACCGCCGAGCCCAGCTTTTCGATCACCCCGACCGGTTCGTGGCCGACGGTGAGCCCCTTGGCCACCGGGTACTCACCCTTGAGGATGTGCACATCGGTGCCGCAGAGGGTGGTCGTGGTGATGCGCAGCAGCGCATCCAGCGGGCCGACATCGGGGATGGGCTTGTCCTCCAAGACGATCCGGTTCTTTTCGACGAAGACCGCAGCTTTCATTTTCGGCATGACCCTCTCCTCAGGCGACCCGCACGGGCTATTGCACGACTATGCGCGCACCTCCGGCCGGCGCCTTGATCGGCATCAATAAAGCCCGGCCCGCTCAACCGCCGAGCCAGCGCCCAGCCCATAGCGCGGCCAGCGCCAGCAGCAGCCCCGGCAGCATCAGCGCGGCAAAGCGCGCCCCGCCGCTGACCCAGGCCAGCACGCACTTGGAGCAGGTATTGCTGGTCAGCGCGGCGAGAATTGCGAGCTGCGCCGCCGGGACCGGCACCTGCCCGCTGGCCACCAGCGAGGCGGCGGAAGCCGCTGCCGCATGGGCATCCGCCAGCCCACCCAGGCTTACCGCCAGCAACAGACCGCGCTGGCCGAGCCAGGCCAGCAAGGCGGCCGACAACAGACCGATCAGGCCGATAGCGCCGCCCAGCAACAGCGCGACCTTGAGATCGAAGGCCGCCTCGGCATCGGCAATCGCCCCGTCATCCACCTCGACCTGGCCGGCCCTGACCGACAGAAGCAGGGCGTAACCGAGGATCAGCGCGCCGCCCAGGCCCAGCGACGGGCCCATGCTCTGCAGGCTCGGCCAACTGACTGCCGCCAGCACCAGGGCCATCTGGATCATGGTCGCCAGACTGGACAGCATGGCCGCCGCCGCTGCCGCGAACAGGCTGGCCGGGCGCTGCCGGCTGCGCGCGCCCATGCTGGCCACCGTGGCCGTACTGGAGGCGAAACCACCCGCCAGACCGGCCAGCGGCAGGCCATAGCGCGGCCCCAGCAGGCGCACGGCGATATGCCCGGCCGCACTGATCGCCATGATCAGCAGCACCAGCAGGCACAAAGTACGCGGGTTGAGCGCGGCGAACGGGCCGATGAAGCGATCCGGCATCAGCGGCAGAATCACCAATCCCAGCGTCGCCAGGATCAGGCCATCGCGGAACTCGCGCTCCGACAGTCGCTCGCGCACCAGGCGGTGCAACCACTGGCGATAGGTCAGCAGCAGGCTCAGCACCACCCCGAGGGTGACGGCCAAGCCAGCGGCACTGACGCATAGCGCTCCCAGCAGCAACACCAGCAACAGGGCAATTTCGGTGGTCAGCCCGGGGTCGGCGCGGGTCGAGCGCCAGTAGGCGATCGCCACCAGCACCACCAGGCACAGCGCGATCGTCGCCAGCAGCGGCACACCGCCGAGCGCCAGGCCGACATAGCCGAGCAGCGCCGTGGCGGCGAAGGTACGCAAACCGGCGAAATCGCGGTCGCTGCCCTCGCCTTTGCGCCGCTCGCGCTCCAGGCCGACCAGCAGGCCGATGCCCAGCGCCGCGGCGGCGCCGAGCAGCTGCTGCGGCTCGCTCAACGTGGTGGCGCCCTCCGCACCGGCGCCGCGGCGGGCCGCTCAGGCACGCGCAGCGGCTGCAGCCGGCCAGCGACAGGCGCCAGCGCGGACAAGGTGGCATCGCAACCGCTCATCAGCAGGGCGACCAAAGCCTTGGCCCCTGTATCGACACGCTCGTCCATCACCCACACCTCGCTGTCCAATCGACTCGGAGCAACCCTGAAACGATCCTCGCCCGGGCGTATTGATCTGCATCAGCCTGCCCGCACCCAGTCAGGCCAGACCATCAGGCTAGCCGATAGCCGTTACCGCCGGATGCCTTGACCCCGTACATGGCCGCGTCCGCCCGCGCCAGCAACACGTCCGCCGTTTGCGCATCATCCGGATAGATGCCGATGCCCAGGCTGGCGCGTACCTCGATGCGCCGCCCATCGATCTTGTAGGGGCGCGCCACGCTGTCCAGCAGCTTGCGCCCGAGGTGCCCGACACTGATGCGCTCATCCAGCTGCGGCAGGAGAATGACGAACTCGTCGCCACTCAGCCGCGCCACCACATCGGACTTGCGCACCGCCTTGCGCAAGCGCCCGGCCACCGCCACCAGCAGTTTGTCGCCACAGGCATGGCCGAAGCGGTCGTTGATCTGCTTGAAGCCGTCCAGGTCGACAAACATCACTGCCAGCTTGTCGCCCTGCAGTGCCGCGTTGCGCTGGGCCTGGGCCAGAAGATCGAGAAACAGGGTGCGGTTCGGCAGGTCGGTGAGGCTGTCGTGCAGCGCCAGATGCAGCATCTGCTCGCGCTCGTGATCGGCCATCGCACACTGGTGCTGGATAGCCAGGAAATGGCTGATCACCCCCAGCTCGTCGCACAGCGGCGTGATCACCTGGTTGACCGTGTAGCACTCGCCCGCCTTGTTGCGTTCGATCAGCTCGCCCTGCCAGGGCCGACCGGCCAGGATGGTCTGCCACAAGTCGGCATAGAAGGCCTCGCTCTGCTGGCCGGAGCGCAGCAGCGTCGGCGACTGCCCGAGCAACTCCTCGCGCGAGTAACCGCTGAGCCTGGAGAAGCTCTGATTGGCCCAGACGATGCTGCCGCGGCGATCCGTGATCAGAATGGCGTTGGCCGCATTCTCCAGGGCCTGGGCGAGGAGCTGCCGGTCTTGCTCGTTCACGACACACCTCGGCGCTATGCGGGGGTTTCCCCGACACTAGCAAGCTGCCGCACGGATTCATTGACCGGCGTCAGCGAACCCGCACTTTGTCAGCGTCATCCTGTGTCTGCCGGCGTGATCCAGAACATGGCTCGACTAGAGCTTGGAGCGCTGGTGTACACCACCTGCCGGGCACGACGCGCCGCCAGGCAGACAACCTGACGAGGTGAATCATGCGCTTGAGCTTTCTCGGTGGTGCGGGAACGGTGACCGGCAGCAAGTACCTGGTGGAACATGCAGGTAAGCGGCTGCTGGTGGATTGCGGCCTGTTCCAGGGCTACAAGCAACTGCGCCTGCGCAACTGGGAGCATTTCCCGCTCGACCCGCACCGCCTGGATGCGATTGTCCTGACCCATGCCCACCTCGACCACAGCGGCTATCTGCCGGTGCTGGTCAGGGCCGGTTACCGCGGCCCGATCTACGCCACCGAAGCCACCTGCGAGCTGCTGGCCATCCTCCTGCTCGACAGCGGCCGCCTGCAGGAAGAGGAAGCCGAGTACGCCAATCACCGCGGCTACTCCAAACATCACCCGGCCAAGCCGCTGTATACCGAGGCCGATGCCGAGCGCACGCTCAAACAACTGCACCCGCTGCCGCTGCACCACAGCAACGAACTGGTGGGCGGCATGCACGTGAAGCTGCGTTCTGCCGGCCACATACTCGGCGCGGCGAGCGTGGAGATCCAGGCCGATGGCCAGACCCTGGTGTGCTCCGGCGACCTTGGCCGCCTCAACGACCCGATCATGGTGGCACCCGAGCCCATCGAGCATGCCGATTTTCTCCTGATCGAGTCCACCTACGGCAACCGCTCGCACCCCAAACAAGCCACCGAACAGGTGCTCGCCGACATCATCAACCGCACCGCCCTGCGCCATGGCATCACCATGGTGCCCTCGTTCGCCGTGGGCCGGGCGCAGCTGCTGATGTACCACCTGTACAAGATGAAACAGGCCGGCCTGATCCCGGATCTGCCGATCTACCTGAACAGCCCGATGGCCACCGACGTGACCGCCCTCTACCAGCGCTTTCGCAGCGAGCACCGCCTGTCGCGCGAGGAATGCGAGGGCATGTGCCACGTCGCCAGATTCGTGCGTAGCGTGGACGAGTCGAAGCACTTGGAAGAACTGCGCAACCCGGCCGTGATCATCGCCGGCAGTGGCATGGCCACCGGGGGACGGATTCTCCACCACCTCCAGGCGCTGGCCCCCAACCCGCGCAACACCATCCTGCTGTCCGGCTTCCAGGCCGGCGGCACGCGGGGTGCGCTGATTGCCGGCGGTGCGGAGAAAGTGCGCATCCATGGTGAGGATGTGCCCATTCACGCCGAAGTCGCGGCCCTGGAAAACCTCTCGGCGCACGCCGATGCCGATGAGATCCTGCAATGGCTGGGCAATTTTCGCAGCCCGCCGCGGCACACCTATATCGTCCACGGCGAGCCGGACGCCGCCGACACCTTGCGCCGACGCATTGCCACAGAGCTGGGCTGGTCTGTGTCGGTGGCCGAGCATCAGCAACGCACCACACTCACGTCCCAGGGCGCCACAACCGACCGCGTAGAAGACCTGCTGCTACATGACTGAGGCAGCACCCCACGCTTCCTTGATGCGGATCAAGGCCTTCGCTATCCCGACGCGTAGGCTGCAACCAGCGCCAGGGCGAGTGCCCGGGCCATTTGCCCGATGCGATGGAGGTCGCGATGAATAACATACTTCTGGTGTGCTACTCGCGCACCGGCAATACCCGGCTGGTTGCCGGAGAACTGGCCCGGCTCACCAACTGGCCGCTGGCGCTGATCGACGACGCAGAACCTCGGGCCGGGCTGAGCGGCGACCTGCGCTGCATGTTCGACGCCTTCTTCAAGACCTGCCCGTTGTATCGCTACCAAGGCCCCGACCTGGAGCGTTTCGAGCACATCGTGCTGCTCACCCCGGTGTGGATGAAAGGCCTCGCGGCGCCGCTGCGTGCCTTCCTCAGCGAGCACGACCTGACGCGCAAACGCATCTCGGTGATCTGCACCCAAGGCGGGCGCGGCGGTTTCAACGCCGTGGAGGAAATCGCCGAGCTGACCCGGCAGATCCCCTCGCCGGTGCAGATCCTGCTGCAGAGCGAAGTGCTCGGTGGCCTGTCACCGCAGCGCCTGGAAGACTTCGTGGTGCAGGTACTGGCCTCGACCACCTACCAGCGCGACCGCCAGCGCCCGGCCTGGCTATCGCCCGTCGCTTCCTGAGTAAATCGCCGGCAAAGAAGGCCATGTCCCGGCCACGTGTTGCGCAGGCTAAAGGCCGCCTCATGCGTAGGTTGGCGTTGAGCGCAGCGAAGCCCAACAGATCCGGTGCAGGCCTCGTTGGGCTTCGTCGCGCTGCTCCTCAACCCAACCTACAGCTTTAGTCGCT
>JBOFCR010000064.1:0-3207 GCA_051646165.1 Pseudomonas sp. | reverse complement strand
GACGAGATCCAGTATCGGCCAACGCCTGACGCCGACCCGTTCCGCCTGAAGATCACCGCGTACACCAGCAGCACCGTCGTCACCGTGCGCCCGCAGGGCGTCGTCCCGACTGCGATCAGAGGCGTGGCATTCACCGCTTGGGCCAAGGCGCGCGACACCTTCAGCGGCCTGTCGCACATCGAGGGCAAGGCCGTAGCCATCCTGGCAGACGGCAACGTCGTCGGCGGCAAGACTGTCACAGGCGGCAGCGTGACGATCCCGACGCCGGCGGCAATCGTGACCATCGGCCTGCCCTATGAAACGCACATCGAAACGCTGGAGATCAACGCACCGCAGCAGGAAACACTACTCGACAAGCGCAAGATCATCGCCAAAGTCACGGCCGTCATCGAGGACTCGCGCGGCGGCCTGTTCGGCAAGTCAGCCGCGGAGTCCGATCTGTTCGAGGTGAAGCAACGCACCGAGGCAGACGGCTATGCCAGCATCGACGCCAAGAGCGGCAAGGCCAGCATACTGATCAATGACACATGGCTAGGCACCGGGCGGGTGACGATTATTCAGCGCGACCCGCTGCCGATCAGTATCCTTGCAATCATCCCGCAGGCCGACATCGGCGGCGCGCTTTAACTCAAGGGGGCAAGACTATGTTCCAGGCTTTTCTGCCGATGCTGATCGGCGCAGGTTCAGGCCTACTCAAAGGCATGCAGGAGAAGAAGGAGCTGAATCAGCAGGCCAAAGACCTGCAGGCCAATGCGGACAGACTCCGGCAGACTGCCTGGGATGCGCGCCGCCGTGGTGCCTACGAGTCCGACCTGCAGCGGATCAAGACGCAGCAGGACATCGGCACCCAGCGCACCGCACAGGCGGCCAGTGGAGGCGAGATCAACACCGACACGAATGCCCTGATTCAGCAGGACACCGCGCAGTTCGGCGAATTGGATGCGCTGACCATTGCCAACAACGCTGCCCGCGAGGCATACGGCTACGAAGTGCAGGCTGACCAGGCCATGAAAAACGCCAAGACGCTGAAGAAGAACGAGAAGACGGCCGTGCTGTCGTCTGTCATCGGCGGCGCAGTCGGAGGCATTGGAAGCGCTTTTGATTCCGGTGCATTCAGCGGCCTGTTCGGCGGCAGCAAAAGCGCAGGAACCACCGCAGCGCTGTCTGGCACCAGCCGACTGAACAACAACCAGGCTTACAGTTAAGGGGGCAGCATGGCCATTACCGTACCAACCATCAGCGGCCCGCAGGTTCAGAATCGAGGCCTTGCCGCGCCGCAGACTCAGAGCGTAACCGAGCGCAGTCTGGCCGCAGAGATTGCCCAGCCGGTCGCCAATGCCGCGCTGCAGATCGTCGAGAAGGTGCAGCAGGACGCCGACACGGCCGCGCTTGTAGAAGCAGAGAGCCAGCTGTCGAAGTGGAAGCTCGACACGATGTTCAACCCCGAGCAGGGCGTTTACAGCCGCAAGGGCAAGAATGCGCTGAACATCACCAACCAGACCCTGCCGGAGTTCGACAAGCAGGCCGACGCCATCGGCAACAGCCTGACCAACGAGCGCCAGCGTGCGCGCTGGAAAGAGATCACCACGCGCCAGCGCCAGGCATTCGACTCAGAGCTGAACCGCTACGAGTACGGCGAGCGCGAAAACTACTACGACGAGGCTGACAAGGCTTCGCTAGAAGCCTCGCAGACCGGCGCCCTGGCCTACTACAACGACCCGCAACAGGTCGCCTACTACCAGAACAAGGCCAGCGCCGTGCTGGCGTCTGCAGGCAACCGCAAGGGACTGCCGCCTGAAGCCATCGAGCTGAGCGTGCAGAAGAACAACAGCGCCATCGCCGCCAACGTGATCAACCGCCTAGCGGTAGACGACCCGATGGCAGCCCAGCAGTTCTACGCCAAGAATGCAGGCTACATGACGCCAGAGGATCAGATGAAGATCCAGAAGACGCTCGGCAGCAGCGTGCGCAAACAGCTCGCCTACAAGGCCGGCGACGCGCTCTATGCCACTGGATCACTTGGCGCCGAATCGCTGCCAGCCCTGATCGTGCAGGCCGAGAGCGGCGGAAATGCCGCTGCCGTATCGCCCAAGGGAGCGCTTGGCCTGATGCAGCTGATGCCTGACACCGCCAAGGAAATGGCCACAGAAATGGGCATACCGTATGACGAGGGCCGGCTGCTGGCTGATCCCCAGTACAACATGGCGCTGGGAACTGCCTACATCGAGAAGATGCGCAACCGCTACCAGGGCAACAACGCCCTGGCCGTGGCGGCCTACAACGCCGGCCCCGGCAACGTGGATGAGTGGCTGAAGAAGTACGGCGACCCGCGCACCGGAGAGATCAGCGAGGCCGACTGGGTTGCGAAGATCCCATTCGAGGAAACCCGCAACTACACCAGCAAGATCATCGGCCAGCTGGAGCAGCCAGAGCCCGGCTCTGTCACCTACTCCCGCGCCATCAAGCAGGCCAACAAGATCGAAGACCCCGAACTGCGTGACCTGACCGTCGCCCGCATCGAGGACTTGAAGAAGGCGCAAGACCTCGAAGACCGAGCGCTCTACGATCAGGCCGCTGAAATGGTGCAGGCAGGCGGCTATGCCTCAGTCGATCCGCGCCTGCTGGCCCGCATTAACCCGGAGGACGAGCAGAAACTGCGCAAGCTGGACGCTGATCTGCGCAAGGGAGTCGATCCCGTCACAGACCCGGACAAGCTGGAGGAATTTCTCGGGATGCCATCGGCCCAGCTGGCCGAGCTGAGCCTGGCCCGCGACATCCAGCCATACCTTTCCCCGGCCGACTTCAGCAAGGTGACGACCGCATGGCGGGCCGCGAAGAAGGGCGACAAGGTGACTCAGGAAGCGCTCAAGGCCGAGCAGCAGGCAATCAAGTCAGTGATGAACCTGGCAGGCATCAAGTTCGGCACGTCCGCAGACGCCCAGGCGCCGAAGAATATCAACGCCCGCCTGCAGTTCGAGAACCGCTACAACACCCTGCGTGACGCATTCGTGAAGCAGAACAGTGCAGACCCGAGCCCGCAAGAAGCACAAAAGATCGCCGAGCAACTGCTGATCGAGGTTAAACTGGCTGACACTGGCCTGTTCCGAGAGGATCGCTTGCCGCTGTGGCAGGTTAAACCCGAGCAGGCGAGCAAGGCTTACATTGACGCCGAGGACATTGACCTCAACACGCTGTCACCCACCGACC
>JBOFCR010000062.1:0-96620 GCA_051646165.1 Pseudomonas sp. | reverse complement strand
CCGCCCTACGCCACTGGCGCACAACTACAGGCGGAAGCGCTGCACCATGCCGTTGAGGTCACTGGCCAGGTGCGCCAGCTGATCGCTGGCCACCGAGGTTTCATGGGCGCCGGTGGCATTCTGCGAGGCGATATCGCGGATCGCCACCAGGTTGCGGTCCACCTCGCGCGCCACCTGGGCCTGCTCCTCGGCGGCGCTGGCGATCACCAGGTTCATCTCGTTGATCTGGCTGACCCGCGCGGAAATCAGCTCCAGCGCACCATCCGCCTCGCTGGCCAGGCTCTGGCTGCGCAGCGCGTATTCGCTGCTCTGCGCCATGGCATTGACCGACTCCTGGCTGGCGTTCTGGATGGCGCTGATCATCCGCTCGATTTCCCGGGTCGAGGTCTGCGTGCGCTGGGCCAGGGCCCTTACCTCGTCGGCCACCACAGCGAAGCCACGACCCTGATCGCCGGCCCGCGCCGCCTCGATGGCGGCGTTGAGCGCCAGCAGGTTGGTCTGTTCGGCGATGGTGCGGATCACCTCCAGCACCCGGCCGATGGCGATCGCCTCCTCGGCCAGGGTGCCGATGGTGCGAGAAGTCGCCTGCAGGCGCTCGCTGAGCTGCTCGATGGTGCCGCGCGTAGTGCTGACCTGCTGACGCCCGCTCTGCGCCGTCTGCTCGGCCTCGCGCGAGGAGTCGGAGGTGTGGTTGGCGTTGCGCGCCACCTCGTCCACCGCCGCCGACATCTCGGTCACCGCGGTGGCGGCCATCTCGATCTCGTCGTTCTGCCGGGTGATGCCCTTGGACGACTCCTCGGTCACCGCATGCAGCTGCTCGGCCGCCGAGGCCAGCTGCACCGCCGCGCCCTGGATGCCCTGCAGGGTGCCGCGCAGGTTTTCCTGCATCAGCTTGAAGGACGCCTGCACATCGGTGATCTCGTCGTGGCCACTGCACTGCACCGGCTGGCTCAGGTCACCGCCGGCATTGCGCGCCACCACCGCGCGCAGCTCGGTCAGGCGCAGGTTGATGCCACTGCTCATCATCCAGGCCTGCACCCCACCGCCGAGCAGGATCACCAGCAGCAGAATGCTGACCAGGGTGAAGTTGCTCTCGTACAGGGCCAGGCCCTCGTTGTACTTGCGCTCGGACTCCTGCAGCTGCACGTCGATCAGCTTGGAAAACTGCTCGGAGAGCGGGTCGATGCGCGGGTACAGCTCCTTGGCGGTGAAGTCCGCCAGGGCCGCGGCATCGCGGTCGCGCAGGATCGTCTTGAGCCGTTGCAGCGGGTCGCGCGCGGTCTGCATCAGCGGCTCGATCCGGGCGATCAGCTGCTGCTCGTCGGCAATCAGTTCGGTGCGCTTGTAGGCCTGCCAGATCGTGTCGATCTTGCCTTCGGCCTCCTCCACCTGGCGCAGCGCCTCGGCAGGGGTAATCCCGCCATTGCGCGCCTTGTGGCTGGCATCGACGATATTCACCGCGTAGAGATCGGCGATCACCTTGAGGTCGCGCAATGGCACCACGCGATCCAGGTAAACGCTGTTGAGGTCTGCTAGTACGCCACGCAGACCATTGAGGCCGCTGGCGCCTATTGCCAGGCTGCCCGCCATCATCAGGACGATGAGGACGAACAACCTTGTCCGAATAGTCCAATTTTTCATGGTCGGTCACCCGCACTACAACAGGCGCATGCCTAACAAAACCATAGTTGTATTTTGCCAGCAGTGCCCGGCCACAGCGGCTTGCCGAGCCCCCGTGCGACGGCCGGTGCAACGCCGGTTTGGCAAGGGGGCACTGCGGCACGAGCGGATTTGGAGCGCACCGCGTTAAGCGAGAGTGATGACCGCCGCGAACAGCGCCGCCGCTACAGGCGAAAGCGCTGCACCATGCCGCTCAGCTCGCTGGCCAGGCGCGCCAGCTGGTCGCTGGCCACCGAGGTTTCATGGGCGCCGGTGGCGTTCTGCGCGGCGATATCGCGGATCGCCACCAGGTTGCGGTCCACCTCGCGCGCCACCTGGGCCTGTTCCTCGGCGGCGCTGGCGATCACCAGGTTCATTTCGTTGATCTGGCTGACGCGCTGGGCAATCAGCTCCAGGGCGCTGTCCGCCTCGCTGGCCATCTCGCTGCTGCGGCTGGCGTATTCGCTGCTCTGGCCCATGGCGTCCACCGATTCGCGGCTGGCGTTCTGGATGGCGCTGATCATCCGCTCGATTTCCTGGGTCGAGGTCTGCGTGCGCTGTGCCAGGGCGCGCACCTCGTCGGCCACCACGGCAAAGCCGCGACCCTGGTCGCCGGCCCGCGCCGCCTCGATCGCCGCGTTGAGCGCCAGCAGGTTGGTCTGCTCGGCGATGGTACGGATCACTTCCAGCACGCGGCCGATGCCGATGGCTTCCTCGGCCAGGCGGGCGATGGTGGTCGAGGTGAGCTGCAGGCGCTGGCTGAGCTGCTCGATGGTGCTGCGCGTGGTGCTGACCTGCTGGCGCCCGGCCTCGGCGGTCTGCTCGGCTTCGCGCGAGGAGTCGGAGGTGTGGTTGGCGTTGCGCGCCACTTCGTCCACCGCCGCCGACATCTCGGTCACCGCGGTGGCGGCCATCTCGATCTCGTCATTCTGCCGGGTGATGCCCTTGGACGAATCTTCGGTGACCGCGTGCAACTCTTCAGCCGCCGAGGCCAGCTGGGTGGCCGAGCTCTGGATGCTCTGCAGGGTGTCGCGCAGGGTGTTCTGCATGTCACCGAGGGAACGCTGCACCTGGGTCACCTCATCAGCACCTTCGGCACGCACCGGCTGGGTCAGGTCACCGCTGGCGATGCGCCGGGCCGATGCGGCCAGCTCGATTAGCGGCTGGGTGATGCTGCGGCTAAGCAGCCAGGCGGCCAGCAGGGTAAACAGCACACCGACACCGAGGATCAGGCTGAAGATCCAGGTGGCGCTGTCGGCATGTTTTTCGGCGCGTTCCCCGGCCGTGGCGGCGCCACGATTGTTCAGGGCGATCAGTTCGTCGAGGGCCAGCACCAGGGCATCGAAGTTCTGCTCCGACTGGCCTGCCAGGGTCGGGTCGACCGGGCCACCGGCGATAGCGCCGAGCACCTTGTCCAGCGACTGCTCATAGGCCGCGCTCTTGTCGTGGTAGGCGGCGAACAGGCGGCGATCCTCGTCGAGGATGATGGTGTCCTCATAGGCCTGGTCGTTCTCGCGGACGCGCTGGCGGATGGCGTCGATCGCGCTGCGCTGCGCGGCCAGTTCCGTCGGTTGCGCCACCGCCTCGTTCTCGTTGAGGCGCATGGCCTGGCGGTCGGACTTGATCTTGGCCATCAGGTCGAGGCCGAGCATCCACACGTCCTTCACTTCCAGCAGGTCGTTGCGCAAGCTGGATAGCTGCTGCAGGGCCACCCCGCCGGTGAACAACAGGATCAGGGTGAGCACCCCGAAGCCGATCAGATTGCGCGACCTAACACTGACTGAGCGCAGAAACATGGCGAACTCCGGAGGACACTCAAGGGATGTCTCTGCAGTCTAGTCTCCGCCCGAAAGGCGGCAAGCCGCGTGGTGCGGGGTTCTCAGCCGAAGAACCAGTAGCACACGGCAATTGATGCCAGCACCCCGACCAGGTCGGCGAACAACGCACAGCCCACCGCGTGACGGGCACGCTGGATACCGACCGAACCGAAGTACACGGCCAGCACATAGAAGGTGGTTTCGGTGCTGCCCTGCATGGTCGCCGCGACCAGCGCCGGGAAGCTGTCGACGCCCTGGGTCTGCATGGTCTCGATCAGCATGGCGCGCGCCGCACTGCCGGAGAACGGTTTGACCAGGCCGGTGGGCAGCGCCTCGACGAAGCGGCTGTCCCAGCCGAGGCCCTCGACGCACCAACGGATGCCGTCGAGCAGTACATCCAGGGCGCCCGAGGCGCGCAGTACGCCGACCGCGCAGAGCATGGCGACCAGGTACGGCAGCAGGTTCTTGGCGACGTCGAAGCCGTCCTTGGCGCCTTCGACAAAGCTCTCGTACACCGGCACCTTGCGCAGCGCGCCGAGCAGCAGGAAGCTGAGGATCAGGCCGAACAGGGTCAGGTTGCCGAGCAGCGAGGACAGCGCGGTCAGCGCCGTGGCGCTCAACCCGGCCAGCACCGCCATAAAGCCGCCGAGCAGCAGCGCGCCGCCGCCGAACCAGGCCAGCAGCACCGGGTCCCACAGTTTCAGGCGCTGCATAAAGGCCACCGAGAGCAATGCGCTGAAGCTGGAAACGGCGTTGGCCAGCAGGATCGGCAGGAACACCAGGGCCGGGTCGGTGGCGCCCTGCTGGGCGCGGTACATGAAGATCGACACCGGCAGCAGGACGAAGGACGAGGCGTTCATCACCATGAACAGCACCTGGGCGTTGGTCGCCGAGGTGGGATTGGGGTTGAGTTCCTGCAGGGCCTTCATCGCGCGCAGGCCAATCGGCGTGGCGGCGTTGTCCAGGCCCAGACCGTTGGCGGTGAAGCTCAGGGTGACCAGGCCCAGCGAGTGGTGGCCGCGCGGCACGTCGGGCATCAGACGGGCGAACAGCGGGCCGAGCAGACGCGCCAGCAGTTCGACCAGCCCGGCCTTCTCGGCGATGCGCAAAAAGCCCAGCCACAGGGTCAGGGTGCCGAACAGCAGGATCATCACATCGACCGAGGTCTTGGCCATGGTGAACAGGCTTTCCACCATGGCCGCCCATACACCCGGATCACCACCCAGCCAGCGCGCCAGTGCGGCCACTGCCGCTATCGCAAAGAATCCCAGCCACAGGCCATTGAGCATCGCGCGTTCCCCCGTCGTTGGCGCGGATGATAACGGCCTCGCGGCACCCGCGCGACTGCCCGGGCAACCGTCCAGGTTACTGGCGGGGCATGCGGTTGAGCACCAGGAGGATGGCGGCGCTCTCGGCATCCGCCGCGCCGCTGAAATTCGCCGGGCGGTACTTCATCTGGAAGGCCGCCAGCACCTTGCGCGTGGCCGGGTCGAGCACGCCGCTCTGCGGGGTGCTGTAGCCCAGGCGCGCCAGCTGCTCCTGGAACCACTGCGGGCTCGGCAGGCTGGCGGCAAAGGCGAGCTGCTCGCGCGCCACCTCGGTGGCGTCCGGCCAGCGGACCAGCCCGGCGTCGGCCAGGCGCTTCCAGGGGAACAACGGGCCGGGATCGGACTTGCGCTGCGGGGCGATGTCGCTGTGGCCGATGACGCTGTCGATGGGCAGCTGGTGGCGCTGCACGATGTCCTTGAGCAGGCCGATCAGCGCCGCGACCTGCGCCTCGCTGTAGGGCTGCCAGACGCGGCCCTGGGGGGTGTCCTCGTAGCCTTCGTTGACGATCTCGATGCCGATGGTGCTGGCGTTCAGCCAGGTCCGCCCCTGCCACTCGCTTTGCCCGGCATGCCAGGCGCGGCGGTTTTCGTCGACCAGGCGGTAGACGCTGGGCGCGTCACCTGCGCCGATCAGGTAATGACTGCTGACCTCGCCCCGGGTCAGCAGGGCCATGGAGTGGGCGAAGTCGGTGGAGGTGTAGTGCACCACCACGTACTGTACCCGGCTGCTCTGGCTGCGCGCGCGGAAGTCGTCGTTGATCTGCGGGCCGCGGGTGCAGGCGGCCAGCAGCAGGGCAGTGAGGGCGAGTAGAACGAATCTCATCGGACTGGGCAGGCAAGTCGGAAAAGCGCCAGTCTACTCCGCGCCGCGCGCATCGGCGCGCAGCAGATCGTCAGGGAGCGATATGCAGGATGCTCTGCAGGTTGTCCAGGAGCATGTCGACGCTGAGCATGATCAGCAGCATGCCGGTCAGGCGCTCCACCGCCATCAACCCGCGCGGACCGAGGAAGCGTTGCAGCCAGGAGGCCTGCAGGAGGATCGTCGCCGTCGCCAGCCAGGCCAGGAACACCGCCAGGTACAGCTCCCACAGCTCGCCCTGGTGGGTGTTGCGCAGGGTCATCAGCACGGCCAGCGCCGACGGCCCGGCCACCGCCGGGGTTGCCAGCGGTACCAGCATCGGCTCGCCATCCGGCACGTCGCCGAGCAGGCCTTGCGGCGTGGGGAAGATCAGGCGCAGGGCGATGATGAACAGGATGATGCCGCCGGCAATGGCCGTGGCCTCGCGCGACAGGCCGAGGCCGCTGAGGATCTTGTCGCCAAAGGTAAGGAACAGCATCAGCAGGCCGAGGGCGAACAGCAGCTCGCGCGCGATCACGCGCATGCGCCGCTCGGGGGCGACGTTCTTCAGCGCGGCCAGGTAGATGGCGATATTGCCGAACGGGTCGGTGACCAGAAACACCAGCGCGGCAATGCCGAACATATCCATAACAAGCTCCTCGACTATCCATACAGTCTAAACGGCCAGGGCCCGCAGCGTCTGTCAGCAATGCGTCCGGCGCATACCAGGAACAGACGCGCGCCGGCCTGAAAGTTCGTGAACTGCATCACACAAACCCGTGCAACCGGATATGGGGTGAGCAGGCCGGGACAGACGGTCATGCGCCGGCCAACCGGCGGCGTATGGTGAATAACAGACCTCACCAAGGAGGAGAGCCATGCGCCAGTTGCTCTGGTTCAAACAGGATCTACGCCTGGACGATCATCCGGCCGTCCAGGCCGCCATGGATGCCGATCGTCTGTTGCCGCTGTACGTGCTCGACCCCGACTTGCTGCAGTCGGGGCCGCTCGGCAGCCGCCGGCTCGGCGTGCACCGGGCGCGCTTCCTGCTGGAAAGCCTGGCCGCCCTGGACGGCGAACTGCGCCAGCGCGGTTCGGCGCTGATGCTGCTCAAGGGCAAGGCCGAGCAGGTCATTCCGCGCCTGGTCGAGCAGTTCTCCCTGCACGAAGTGCTGACCCTCGAGGAAATCGCTCCCGAGGAGCGCAGCCAGCTGAGTGCCGTACGCGATGCCCTGGGGGCGGTGGCGCTACGCGAACTGAGCGGCAACCAGCTGCTGCGCCGCGACGAACTGCCATGCACGGTCGAGGAGCTGCCGCAGGTCTACAGCCAGTTCCGCGATCTGGTCGAACAGCGCCTGCCGGTGTTCCAGCCACGCCCGGCGCCTACCCGCCTGCCGGCCTTGCCGGAAAGCGCCGAGACTTACTGCCAGCCGTTGCCGAGCCTGTCGCAACTGGGCCTTGGCGAACCACTCAGCGTGCCCAACAGTGCCTTCCCCTTCTCCGGTGGCGAGCCGGCAGCCCAGGCGCGGCTGCGCGACTACCTGTGGCTGAGCCAGGGCGTGCGCCAGTACAAGGACACCCGCAACGGCCTGATCGGCACTGAGTATTCGTCGAAGTTCTCACCCTGGCTGGCCAACGGCAGCCTGTCTGCGCGCCGGGTGGTGGCCGAGCTGCGCCGCCACGAGTCGCAATACGGGCGCAACGACTCGACCCGCAGCCTGTGGCTGGAAATGCTCTGGCGCGACTTCTTCCGCTGGACCCTGGTGCGCCACGGCAGCGCCCTGTTCCAGGCCGCTGGCCTGAAGGCCACCGAGCGCGCCCCGCAACAGCTCGACCAGCGTTTCGAGCAGTGGTGCCAGGGCCGCACCGGCATGCCCCTGGTGGATGCCAACATGCGCGAGCTGATCAGCACCGGCTATATGTCCAACCGCGGCCGGCAAGTGGTGGCCAGCTACCTGGTCAATGATCTGCAGCAGGACTGGCGCCACGGCGCCGCCTGGTTCGAGGAGCATCTGCTGGACTACGACCCGGCGAGCAACTGGGGCAACTGGGCCTACCTGGCCGGGATCGCCAGCGACCCGCGCCACCAGCCCATGTTCAACGCCCTGCGTCAGGCCCGCCAGTACGACCCGGACGCGGCCTACGTCAGCCTCTGGCTGCCCGAGCTGCGCGGCGTGCCGCAGGCATTTCGGCATACGCCGTTCCTGCTCTCGCACCTGCAACTGGATGCCATGCACTACCCACGCCTGCAGGAGATCCCGGACAACTGGAGGCCTTATTTGCCTGACGCCGCCTGAGCAGGGCGTCAGGCCTGTTCGATACGGTTACGCCCGCTACGCTTGGCGCGATACAGCGCCTGGTCGGCGCGCTCGAAGACCTGCTCGCTGCTCTCGCCCCTGGCGAACGGGGTGATGCCCGATGACAGGGTGATGGTGACCCGCTCGCCACGGAAGTGGAACGGGCAGGCCTCGATGGCCGCGCGCAGGGTTTCCAGCAGCTGCAGGCCACCTTCCAGCGGGGTACTGGGCACCAGCAGGACGAACTCCTCGCCGCCGAAACGGGCGAGGAAGTCGGTCTTGCGCAGGCGCTTGGCCAGCTCGCTGGCGATGATCTTCAGCACCTTGTCGCCCGCCAGATGGCCGTATTCGTCGTTGATCCGCTTGAAATGGTCAATATCCAGCACGGCCAGCAACAGGTCGCCGCCATAACGCTGCCAGCGCGCCATCTCCAGCTCCAGGCGTTCGCCCAGGGCGGCGCGGTTGGGCAGGCCGGTGAGCGGGTCGGTCAGGGCCTTCTGCCGCTGCTCCTCGATATGGTCGCGGAACTGCTGCGCCTCCTGCTCCATGTCGGCGACCTTCTGCACCAGGCTCTGCAGGCGCTCGGCCACCTGATCCTCGCGCCCGTCGCGCAGGCGCTGGTGCTCGCTGACCGTATGCAGCAGGCCATCCAGACGCGCCTCCAGGGCCCGCTTGAGGCCTTCCAGATCGACAGCCTCCTGCATGCTGGCCTGCAGGCCGCTGACCTGCTCGCGCAGTTCCTGGTTGAAGCTACGCGCGCTTTCCACCGAGTCGCTGTAGCTCTCGTGGGCCTCGGTGAGGGTGCCGAGAAAGGCCGCCAGGCGCTCGTTGAGCTGCTTGAGGTAGCCGGCGAACTCGCGCTGGCCGCTGTCGCTGACGGCCAGCACCAGCACCGCCAGATCGTCCAGCACCGGCACCAGTTCGTACCAGTTCAGGCCGCCCTGCAGGCGCTCACGCAGGCTCTCGCCCTGGGGCTGGTGGCGCGGCGGCAGGTCCAGTTCGTCGAGCAGTTTCAGCAGGCTTTCGGCGACATGCGGCGCCACCGCGCTGTAACCGGGCTCGGGGCGATCCGGCAAGGCGAAGGCCGGGTCGCCTTCGCCGGTGAGAATGCGTGCATCCAGCGGCAGGCTGTCCAGAGTCGGCAGGCTCTTGCCCGGCGCTGCACTCGGTGCCGGACTGGCTGGAGCGGGCGGAGCGACTGGCGGAACCTCGGCAGCCACTGTCGCTGCGGGTGTCGGGACGGGCTCGGCTGGCGCCGGCACGGATGCGGTGCGGGCCAGTGGTTCGGCATCCTCGTCGTCATCGACCAGCACTGCGGCCCTGGGCGGCGCAGGCTGCGCGGCGACCTCGCCAGTCGCTTCGCTACCCGGCGCCGCCTGCTCTTCCTCGCGGGTACCAAACAGGCGCTGCAACAGGCCGGGGCGCGCCGCCTCGCTGCTGCCGATCACCGCCAGGGCCTTTTCCTGCAGGCTGCTCAGCTCGGCCAGCAGGGCCGGTAGCTCGCGCGAGCTGCTGGCCCGCTCGTCGATACGCTTGGCATATTGCTTGAGCGGCTTGCGCACCTCGCGCGGCAGCTCCAGGGCCAGCAGCTGGTTGGTCAGCCCGGTGAGGCCGGCGACGTTCTGTTCGACCCGTGTCTGCCGGCGCTGCTCGGAGTCGAGCACGGCCTTTTCCAGCCGCGGGATCAGCCCCGCCAGGCCAACGTCCATCTGCTCGCCACGGATGATGTCGCGCAGCTCCGGCATGCACTGGTCGACGGCCTTGTCGGAGCCCTCGGCCGCCAGCGAGCTGCGCACCAGGCCGCGGCGCAGCAGGTCGAGCCGCTGGTTCCAGCGCTCTTCCAGGTGTTCCTGCTGCTCCAGGCTCTGCAGGTACTTCTCTTTCCAGCGCTGGGCATCATCGGTCATGGTGGCGATCCAGTAGCAGGCAGGTTCAGCATAGGTGGCAAATGGCCGCTCAAGGCTACCGGCAGGCGGATATCCACCGCTACTGGCAGGTGATCGGAAATCGGCTGGCTGAGTACAGCCACTCGCTCCAGGGCCAGGCTCGGGCTGAGCAGGATATGGTCCAGGCAGCGCTGCGGGCGCCAGCTGGGGAACGTCGCCTCGATCTGCGGGGCGAGCAGGCCGAGGTCGCGCAACGGCGAGTGCTGCAGCAGATCGGTGGCATGGGTGTTCATGTCGCCCATCAGCACCAGGTGGCGGTAATGGCCGACCAACTCGCGGATATAGGCCAGCTGGCGCGTGCGGGTACCGCCGCCCAGGGCCAGGTGCATCATCACCACCGCCAGCGCATCCGGCCCCTCGCCGAAGCGCAGCAGGATCGCGCCGCGACCGCGCGGGCCGGGCAGCGGATGGTCTTCCAGCAGGCTTGGCTGCAAGCGGCTGAGCACGCCGTTGCCATGCTGCGCCAGGCGGCCGAGGTTGCGGTTGAGCTGCTGGTACCAGTAGGGGAAGGCGCCGAGGTCGGCGAGGTGCTCAACCTGGTTGACGTAGCCCGAGCGCAGGCTGCCGCCGTCGACTTCCTGCAGGGCGACCAGATCGTAGTCGGCAAGCAGGTCGCCGATACGCTGCAGGTTGCCGCCACGCCCGGCGTGGGGCAGCAGGTGCTGCCAGCTGCGGGTCAGGTAGTGATGGTAGGCACCGCTGTTGATGCCGACCTGGATATTGAAGCTGAGCAGGCGCAGACGCCCGTCGCTCGGCAAACCGCCGGAATCCGGGCAGCGCGGGTTGACCCGTGCCTGGCACAGGCCCACCGAACGCCCGGAGCTCCAGCGGCGCAACATGGGCGGCGGGAACTCAGTTGGCTGCGCGCTCTTTGGCGATCAGCTGATTGGCCACATCCAGAGCCTGATCAGGACCACCCGCGCTGTGCACGTCGAAACGGTACTTGCCGTTGACGATCAGGGTCGGCACGCCAGTGATCTGGTAGGCCACGGCCAGTTTCTTGGCTTTCTCCATCTGGCCCTTGACGGCGAAGGAGTTGAAGGTGCTGAGGAACTTGGCCTTGTCGATGCCCTGGGTGGCGAGGAAGTCGGCCATCTCTTCAGGCGTGGCCAGCTTCTTGCCTTCCTTGTGGATGGCGTCGAACACGGCGCTGTGGACTTTCTTCTCCACACCCATCGAATCGAGGGTGATGTACAGCTGGCCGTGGACATTCCACACGCCACCGAACATGGCCGGGATGCGCACGAAGTGGACGTCTTCCGGCAGCTGGGCGATCCACGGATTGAGGGTCGGCTCGAACTGGTAGCAGTGCGGGCAGCCGTACCAGAACAGCTCGACCACTTCGATCTTGCCGGGCTGGGAGACCGGCACCGGGCTGCTCAGCTCGACATACTGCTTGCCGGCCTCGATGGTCTCGGCCTGGGCACTGAGGCCGAACAGGCTGAGGGTGGCGAGGGCGGCGCTGAAAATCAGGTTACGCATGCAGGACTCCTTGGCAATGGGAACCGCGGGGGCGCGGGCGGGAGTTCGACCCCTGGCCCGTCGGCGGGTTCCGGCATTGTAGCGGAGGTGCTGCCTTTTATGCGTGGGGCCGCTGGCCGTTTCATTTACCAGCTATGTAGCGACTGACAATGAATGGCAGCCGGCGCGGGATCAGCCTTCGCTGCGCAGCAGGGGCGGTAGCTGCTCGGCCAGCTTGTCGGTATTCAGCGGGGCGCGGATAAAGCCGCGCTGGGTGCCATCCGGGCCGATGATGACCAGGTTGCCGCTGTGGTCGACGGTATAGTTTTCCTGGCTGGTATCGGCCGGGATGTAGGGGATGCTGAGCGCGCTGGCCAGGGCCTGGATATCCGCCGGGGCACCGGTCAGCCCCAGGAAGGCGGGGTCGAAGTAGGCCAAGTACTTCTTCAGCTGTTCAGGCGTGTCGCGGTTCGGGTCGACCGTGACCAGCACCATGCGCACCCGCCCCTGTGCCTCGGCCGGCAGCAGACCCTTGAGCTGGCGCAGCTGGGCCAGGGTGGCCGGGCAGATATCCGGGCAGAAGGTGTAGCCAAAGAACAGCAGGCTCCACTGGCCCTTGAGCTGATCCAGCGCCAGGGCCTGGCCGTCCTGGTTGATCAGCTTGAGATCCGGCAGGCTGCGGCTCTGCGGCAGCAGGACAATCCCGGCATCCAGCTGGGCCACCTTGTCGGTGCCATCGCCCTTGCTGCTGAGCACCTTGTGCACGGTCAGGCCAAGCACCAGGGCCACGATGGCGACCAGGATGAAAACGGTTTTCTGGGTTCGATTCATTAACTCGGCTCTCAAAGTCGGTGCGCGCAGCCACTGGCGCGAGGCCTTGCGCAGCCGCTTCGTACGGTCGCGTCACAGGCTCAGCAGCAGGTAGTGGTCGGCCAGCAGGGCGATAAACAGCAGGAACAGGTACCAGATACTGTACTTGAAGGTATTGATTGCCGCGTGCGGTTTGCTGTCACGGTACAGCACCACGGCCCAGTACATGAAGCGCCCACCCAGCAGCACGGCACAGGCCAGGTAGAGCGGCCCGCTCATGTGGATGGCGTAGGGCAGCAAGGTCACCGCAATCATCACGGCGGTGTACAGCAGGATATGCACCTTGGTGTAGTGCTCGCCGTGGGTCACCGGCAGCATGGGGATATCGGCCTTGGCGTATTCCTCCTTGCGGTGGATGGCCAGCGCCCAGAAGTGCGGCGGGGTCCAGGCGAAGATGATCAGCACCAGCAGCAGCGGCTCGGCGCTGATATGCCCGGTGACGGCGACCCAGCCAAGCAGCGGCGGCGCGGCGCCGGCCAGCCCGCCGATGACAATGTTCTGCGGCGTGGCGCGCTTGAGGAAACCGGTATAGAGCACCGCATAACCGAGCAAGGATGCCAGGGTCAGCCAGGCCGCCAGCTCGTTGGTGAAGGTCAGCAGCAGCGCCATCCCCGCCACCGCCAGCAGCAGGGCGAAACCGAGTGCCGCCGCTGGCGACAGACGCCCGGCGGTGACCGGACGTTTATGGGTGCGCGCCATGATCGAATCGATACGCCGGTCGACCACATGGTTGACCGCCGCCGCCGCACCGGCGCACAGGCCGATGCCGAGGTTGCCGAACACCAGCACTTGCCAGGCCACCCCGGCACGGGTGGCGAGGAACATGCCGACCAGCGAGGTGATCAGCATCAGCACCACCACGCGCGGTTTGGTCAGCTCCAGGTAGTCGCGCCAGCTGGCGTGCTCCCGATGGGCTTGCAGCAGAGTAGCCATGAGGGTCTCTCCTTGGTTGTTCGGGCTCACCGACCGAGGCCGGTGGTGGCGAGTTCGACAGGGACCGGGGACCGGGCCGGGCTGCTCGCCCGGGCGGCCCCGCGCAGGCGATAGTTGACCAGCACCAGTACCAGCAGTAGGCCGGCACCGCCGGCGTTATGGGCGACAGCCACCGCCAGCGGCAGATGCAGCAGGACATTGCTGATGCCGAGGCTGACCTGCAGGGCCAGCGCCAGCAGCAGCAGGCCGGCCAGGCGCCCCTGGGCGGCGGCGCGCAGGCGCCAGGCCAGCACCAGCAACACCAGGGTCACCAGCAACGCGCCGACCCGATGGGTCAGGTGGATGGCGGTGCGCGCATCGCTGTCGAGCTGACCACCGAGGTAGTTGGGGCCGATATGCTGGGTCAGGTGGAAGCCGTTGGCGAAGTCCACGTCCGGCCACCACTGGCCGTGGCAGGTGGGCAGGTCGACACAGGCCACCGCCGCGTAGTTGGAGCTGACCCAGCCGCCCAAGGCGATCTGCCCGATCACCAGGGCCAGGGCCACCCCGGCCAGCAGGCGCAGGCGGCGGGACAGCGTCGGCAATACCGGCAGGCGCCCGGACAGACGCAGGCTGAGCAGGAACAGCAGAGACAGGGTAGTGAAGCCGCCCAGCAGGTGCGCCGTGACCACCTGCGGCCACAGCTGCAGGGTCACCGTCCACATGCCGAAGGCGGCTTGGGCGATCACCACGCCGAGCAGCAGCAGCGGCAGCTTCAGCGGCTGACCGGGCTCTGCGCGGCGGCGCACAGCCTGGATCGCCAGGCCCAGGATCAGCAGGCCCAGGCTGCCGGCGAAGTAGCGGTGGATCATCTCGTTCCAGCCCTTCTGCGCCTCCACCGGGGCATGCGGGAAGTTGGCCTCGGCATGGGCCAGCTGCGTCTCGCCCTGCGGTACGCCGATGAAGCCGTAGCAACCGGGCCAGTCCGGGCAGCCGAGGCCTGCATGGGTCAGCCGGGTATAGGCGCCGAGCAGCACCACGACCACCGCCAGCAGCGTGGCGAACAGGGCCAGGCGATAGCCCGGGAGGGTTTTGTGTACAGTCATCCAGAGGCCTCTTCTTGTTGTTCTGCGGGCTACCGGCAGCGATCAGGTTCAGCCGATCTGCGACAGCTTGAGCAACAGCCGCAGGTCTTCGAGGATGGCCTTGCCTTTGACCGTATTGTCGTAGCGCAGCACCAGGTTGCCGTGCGGATCGACCACCCACAGCTGGGCCCCCGCAGCCCCCGCTTTGTCATAGGTCACGGCATCCAGCTGCAAGCGGCCCAGCTGCGGATATTCCTGCTCCAGCAACGCCTCGTACTCGCCCGGCAGCGGCTGGGAAACCGCCAGGCCATGGCTGGCCCGCGACGCATCACGGTTGAGGCCGATATGCAGCTGGCGCGCGCTGTAGACCAGCTGCCGGCAGTCCTCGGCGCAACCCGCAGGCGCGGTCACCAGCAGCAGCCAACGCCCCTCGCTGGCGCCGGAGACGCCGATATCGCTCAGGCGCTGGCCGTCGCCCAGCAGCACGCCGTGGTAGTTGCGCCCATCCGGCACCCAGAAGCGCCACTGGTACATGGCCGTGGCCAGGATCATCGGGCCGATCGTCAGCACCAGCAGCAGGATCAGCGGCCAGCGGCCGCGCGACCGCGCCGGCGGCGTTTCAGTGGTGGGAATGGCTGGATTCATGACTGGGCTCATCGCGTTGCTCCCGCGCAGTGTGCAAACCGAGATAGAAGTAGAGGCACAGCAGCGCAGCGGCCAGGGCAAACCACTGCACGGCATAGCCGATATGTTTTTCCGGGGCCATGCTCACCACCGGCCAGTCCACCCGCAGGCTGGCCGGGCCGGGCTGCAGGCGCACCTCATGGGCCAGGCCGCCGCGGCCGAGCTGCTGCCACAGGGCATCCGCATCGACCCGGTTGATCAGGCGCGGCCAGCTGCTGGCGGGGACATCCTCCTGCAACTGGAAGCCGGCCCCCGGCGGCACGTAGACCTGAGCCAGCAGATCCAGCACATCTGCCGGTGTGTCGAACTGCACCGGGCTGCGCCGATCCGGCCAGGGCAGCCAGCCGCGGTTGACCAGCAGCCACAGGCCGCTGGGTTGGTCGTAAAAGGGCTGCAACAGCTCGACGCCGACCTGGCCATCGCGCGTGCGGCTGTCCAGCAGCAGGCTGTGCTGCGCGTCGAACTGGCCGTGCAGACGGACGCGCAGATGGGTGATGTCAGCGCGCTGCTCCAACTCGTTGAGACCGATGGGAGCAGCCGCCTGGCGCAGCTCGGCGCTGGCCAGCATGGCGCGCTTCTCCTCGGCGCGCGCCAGTTGCCAGACGCCCAGGCTGATCAGCAGCGGCAGCAACAAGGCGACCAGCACACTGGGCAGCACGCCCGGCCGGAAACGCTTCATCGCCGCCTGCCGAAAGCCACAACCTGGCTGGCTATACTGATACTGCACCGCATTCCCCATCCCCCGGAGTCCCGCATGCTCAAAGCCGCGATCGTCCTCTTGCTGCTGGCCACCCTGGTCAGCCTGTTCAGCGGCCTGTTCTTCCTGGTCAAGGACGAGGGCCACGGCTCGCGGGTGGTCAATTCACTGAGTGTTCGGGTCGGCCTGACCGCTGTCACCGTGGCGTTGATCGCCTGGGGTTTCTACAGCGGCCAATTGGCCAGTCACGTCACCTGGTAGACCTCACAGCACATAGACAAAGATAAACAGGCCCAGCCAGACCACGTCGACGAAGTGCCAGTACCAGCTGGCTGCTTCGAAGCCGAAATGCTTGTCGCCATCGAAATGGCCCTTGAGGATGCGCACCAGCATCACGGTGAGGATGATTGCCCCCAGGGTCACATGCGCGCCGTGGAAACCGGTGAGCATGAAGAAGGTCGCGCCATAAATGCCCGAGCCCAGGGTCAGACCCAGCTCGGTATAGGCCTCGATGTATTCCTCGATCTGGAAACCCAAAAAGGTCACACCCAACAGGATGGTCAGCGCCAGCCATGCCTTGAGCGGGCCCCGCTTGTTCTTCTTCAGCGCGTGGTGGGCGAAGGTCACGGTGAAGCTGGAGGTCACCAGCAGGATGGTGTTGATCAGCGGCAGGTGCCAGGGATCGATCACCGCGCTCGGTGGTGGAAACAGCTTGGAGTCCGGGTTGGTCAGCGCCGGCCAGCTGTACTGGAAGCCCTCCCAGAGCATATTGCTGACGCCCTTGTCGCCCTCGCCGCCGAGCCAGGGGCCGGCCCAGGTGCGGATGTAGAACAGCGCACCGAAGAAGGCGGCGAAGAACATCACCTCGGAGAAGATGAACCAGCTCATGCCCCAGCGGAACGAACGATCCATCTGCGGACTGTAGAGGCCGCCGCGGCTTTCCTTGATCACCGCGCCGAACCAGCCGAACAGCATGTAGGCGAGGAACAGGCCACCGACGAAGAAGATCAGCGGGCCGTTGGAGTCGGCGCGCTCGGCCTTGAGGTCGTTGAACCAGGTGCCGAGACCGTAGACGGTCAGCAGCATGCCGAGGGTGGCGATAATCGGCCACTTGCTCTGGGCGGGAACGTAGTACTGCTCGTGACTCGACATTTTTCTTGTTCTCCTTATGGAGTCGCCTGGGCGACAGGCGGTTTACGCGCAGTGATATCGAACAGGGTGTAGGCCAGCGTCAGATGCTTCACATCGGCCGGCAGAGCGCGGTCGACGATAAAGCGCACCGGCATCTCGATGCGCTCGCCCGGCTGCAGCACCTGCTGGGTAAAGCAGAAGCACTCGGTCTTGTGGAAGAACGCCGCCGCTTTCGACGGCGCCACACTGGGGATGGCTTGGGCAGTCATCGGCTTGTCGGTCGGGTTATGGGCAATAAACAGCATTTGCGTGCTCGCCCCCGGATGCACCGTCAGTTCATCGCCCATAGGCTTGAACTCCCAGACCATGCCTGCAGCATTGGTGGCGAGGAACTGCACACGCACCTGGCGCTGCTCGTCCACCGTCTGCGCACCCTCATAAACCCCAGCGGTCTTGCCGTTGATACCGAAGGCCTGGCACATCACGTCGTAGATCGGCACCAGGGCGAAGCCGAAAGCGAACATGGCCACCACCACCAGCAACAGGCGACGGACCAGGCGGCGGATCGGCATGGCTTCGCTCATGGCGGCGCTCTACTTCACTTCCGGCGGTGTGCTGAAGGTGTGGTAGGGCGCCGGCGACGGCACCGTCCACTCCAGCCCTTCGGCGCCATCCCAGGGCTTGTCGCCAGCCGGTTTGCCGCCACGGATGCACTTGATGACGATGAACAGAAAGAGGAACTGGGTAGCACCGAAGGTGAAGGCGCCGATCGACGAGATCATGTTGAAGTCGGCGAACTGCAGGTTGTAGTCGGGAATCCGCCGCGGCATGCCGGCCAGGCCGACGAAGTGCATCGGGAAGAACGCCATGTTCATGCCGATGAAGCTCAGCCAGAAGTGCAGCTTGCCGAGGGTTTCGTCGTACATGTGGCCGGTCCACTTCGGCAGCCAGTAATAGGCCGAGGCGAAGATGCCGAAGATCGCTCCGGGCACCAGCACGTAGTGGAAGTGCGCCACCACGAAATAGGTGTCGTGGTACTGGAAGTCCGCCGGGGCGATGGCCAGCATCAGCCCGGAGAAGCCGCCGATGGTGAACAGGATGACGAAGGCCACGGCGAACAGCATCGGCGTTTCGAATGTCATCGAGCCCTGCCACATGGTACTGGCCCAGTTGAACACCTTCACCCCGGTGGGCACGGCGATCAGCATGGTGGCGTACATGAAGAACAGCTCGCCGGTCAGCGGAATGCCGACGGTGAACATGTGGTGTGCCCAGACGATGAACGACAGGAAGGCGATCGACGCGGTGGCATAGACCATCGAGGTGTAGCCAAACAGCGGCTTGCGCGCGAAGGCCGGGATGATTGCACTGACCGCACCGAAGGCGGGCAGGATCATGATGTACACCTCGGGGTGGCCGAAGAACCAGAACACGTGCTGGAACAGCACCGGATCACCACCACCAGCCGCACTGAAGAAGCTGGTACCGAAGTGGATATCCATCAGCATCATGGTCACGCAACCGGCCAGTACCGGCATTACCGCGATCAGCAGGAAGGCGGTGATCAGCCAGGTCCAGACGAACAGCGGCATCTTCATCAAGGTCATGCCGGGGGCGCGCAGGTTGAGGATGGTGGCGATCACGTTGATCGCGCCCATGATCGAGCTGATGCCCATCAGGTGCACGGCAAAGATGAAGAAGGTCACGCTCTCCGGCGCGTAGGTGGTCGACAGCGGCGCGTAGAAGGTCCAGCCGAAGTTTGGCCCGCCGCCCGCGCTGAACAGGGTGCTGACCAGCATGCCGAACGCTGCCGGCAGCAGCCAGAAGCTGAAGTTGTTCATCCGCGGCAGGGCCATGTCCGGCGCACCGACCATCAGCGGGATCATCCAGTTGGCCAGGCCGACGAACGCCGGCATCACCGCGCCGAAGACCATGATCAGGCCGTGCATGGTGGTCATCTGGTTGAAGAACTCCGGCTGCACGATCTGCAGGCCGGGCTGGAACAGTTCGGCACGAATCACCATCGCCATCGAACCGCCAAGGAGGAACATGGCGAAGCTGAACCACAGGTACATGGTGCCGATGTCTTTGTGGTTGGTGGTCAGCACCCAGCGCATCAGGCCCTTGGCCGGCCCATGGTGGTGGTCATGCCCGGCATGACCATGCGAATCGATCACTGCACTCATGTCCTTACTCCTGAGCCTGTTTGAGGGCTAGCACGTCTTTCGGGGTGACCATGTCGCCGACGTTGTTACCCCAGGCGTTGCGCTCGTAGGTGATAACCGCAGCGATGTCGACTTCCGAAAGCTGCTTGCCGAAGGCGGCCATGGAGGTGCCCGGCTTGCCGAAGAAGACGATATGCAGGTGATCCTCTTTCGCCCCGGTGGCGATCTTCGAGCCCTTGAGTGCCGGGAACATCGGCGGCAGGCCCTGCCCCTCGGCCTGGTGACAGGCCACGCAGGTGGTGTGGTAGACCTTGTCACCGCGCGCAACCAGCTCTTCGCGGGTCCATTCCTTCTCGGTCAGCTCCTTGAGCTTGAGGGTTTCTTCCTTGCGCTCCGCCAGCCACTTGGCGAAGTCCTCCTTGGATTTGGCCTCGACCACCACCGGCATGAAGCCGTGATCCTTGCCGCACAGCTCGGTGCACTGGCCGCGGTAGATGCCGGGCTTCTCAATGCGCGTCCAGGATTCGTTGACAAAGCCGGGGATGGCGTCCTTCTTCACCGCCAGCGCCGGCACCCACCAGGAGTGGATCACGTCGGCCGCGGTGATCAGGAAGCGCACCTTGGCGCCGACCGGCACCACCAGCGGCTGGTCGACTTCGAGCAGGTAATGCTCGTCCTTCTCGGCCTGGTTGTGGATCTGCTCCTGGGGCGTGGCCAGGTTGCTGAAGAACTCGACGTCCTGGCCCAGGTATTTGTAGTGCCACTTCCACTGATAGCCAGTGACCTGGATATCCAGGTCGGACTCGGACGTGTCGTAGATCTCGATCAGCGTCTTGGTCGCCGGAACGGCCATCACCACCAGGATGACGAAGGGCACGATGGTCCAGAGGATCTCCACCGTGGTGCTTTCATGGAAGTGGGCCGGTTGTTGGCCGGTGGAACGACGGTGGATCAGCATCGACCAGAACATGGCGCCGAACACCAGCACGCCAATCACGACGCAGATCCAGAAAATGGTCATGTGCAGGTCGAAGACGGTACGACTGACCTCGGTGGCCCCGGGTGTCATGTTCACCGTCCAGGCGGCTTGCGCCGAGCTGAATGCCAGCCACAGCAGTAGGCCCATCCAGACTCGTGGATGTCGCATCATTGCGGGTTCCCCTCGTTGTTCTTGTTATCCCGCCGGCTAAGCCTGCGGCAAAGGGATCGACTGCCAAAACGGCTGGCTACATCTGTCGAAACCTCTCCGTGCCGAAGCCCGTCCGGTTCCATCAGGTTCACGCCTTGCGATTTCGAGTATAGCCAGCGAGCGCGACTGCACAACGCGAGTGGAAAAATAGCGGACGCTTTTATGGCCCGCGCTACAGGCTTAGAGAGGCGCGGGATGCAGCCTAGAGAGGGGCGCTTGATATAGCGACTGTGAATAAATATTTTAGAATTATGACAATCCGTTCTTAACCCTCACTTTTGGGCAGCTAAGGTCAATGCTCGTTTGTGTCATGTCCTTGTCATGGGAGCCGTCATGAATACCGCCGCCTTGCGCGAACTGATCCAAAAAGCCCTCGCCCACGAGGCCGCTACCGGTCACCTGACCCACCTGCTGGAAGGCCAGCTGGCGCGCCTGCACCCAACCATCCAGCTGCCGGCCGACGATGCCCAGGGTGTGCTGGAGCGTTTCGTCGCCGCCTATGTCGAGCAGGTGCCGGATGTGCTGGATGCCGCCCAGACGGTAGCCCGCGAAGCCGGTATCGAGGCGCAGGTGAAACCGGTGCTGCAACTGGCCGAGCAGTTCTTCCTCAGCCCGCCCAGCCTGCTCGAAGGCCACCAGGGACTGGATGCGCTGCTCGACGAGTCGTACCTGGCCCACCGCCTGGTCGAGGAGGTCAACGACCGCTATATCGCCCACCTGGGCCAGCCGCTGATCCCGCTGGATACCACGGTGGCCAACCTGATCGCCCACCAGTTGATCGGCGAGCCGTTCGCCAACCAGCTGGACGAAGCGGTGCACCACGCCGTCGATGGCATGCTCAATGACGCGATGTTCCAGCAAAGCTCGGTGCAGGAATACCGCGCCCGCCTGTCCAGCCCGCAGATCCTCGCGGCCTGGCAGAACTGGCCGTGCCTGTCGCGCCAGCTGGGTGTGGAGCTGGGCCTGCCGGCCTGAGAACCTGCGCTGCCGGCAGATGCGACAAGGCCCGCGCTTGCGGGCCTTGTCGTTTTACTGCGCCTGGTAGCGCGCCTTGGGCGTAGCCATCGGCACCACCGCGCCATCCAGCGCCAGGAAGCTCGCGCTCTCGGCGTCGTAGGCGCGGATCGCGCTGGTCTCGATGTCGTAGACCCAGCCGTGGATGAACAGCTGACCGTTGGCAACCCGCGCCGCCACCGAAGGATGGGTGCACAGGTGGTTGAGCTGGGCGATCACGTTTTCTTCGGTGAGGATGCCCAGGGTGTCGTGGCCGCCGCAGGCGCAGTTCTCCTCGACCACCTTGAGCGCCACCTCGCTGTGACGCAGCCAGGCCTTGACCGTGGGCATGCGCTCCAGGGTCTCGGGGGCCAGCACCGCTTTCATCGCGCCACAGTCGGAGTGACCGCAAACGATGATGTGCTGCACCCCCAGCGCCAGCACCGCGTACTCGATGGCGGTGGAAACCCCGCCCATCATCTGCCCGTAGGGCGGTACCACGTTGCCGACGTTGCGGGTGACGAACAGGTCGCCCGGTGCGCTCTGGGTGATCAGTTCGGGAACGATGCGTGAATCGGCGCAGGTGATGAACATGGCGCGCGGGTTCTGCGCGCTGGCCAATGCCTTGAACAGTTCTTCCTGCTGCGGGAAGACCTCGTTGCGGAAGCGCTTGAAGCCTCCGACTATGGCGTTCAGCGCCTCATCGGCGCTCTCCGGCGCAGTACGCGCCTGCAGGGGAATGGCGTTGTGCTTGTAGGGCATTGCGTCTACCTCATGCTGAACCGTTGCGCTGGGGCGAATTATCGACCCGCCATGCGGACAGTTGCCAGCCTAGAAGAGTCACAAATTACAGCAGCGCCATTTGCCGGCCCGGCGGGGCGAACTGGCTGCAGTCGAGGTTGAAGCCTTCGCGCCGGTCCAGACCGAGACGCTTGCGCGCCAGGGCGAAGCGCTGCGCCAGCAGGTCGGCGAAGATGCCCTCGCCACGCATGCGCTTGCCGAACTGGCTGTCGTAGTTGCGCCCGCCGCGGGACTGGCGGATCAGGCTCATGACATGGGCGGCGCGCTCGGGGAAATGCGCCTGCAGCCACTCCTCGAACAGCTCGGCGATTTCCAGCGGCAAACGCAGCAGCACATAACCGGCGGAGCGTGCGCCGGCATCGCGCGCCGCTTCAAGCAACGCCTCCAGCTCCATGTCGTTGATCATCGGAATCATCGGCGCGGTGATCACGCTGACCGGTACGCCATGCTCACCCAGGGTGCGCATGGCCCGCAGGCGCGCGGAGGGTGAAGCAGCACGCGGCTCCATGATGCGTTTCAGCTGGTCATCCAGGGTGGTCAGGCTGAATGCCACGCTGACCAGGTTGTGGCTGGCCAGCTCGGCGAGCAGGTCAAGGTCGCGCAGGATCAACGAGCTCTTGGTGATGATGTTCACCGGGTGACGAAAGCGCAGGAGGATCTCCAGGGCGCGCCGGGTCAGCTGATACTCGCGCTCGATCGGCTGGTAGCCGTCGGTGTTGATGCCCAGAGCAATGGGCCGCGGCACATAGCCAGGCTTGCCCAGTTCCTCCTCCAGCCGGTCGGCCAGATTGGTCTTGGCGATCAGCCTGGTTTCGAAATCGATCCCCGGCGACAGGTCCCAGTAAGCATGGCTGGGCCGGGCGAAACAGTAGATGCAGCCGTGCTCGCAGCCACGATAGGGGTTTACCGAGCGGTCGAAGCCGACGTCCGGCGACTGGTTGCGGCTGATCACCGTCTTCGCCAGCTCGCGGCGCACCTCGGTGGCCAGGCTCTGCGGGGTTTCCTCCTGGAACCAGCCATCGTCCTCGACCTGCGAGCGGGTCGGGGCGAAACGGTTGTGCGGATTGCTGGCGGTACCACGACCGCGTGGCGGAATGATCGACATGTCGGCACACTCAAATACTGTATATAAACACAGTATATCGAGTTATCCACTGCCGCAAACCGGCACTGCCGAATGGTCAAGCGTCGCGCAGCAGGTCGTTGGCGTTGAGGATCGCGTAGGCGATTTCCGGGTGCCGCTCCAGGCTGCGACGGATCGCCGTGGGGATGGCCTGGCGAGTCTTGCGGCACAGCCCCGGCTGCGCCTCGACGACGATGCTGATGCCGCGCATGGTGCGCACCTCGTTGAGACTCGGGGTGATCTGCAGGCTGATGCCGAGCTGCTGGGACATGCGCAGCTGCATGCGTTGCAGGTCGGCCAGGTCGGCGAGGTTTTCCAGGCGCTCGAGCAGGCGCTTTTCCTCCTGCAGGGTCAGCTGCAGGACGCGCAGATCGGCGCCGGCCTGCTCCAGCAAACGCTCACGCTCGCAGATGCACAGGCCCGGCGGACATTCCTTGCGAAGCGGAAGGGCGACGGTCATGCCGCCGATAATAGCTGCACACGCGGCGGCGTACAGCCTGACGCAGAAAGCTCCCCAGCCGCCGGCTTCGCTGCAACACCGGGCCGAGCTTGCACGCTGGCGGTACTACAGGAAAACGCTGAACAGCCCGTACAGCCCACCGGCCAGGAAGATCGCCGCCGGCAGGGTCAGTACCCAGGCCAGCAGCAGATTGCGCACGGTCTTGCCCTGCAGGCCGCTGCCATTGGCGACCATGGTTCCGGCCACCCCGGACGACAGCACCTGGGTGGTCGATACCGGCAGGCCGTAGGCATCCGCCGCGCCGATGGTGAGCATGGTCACCAGCTGCGCGGAAGCGCCCTGGGCGTAAGTCATGCGCGCCTTGCCGATGCCCTCGCCGACAGTAGCGACGATACGCCGCCAGCCGACCAGAGTACCGAGGCCAAGGGCAAAGGCCACCGCCACCTTGACCCACAGCGGCACGAAACGGGTCACCCCCTCGCTCTGCACGCGGAACGCCTGCAGCGCGCCCCAGGTTTCGGGGCCCAGGCCGAGCTGTTGATGATCCAGCAGGACAATGGTCGAGGCACTCAGGTACAGGTCGTTGTGCAGCGCCAGCACCGCCTCCTGCGGCACCGCCGCCAGGCTGCCGTGGCGTTGCAGCTCGCGGCCAATCTGCCCGAGCAGCTCGGCCAATGCAGGCAACAGCAGCGGAGTGACCTGCTCGCTGAGCTGGTAGTCGACCAGCACCTGGCGCGGCTCGGGCGCCAGCACTGCCGGTCGGGCCCGCTGCAAGGCCTGCCCGGTAGCCAGGCTGAGGGCGGCGAACTGCTCGGTCTGCGCCTGCGATTGGCTGCGGTCGAGGGCGAAGGTCAGCGGCACAGTGCCGATCAGGATCAGCATGATCAGGCCGATGCCCTTCTGCCCGTCGTTGGAGCCATGGGCGAACGACACCCCGGAGCAGGTCAGGATCAGCAGAAGGCGAATCCACCAGGGCGGCGGCGTGCGTCCCTCGGGCTCACGGAACAGCGCCGGGCTGTGCAGCAGCCGGCGCAACAGCAGCAGCAACAGCGCGGCAGCGACAAAACCCAGCAGCGGCGAGAGCAACAGCGCATAACCGATCTTCTGCAGCTGCGCCCAGTCGCTGCCGCTGGCCGAGAGGTTGCCGCTGAGCAGGCCGTGGACCAGGCCGATGCCGACGATGGAGCCAATCAGGGTATGCGACGACGATACCGGCAACCCCAGCCACCAGGTGCCGAGGTTCCACAGGATGGCGGCGATCAGCAGGGCGAAGATCATCGCCAGGCCGGCACCGCTGCCCGTCTGCAGCATCAGGTCGACCGGCAGCAGGCTGACAATGGCGAAGGCCACCGCGCCGCTGGAAAGCAGCACGCCGAGGAAGTTGCACAGGCCGGACAGCAGCACCGCCACGTTCGGTGGCAAGGCGTTGGTGTAGATCACCGTGGCCACCGCGTTGGCGGTGTCGTGAAAACCGTTGATGAACTCGAAACCCAGTGCCACCAGCAAGGCCACGCCGAGCACCAGCAGCGGCAACGCGAAGTGCGCTTCGACGCCGCTGGCGCGCATGTCGGCGAACAGGCTGAAACCGGTGTAGCCCAGCCCGCCGACCAACAGCAGGCAGAACAGCAAACGCCCGGGCAATCCAGCCTTGCGCTGCAGCACCGGGCTGACCAGCGTCTGCGGCACGCGCACGGCGCGCAAACTGGCCAGCAGGTGATAACGATCAAGCACGGCGCGATGGCTCCCGACGTGAAGGACGGGACAACGGCAATCGACAAGCCACGGCGAATCCTCCTGATACGACCAGGGCCACCGTCGGCGAGGAGCGCTTACGGCTGGCGCACACCCCTTGCAGCGTAGACACTGCCGCCGGCCACGCCGCCCGCCGTGCCCAAGCCCTGCGTTACTCGCTGGGCTTCTTGAGCTTCGGGTTAGGGAAGAACTGCACGCCCTGCACCTTGGGGTCGGCCGGTTTAGGCGGCGCCAGGCTGACTCGTGTGCCGAGCTCCTTGGGCACCGACTGGCCTTGAGCATTCAAGGTGTCGGCGTAGCCGCAGGCCACGCACTCGCGGTGCGGTACGCCGTCGACATCCCACATCTGGATCTTGTCCATCTCGCTGCATGCCGGGCACACGGCGCCGGCGATAAAGCGTTTCTTCACGGGTGCGTCGCTCATGCCGCCTCCGCGCTCAGGCCGAGGTGGCGCAGCAGGGCGTCGATGCTCGGCTCGCGGCCACGGAAGTCGACGAACAGCACCATCGGCTCCTGCGAACCGCCACGGGCGAGGATCGCCTCGCGGAACGCGCGGCCGGTGTCGGCGTTGAACACGCCGTCTTCCTCGAACTTGGAGAAGGCGTCGGCGCTGAGCACTTCAGCCCATTTGTAGCTGTAGTAACCGGCCGCGTAACCGCCGGCGAAGATATGCGCGAAGCTGTTGGGGAAGCGGTTGTAGACCGGCGGACGCATCACCGAGACCTCGGCGCGGATGCCTTCCAGCACATCCAGCACGCTGCGGCCGTCGCCATGGGTGGCGTGCAGCTCGAAGTCGAACAGGCTGAACTCGATCTGCCGCGCCATCATCAGCCCGGACTGGAAGTTCTTCGCCGCCAGCATCTTGTCCAGCAGGTCCTGCGGCAGCGCCTCGCCATTCTCGTAGTGGGCGGAGATCAGTGCCAGGCCTTCCGGCTCCCAGCACCAGTTCTCCATGAACTGGCTCGGCAGCTCGACCGCGTCCCAGGCCACGCCGTTGATGCCCGAAGCACCGGCATGCTCGACGCGGGTCAGCAGGTGGTGCAGGCCGTGGCCGAATTCGTGGAACAGGGTGGTGACTTCGTCGTGGGTCAGCAGCGCCGGTTTGCCGCCGACCGCCGGGGTGAAGTTGCACACCAGGTTGGCCACCGGGCTGATCAGTTCACCCTGCGCCGAGCGACGCTTGTCGCGCGCGCCGTCCATCCACGCACCGCCGCGCTTGTTGGCGCGGGCGTAGAGGTCGAAGAAGAAGCGGCCAACGTGCTGGCCGTTCTCGCTGATCTCGAACAGGCGCACGTCCGGGTGCCAGCTGTCGAAGCCGGACAGCTCCTTGATCTGGATGCCGTAGAGCTTCTCGACGATGGCGAACAGGCCGGTCAGCACCTTGTCGATGGGGAAGTAGGCGCGGAGGATTTCCTGGGAAATGCTGTAGCGCTGCTCGCGCAGTTTCTCGCTGTAGTAGCCAACGTCCCAGCTCTGCAGATCGTTGCAGCCCTGCTCGGCGGCGAAGGCTTTCAGCTCGCTCAAGTCCTGGGCGGCGAACGGCTTGCTGCGCACGGCCAGGTCGCGCAGGAAGTTCAGCACCTGTTCGGTGGACTCGGCCATCTTGCTGGCCAGGCTCAGTTCGCTGTAGCTGGCGAAGCCGAGCAGGCCGGCCAGTTCCTGGCGCAGGTCGAGGATCTCGGCCATCACCGGGCCGTTGTCGTTCTGCCCGGCGTTCGGCCCCTGGTCGGAGGCACGGGTGCAGTAGGCGGCGTAGACCTCTTCGCGCAGGGCGCGGTCGTCGGCGTAGGTCATCACCGCGAAGTAGCTGGGGAATTCCAGGCTGATCAGCCAGCCGTCCAGGCCCTTGGCTTCGGCGGCCTGGGCCATCTGCAGCTGGGCCGACTCGGTGAGGCCGGCCAGCTGGGTCGCGTCGGTGACGTGCTTGGTCCAGGCCTGGGTGGCGTCGAGCAGCTGGTTGGAGAATTTGCTGGTCAGCTCGGACAGCTTCATCTGGATCTCGCCGTAGCGCTGCTGCTGCGCCTCCGGCAGGTCGATACCGGACAGGCGGAAGTCGCGCAGGGCGTGCTCGAGGATGGTGCGCTGCGCCACGTCGAAGCCAGCGGCCTCGGGGCTGCCCGCCAGCGCTTCATAGGCCTCGAACAGCGGCTTGTTCTGACCCATCTCGGTCCAGTACTCCGACAGCTTGGGCAGGCAGGCCT
This sequence comes from Pseudomonas sp., assembly GCA_051646165.1. Classification (GTDB taxonomy): domain Bacteria; phylum Pseudomonadota; class Gammaproteobacteria; order Pseudomonadales; family Pseudomonadaceae; genus Aquipseudomonas. The sequence continues at coordinate 69,211 of JBOFCR010000062.1, read as the reverse complement.
CGTAGGCAGCACGCAGCTCGGCGTTGTTGCACACCGCGTTGAGGTGGCTGACCGGGCTCCAGGCCCGGCCGAGGCGCGCGCCCAGCTCGTCGAGGGCCAGCACCAGGCCATTCCAGCTCGGCTTGCCCGGTTGCGCCAGCAGCGCGGCCACGGCGGCACGGCTGTCGTCGAGGATCTGGCTGACGGCCGGCTCGACATGCTCGGGCTTGATCAGGGAGTAGGGCGGCAGGTCGAAGTCTTGGAGAAGAGGGTTGCTGGCGGACACGGCAAGGCACCTTTGATGCGCATATTCATGAACAGGTTATGGGGCCGCGGAGGGCATTTCACAACCGGAATGCCCCGCATGTTAATTACAATCGGGGCAAACCGCAGCTTGGAGGAGACTATCGTGGCGATTCGCAAGTACCAGGGAGTGACTCCATTGCTCGGCGCACGGGTGTTTGTCGACCGCAGCGCCGTAGTCATCGGCGATGTCGAACTGGGCGAAGACAGCTCGGTGTGGCCCTTCGCCCTGATCCGTGGCGATATGCACCGTATCCGCATCGGCGCGCGCACCAGCGTGCAGGACGGCAGCGTGTTGCATATCACCCACGCCGGGCCGTTCAACCCGGACGGCTTCCCGCTGCTGATCGGCGACGAAGTGACCATCGGCCACAAGGTGACCCTGCATGGTTGCACCCTGGGCAATCGCATCCTGGTCGGCATGGGCAGCATCGTCATGGACGGCGCCGTGGTCGAGGACGAAGTGATCATCGGCGCCGGCAGCCTGGTGCCGCCGGGCAAGGTGCTGGAAAGTGGCTACCTGTACGTCGGCAGCCCGGTGAAGCAGGCGCGGGCGCTGAGCGACAAGGAGCGCGCCTTCTTTAGCTACAGCGCGGCCAACTACGTGAAGCTCAAGGATTTGCACCTGGCCGAAGGCTACGACGTCTAACGTATCGTTGAATCCACCTGCCAGCCGCCACCAAGGGCGCGGTACAGCGCCACGCCGGCCTGCAGGCGCGCCAGTTGCAGCTGGGCGCTGTCGTCCTGGGCGGCGTACAGGGTGCGCTGGGTGTCGAGCAGGGTCAGCAGGCTGTCGGCGCCGGCGCGGTAGCGCGACTCGGACAGGCGGAAGGCCAGCTCAGCCTGTTCCAGCACCGCCTGTTGCGCCTGCCACTGCGCCTCGACCCCGGCCAGGCCATTGAGCGCCAGCTGCACATCGGCGAAGGCGCTGACGATGCTGCTGCGGTAGGTGGCCAGCAACTCCTCACGACGCGCCACGGCCAGGTCGCGGCTGGCGGCCAGGTAGCCGCCATCAAAAATCGGCGCCAGCAGTGCCGCACCCAGGGAATAAATCGGATCGGCGAACACGTCCGACGCTCGTCCGGCATTGCCGCCGGCCGTGGCCGTCAGGTTCAGGCGAGGCAACAGCGCGGCGCGGGCAACCTGCACATCGGCATCGGCGGCGGCCAGTTGTGCTTCGGCACGGGCCAGATCCGGGCGACGCAGCAATAGATCACTGGGGATGCCGGCGCTGATAGGCGGCAGTTGCAGGGCCTCCAGCTGCTGTTCGACCAGCCCCAGTTGCCCGCTGCTGCTCTGGCCCAGCAATACGGCCAGCGCCACGCGGCTGTCTTCAGTCTGCTGGCTCAGCGCGGCGAGGGCACGCTGCTGCTCGGCAACCACGCCGCGCTGCTGGGCCAGTTCCAGGCTGGTGGCGGCGCCGGCGCGCTGGCGCGACTCGACGGTGCGCAGCACCCGCTCGGCGTTGTTCAGATTGAGCACGGCGATACGCTGGCGCTGGTCCAGGCCGACCCGCTGCAGCCAGCTGGACACCACCCCGGCGCTGAGGGTGACCTGCAGCGCCGCTTGATCGAACTGGCTGGCACGCAGATCGGCCAGGGCGCTGTCGCGGCCGGCGTCGAGGCGGCCCCACAGGTCGACCTCGTAGCTGGCGGCCAATCCCGCCGAATAGTTGTTGCCCGCCACTTCGGCGTCACCACCCAGGCGTCCGGCGCGGCCAGCACCGAGGTTGCCGTCGAGTTGCGGCAACAGCGGCGCGCCGGCCATCCGTGCGCTGGCCTCGGCCTGGCGCACGCGGGCGACGGCAGCGGCCAGGTCGTCGTTGACCAGCAATGCCTGTTCGACCAGGCGATCCAGCTCGGGGTTGGCGAAGCCTTGCCACCAGTCCGGCGCGACCTGCGCACTGACCAGCGGCGCATGCTGCCACTGGGTCGGCGCCGCCGGAGTGGCTACGGCGGGCGCCTCGTTGGCGCAGCCGTGCAAAGCCAGCAGAAGGGGCAGGGACAGCAGGCGGTAAGTCATTGCAGGTTTCATCCTATTCCGCCGCCAACGCGACAACCGGGTCTAGCTCTGCGGCGGTCTTCGCCGGCAGGTAACCGAACAGCAGCCCAGTGGCCACCGCGCAGGCAAAGGCGGCGAGCATGGCGCTGAGGGAAAAGATCAGCGGCACGCCGGCGACAATCAGCCCGGCGCCGACCAGCAGGCCGAGCAGCACGCCGATGCTGCCGCCGACCAGGGTGACCAGCACCGCCTCGCCGAGGAACTGCTGGAGAATGTCGCGCTGGCGCGCACCGGTGGCCATGCGGATGCCGATCTCGCGGGTGCGCTCGCGCACGGTCATCAGCATCACATTCATCACCCCGATGCCGCCGACCAGCAGCGACACGGCGGCGATCAGGCCGAGCATGCGGGTCATGCTGTCCTGGGTATCGGATTCCGCCTGGACCTTGGCCGCAGCGTTGTCCACGGCGAAATCCTCGCGACCGTGACGCGCCAGCAGCAGCTCGCGCACCGCCTCGCCGGCAGCGTTGACCTGGCTGGTGGAGATGGCGGTGAGGGTGGCGTATTCCGGTTCCAGGATGTCCTGGTAGACCCGCGCGCGGCCGGCCTTGTAGGGGATGAAGACCATCTCGTCGTAGTAGTCGGCGCCGGACTCCTTGCCCTTCTCGGCCATCACCCCGATCACTTCGAACGGCGCATCGCCGACCAGCAGCTGCTTGCCCAGCGGGTTCGGTTCGTCGCGGAAGAACTGCTGCCGCGCCTTGTGCCCGAGCACCACCACCGGCGCCAGGGACTCGTCCTCGGCGGCGTTGAAGAAGCGCCCCAGCGCCAGCGGCCAGTGGTGGATGCCGGGCAGCTGCTCGTTGCTGGCATACACGTAGATGTCGCGCGAGACATTGCCGTACTGCACGGTGCGCGGGTTACCGATCACCGGCGTGGCCAGGTCGACTTCCGGCAGCGCGGCCACGGCCAGCATGTCCGCCTCGCTGAGCACGCCCCAGGGGCCGCCCTCGGGCGGCTGGGCGCTGTACAGGTAGAGGGTGGTGGCGCCCATCGAGGCCATCTGCGTCATCACCTTGTGCTTGGTGCCCAGGCCGATGGCGAGCATGACGATCACCGAGGCCACGCCAATGACGATGCCGAGCAGGGTCAGCGCGGTGCGGAAGCGGTTCAGCCACATCACCCGCCAGGCCGAGCGCGCCACTTCGTCGAAGGTCTTCCACCAGGGCAGGCGCTGGCCCTGCCCGGCCGCCGCCATGTCCGGCGCCGGCAATGCCTGGGCCGAGGGCTGGGCGCCGCTGTCGCTGACGATCTCGCCATCGCGGATCTCGATCACCCGCTGCGCCTGGGCCGCCACGTCGCGGTCGTGGGTGATCAGGATCACCGTGTGCCCAGCCGCCGCCAGTTCGCGCAGCAGGGCCATGACTTCCTGGCCGCTGTGCGAGTCGAGGGCACCGGTGGGTTCGTCGGCGAGGATGATGCGTCCGCCGTTCATCAGCGCGCGGGCGATCGACACCCGCTGCTGCTGGCCGCCGGACAGCTGGCTGGGCCGATGCTCCAGGCGCTCGCCGAGGCCCAGGCGGGCGAGCAGGGCGCTGGCGCGCTCGTGGCGCTGCTCGGCGGACATGCCGGCGTACAGCGCGGGAATCTCCACGTTCTCGCGCGCCGACTCGGTGGCGATCAGGTGGTAGCCCTGGAACACGAAGCCGAACGCCTCGCGACGCAGCCAGGCCAGCTGGTCGGCATCGAACGCGGCGACATCGCGACCGGCGAAGCGGTAGCTGCCCGAAGTCGGCCGGTCGAGGCAGCCGAGCAGGTGCATCAGGGTCGACTTGCCGGAGCCGGAGGCACCGACGATGGCAACGAACTCGCCGGCGCCGATGGCCAGGCTGACCCCGCGCAGCACCGCCACTTCCGGCGCGCCGTCATGGCCGCCATAGCAGCGGCGGATATTCTCCAGCTCGATCAGCGGCGTGCTGCTTACCACTGGAACCTCGCCACGCGGGTGTCCGGCAGCTCGGCGGTGATCAGCTGTTCCTGCTCCTGCAGGCCGTCGAGCACTTCCACGCGCTGGCGGCTACGTGCGCCGACATGCACCTCGCGGTTCTCCGGGCGGCCCTTGGCGTTGAGCACGCGGGCGCGGAACAGGCCGACCTCGCCGTCCACCGCCTGCAGCGCTTCCAGCGGCGCGGTAAGCACGCCACGCGCGGCGGCGGTGATGAAGGTGACCTGGGCGGTCATCTGCGGCATCAGCTCGCCATCCTGGTTGTCGACGTCGAACAGCACGGTGTACTGCACCGCCTTCATGGTCACCGGGGCGGCACCGGCTTCCCCCGAGGCCACGGGCGGCAGCGGTGGCGACGGCAGGATCTGGCGGATCTTGGCGTGCCAGCGGCGACCGTCGCCACCCAGGGTGGTGAAGTACAGGCCGAGGCCCGGCTTGAGCTGGCGGATATCGGCTTCGGAGACCTTGGTCCAGGCGGTCATCGCCGAGAGGTTGGCGATGCGCAGCACGGTCGGCGTCTGGTAGGTGGCGTTGAGGGTCTGGCCCTGCTTGACGTCGACGCCCAGCACGGTGCCGGCAATCGGCGCGTAGAGGCGGGTGTAGCTGAGCTGCGCCTCGTTGCCCTTGAGCCGCGCCCGGCTCTCGGCGATCTGCGCGCGCAGCTGCTTGAGCCGCGCCTGGGCGGCCTTCAGCCCGGCGGCAGCGACCTGCACGTCTTCCTCGCGAGTCGCTTCGTCCACAGCCAGGCGTTGCTGGCGCTGGTGTTGCTGCTGGGCCAGGTCGAACTGCGCCTGCTGTTCTTCGAGCTGCGCGCGCAGGCCGTCGAGTGCCGCGCGGTCGGCTTCGACCGTGGCCTGGTGCAGGCTGGCGTCGATCTCGGCGAGCAGCTGGCCTTTCTCGACATGATCACCGGGCTCGACATGCAGGCGGGTGACCTGGCCGGACACCTGGGCGCCGACATCCACCGACTCGCGCGGCTGCAGGGTGCCGATGGCCACCACCGTGGCCTCGACATCGCCACGGCTGACCGCTTCGGTGGCAAAGGCCGGGGCCGGCTCGCTGCGCCAGGCCAGTACGCCGCCAACCACGGCCAGCGGCAGCACCAGCAACAGGCCGCGACGGATAGTTTTTGCAGAAGGGAAACTCATTGAATGCTCGTCCTTGCACACCAGCGGATCAGCCGGCACTCCACAACAGCGCGGGCAAGCTGCCCAGCAGAGTCAGGGCCATCAACAGCGCGGCGCCCTTGGGCCGGTAAGGCAACAGCAGAACCAGCAGCAGGGCGGCGCCCGTCAGCAGGCCGAACCAGATCACCACACCGACCGAGCTGCCCCAGGCGCGAATGCACGGCCACAGGGCCACGCCCAGCAGCAGCCAGCCGGCCAGGCGCAGCCCGCGCTGCAGACGCGGCGCCTTGCGCGACCAGACCTGCTGGTGATGGCGGTCCATGCCCAGGCACAGCGCGGCCATGCCGGCGTAGCACAGGGCGCTGCCAAGAATCAGGGCGAAGGCGACGCTCATCAGGCCACCTCCGCTTCGACACTGCGCGCACGCTCGCGGCGTGGCTTGGCGCTGGCCGCCTGCTGGCCCTTGTGCCAGACGCGGCGCGCCGTCCACAGGCTGAGCAGGCCGAACGCGATGGCCACCAGTTCGACCCCAGCGCGCTCGCCGTCGCCGCGTTGCAGGTAGGTGATGAACTGGTCGCCGACCACCAGCCAATTGAGCAACGGCAGGGCCAGGCAGAGCAGGGCGATGGCCAGCAGCTGTTCGATCCAGGCGCGGCTCGCCGGGCGCAGGGCGGCGTGGATGGAAGTGGCCAGCCAGACCGCGAAGAAGGCGGCGATTTCCCACTCGGGGCGGTCGCTGATGCCAGGCGGGATGATCCGGTTGGCCCAGAAGAAGGCGATGCAGGCCAGGCCCAGGCCGCTGATCGAGGCGATATTGAGCACTTCGATCAAGCGGTAGACCTGCGGCGTGCGCGCGCCGAACTCGTGCAGCGAACGCTGGCGGCGCTTGACCATGAACAGGATCGCCCCGGTGGCCATCATCGCCGCGCCAGCCAGGCCGCAGATGAAGTACAGCCAGCGCGCGGCCTGCCCGCCGAACGCGGCGAAGTGCAGGTTGGCCATCACCGACTGCACGTCCTGCGAGGCACCACCGCGCAGCTCACCGGGCATCTGGATGTCGGTCTGTGCGCCGGTCACGCCGTTGAACAGCACCTGGCCGCCACCGTCGCCGAGCAGGCGGTACTCGCCGCTCTTCTCGATGAAACGGCCGAACAGGCGCACGCTGGAACTGCTGTCGTTGGGGTGCTCGATGCTGACAAAGCTGACCGGGCGCTGCAGCTGCGCTTCACCACGCACCAGCAGCTCATCGACCTTGGCCAGCGGCGCGGCGATGCCGGTGTGTTCCTGCTGCGCCGGCTGGTTCAGCAGCTCGGCGAAGTAGGCTTCCTCGTTGCTGTAATGGGTGGCGATGCCGACCGGCATGTACAGGGCGTAGAAAGTCGCCAGGCCGGTGTAGGCGATCATCAGCTGGAACGGCAGGCTCAGCACCGACACCGCGTTGTGCGCGTCCAGCCAGCTGCGCTGGCCCTTGCCCGGGCGGAAGGTGAAGAAGTCCTTGAAGATGCGCTTGTGGGTAATTACCCCGCTGACCAGGCCGACCAGCATGGCCATGGTGAAGAAGCCGACCAGCCAGATGCCGGCGGTGCCGCCGTGGAACTCGAAGTGCATGTGCACGAAGTGGTGGCCGCCCTCGCTTTCGCGCTCCAGCGAGCCGTCCACCGGCTGACCGGTCTGCGCGTCGATGCGCGCGTCGTGGAAGTTTTCCTGCGGATCCTGCCAGAACAGGCGGATCGACGGGTCTTCGTCCGAGGGCAAACCGATGCTCCAGAAGTGCGCGCCAGGCTGGTTCTCGACGAACCAGGCGTTGGCCATGCGTACCGCTTGCGGGCGGTCGAAGCCATCGTCCATGCCGCTACCGCCAGTGGCCTCGGCGGCCTGCGGCAGGTGCGGTTTCATCCAGCGGGTGATCGGCTCGTCGAACACGCCGAGCGAGCCGGTGAGAAACACCACGAACAATACCCAGCAGGCCCACAGCCCACCCCAGGTGTGCAGCCAGGCCATCGACTGGCGCAGGCCGTCCTTCTCGACTGGCTGACTCATACCATGCCCCTCCCCAACCACCAGCCGGACACGGCCAGGACCACGGCCGGCAGCAACAGGCCGAGCCAGGCGCGACGGTTGTCCTGCACGGCGAAGACCCAGACGATGGCGGCGGTGTACACCGCGAAACTGGCCAGCGAGGCAGCCAGCACGGCCTGGCTCTTGGGCAGCGGCAGCACGGCGCCGAGGAAGATCACCGCGGCCGAGGTCAGCGCATAGCCGCCGAGAATCGCGGCAGCGGTGCGCGACCACAGCAGGCGGGCGCGTCCGGGGGAGGAGTCAGTCGGTTTCATCAGCAAACAGCCATCGTTCGGTACAAAGAAAAACCGCCGGCAACGCCAGCGGCAGAGAAACAGCGGCCAGGGAAATTGCAGAGTCCCTGTAGCCAGGACGAACGAGCGGGGCAAAACCCGCACCCCGAACACAGCCGAAGCTGTGACGGGATATGTCAGCCGCGCTGGCGAACCTGAGCCCGCCAGGGCGACGGGGCCAATCAGAAGTCCATGCGCAGGCCGAGGGTGGCGTTGCGCGGAGCACCGAAATAGCTGGAGGAGGTGGTGGTGTAGTACTCCTCGTCCAGCAGGTTGTTGAGGTTGAGGGTGGCGCTCAGCTGCTGGGTCAGCGGGTAGCGGGCAAAGGCATCGACCACGGCGTAGTCGTCCTGGGTGAAGCGCACGCCCAACGGGCCGACGCCGTCGCTGTAGGCCTCGCTCTGCCAGTTGACGCCACCACCGAAGGTCAGGCCGTTGCCAAGGCTGCGCAGGGTGTAGCTGGTAAACAGCTTGGCGGTGTTCTGCGCGATATTGGTGTTGAGCGCGTTGCCTTCGCTGTCCTGCACGATGTTGCGGCTGAAGCTGGCGCTGACCTGCCAGTCGGTGGCCACTTCGCCAGTGACTTCCACCTCGAAACCACGGGTCTTGGTGCCGGACTCGGCACGGTAAGCCTGGCTGCCATCGGGCGCGTACTGGTTGTCCAGAGCCACGGCCAGGTTGTCCTGCTCGATCTGGTACAGGGCCAGGCCGAAGTTCAGGCGGTCGTCGAAGAAGGCCGCCTTGCTGCCCACTTCATAGCCGACGCCTTCCAGCGGATCGATATAGGCACCGGTCAGGGTCTTGTTGCTCTGCGGCTTGAAGATGCTGGTATAGCTGCCGTACACCGACCAGATGTCGTTGAGGTCGTAGACCACCCCGGCGAACGGGGTGACCACGCCGGTTTCGCTGCGCTTGCTACCATCGCTCGGCGTGCCGTCGTAGTACTCGTTCTTGATGGTGTTTTCCCAGTCGATGACCCGCGCCCCGAGGATGAACGACAGGTCGTCACTGGCCCGCAGGCGGGTGCTGGCGTAGGCGGCGTTCTGTTCTTCGCTGAAGTCGATGCCACCGTAGGCCTGCAGATCAGGCTTGGCCGGTGTCTTGCCATCCCAGGTGTAGATGTTGCCGATCACCGGGAAGGGGCGCCACCAGGTGTAGGCAGGCGTGCTGTAGTCGGTCTTCTGCTGGCTGTAGCCGATGATGGCGTCGTGCTCCAGACCGAACAGGTCGTAGCTGCCTGCCAGGTTCAGGTCGAAGCTGTTCTGCACCGGCTTGGCTTTCCAGCGGTTGGCATAGAACACCATCGAGGCAGGATCGGCGCCAGCCGCATAGTTGTTGCCGCCGGCATAGCCACTGAATTCGTCGTACTCGCTGCGGCGATTATTCAGGCTCAGCTTGGCCTTCCAGCGCTCGCTCAGGTTGTGCTCGAGGATGGCGAAGGCAGACACGGCACTGCGCTCGGAGTAGGCCCAATCGGCGGCGGCGGAATCCGACTCGTCGTGGTCGGCCCGAGTGCCGTCGTTGTTGAACAACGGCAGGCCACTGCGGGCATGGCCGTCATAGTTGTCGGACTGCGAGTCCAGGCCGAAGGTCAGCAGGGTATCGGGCGTCAGATCGGCTTCGATCACCCCGTAGAACACTTCCTTGCGCTCGCTGAGGCGGTCGACATAGGAATCGTTTTCCTGGTACGCGCCAACCAGGCGCCCGCGCACATTGCCGCTGTCGGTCAGCGCACCGCTGACGTCGGCCTCGGTGCGCCGGTAATCCCAGGAGCCGCCGGTCACCGTGACATTGCTCTTGAAGTCGGCCGTCGGGCGCTTGCGGATCATGTTCAGGGTGGCACCCGGGGTGCCCACGCCGTTGGTCAGGCCGGTGGCGCCACGGATCACTTCCACGCGGTCGTACAGGGCCATGTCGTTGCTCTGCGCGGGGCTCTCGTAGTTGCTGTCGAGCAGCTGCAGGCCATCGATCTGGTAGTTCTCAACCTTGAAACCACGCGAGTAGATGGCGCTGTTATCGCCGCCGTTGCCGCCACTCTGGCTGAGGGTCAGGCCGGGGGTCTGGCGCACCACGTCGGTGAGCTGGGTCAGGCCCTGGTCCTGCATGCGCTGGCTGGTGATTACCGACACCGACTGCGGGGTCTCGCGGATCGACAGCGGCAGGCCGGTGGCGGTGCTGGTCGAACCTGTGGTGTAGGAACCGCTGCCTTCGGTGGTAGCACCCAGGCCGGTGCCGGTAACGCTGGTGGCGTCCAGTTGCAGGGCCGAACCGGCTTCCGGCGGCGGCAGCAGCGAGTAGTTGCCGCTGGCCTGGCGCACTACCTGCACACCGCTACCGGCGAGCAGCTGGTTGAGCGCCTGGTCGACGCTGTAGCGCCCGCGCAGGCCGGCCGACTGACGGCCACGCACCGCATCCGGGGAGAACGACACGCTGACTCCGGCGGTGGCGGCGAAGCTGTTCAGCGCCGACTCCAGCGAACCGGCGGCGATGGCGAACTCGCGCTCGGCCGCCACGCTTTGCGCCCAGGCCGGCTCAGCCAGCAGCGCACCGCCCAGCGGCAGGGCCAGGGCCGCGCCGAGCAACGCGCAGTGGATGGCCTTGCTCAGCGAGCTGGGTACGGGAGAACGAAGCAGCTGGGCGCTGCGCGGTGCGGTCGGGCGCGACATGGAAAGTTCCTTGGATAGGTTGGCGTTGGCAGCGCACTGATGGCGCTTTCCTACCAAGTCGAATGAGAAGCGGAATCAACAACACCCGAGAGAACTATTTTTTCACCCGCTGGTGTTCACGCCGGCTCGACGCGTACCCAGTAGCGGCTGATGCGGTGGATGCGCAGCGGCAGGGTGCTGCTCAGGTTGTCCAGCAGGGCATCGCCGTCGGCCAGCTGAAAGGCCCCGGAAATGCGCAGCGCGGCCAGGGCCGGATCGCAGCCGAGCAGGCCCGGGCGGTAGCGTGCCAGCTCGTCGATAAAGCGTGGCAACGGCCAGTCGCTGACCACCAGCATGCCGCGCGTCCAGGCATCGGCGTAGGCATCCAGCGGCTCCAGCGCGGCGCAGGCGTTGGCGCTGAACCACAGCTGCTGCCCCGCCGCGATGCGCACCGGCGCCTGTGGCGCGGCCTGGGTACGCACCTCCACCGCATGCTCGAGTACGCGCACCTGGGTGCGCTCGCCGTCGCGGCGTACCAGAAAGCGTGTGCCGAGGGCGCGGATGCTGCCTTGCCCGGTATGCACGACGAAGGGCCGCGACTGCGGATCAGGCGCGGTCTGTACCAGCACTTCGCCTTGCAACAACTGGACTTCGCGCAGGCGCTCGCCGTAGGCCAGGTTCACCGCCGTGCCGGTATTCAGCTGCAGGCTGCCGCCATCGTTGAGGCGCAGGCTGCGCTGTTCGCCGGTAGCGGTGCGCTGGTCGGCACGCAGGCTGCGCAGCGGCTCGGATTGCCAGCCGAAGCCGGCGGCACCGCCACCGAGCAGCAACAAGCCGAGCAGCTTGAGGCTCTCGCGGCGCCGGCTATCGACGCCGCGCAAGGCCGGCCGGGCCAGTTCGCCGGGCAGCCCGGCCAGCTTGCCTTGCAGCTTCTCCAGCCGGGCCCAGGCCTGGCGATGCGCGGTATCGCTGTCCAGCCAGCGGCGGTGCGCTGCGGCGGTGCTGGCGCAGGCCGGCGCCTCCTGCAGGTCGAGGTACCAGTTGGCGGCGGCGCGCAGCACGGCCGGGGAAGGGGCGGCGGCACTCATGCTCAATCCTCGATCAGCAGCAGGCACTGGGTCAGCGCGCGCAGCAGGTGCTTGCGCACGGTGTTGGTCGACAGGCCCAGGCGCCGGCCGATCTCCACATGGCTGAGGCCATCGAGCTGGGCCAGCAGGAAGATCTCGCGGCCGCGCGCGCCGAGGCCGTCGAGCATGCGGTCGATTTCCAGCAGGGTTTCGAGAATCAGCACCCGCGCTTCCGGCGAGATTTCCTGCGGCTCGGGCAGCTGGGCCAGGGCCTCCAGGTAGGACTGTTCGAGGGCGCGGCGGCGGAAGCCGTCGATCATCAGGCTGCGGGCGATGCTGCTCAGGTAGGCGCGCGGCTCACGCAGGTCGAACGCCTTGCGGCTGACCAACACCCGCACGAAAGTGTCCTGCGCCAGGTCGGCGGCACTCTCCGCGCACGGCAGGCGCTTGCGCAGCCACAGGCGCAGCCAGTCGTGGTGCTCGCGGTAAAGCGTGTGCACGGCTTGCTGCGTGGCGGGGTCGGTGGCGGGAGTGGGCGTAAGCAACGGCAATCGCACTAAATGATAATTACTATCATTTATTCTCTAATGAAAACCGTTCGCAACGCAAGCGCGATTGCCAGCAGCCCAGCCTGGGCTGACCTATGGCACGTGCCGGGCAGGAGGGCGTGAAGTGCACTCAGTCGTAGGGCGGGTGCAACCCGCGGTGCAGGCCTCGCGGTTTGCACCCGCCCTGCGCTAGCCACCCGCCGCCAGGGCTGCCAGCGCCTGCTCGCGCTGTGCCTGGGGCAACTCGCCCAACTCTGCGGCCCGTGCATAAAAGGCCGGCCAGGCGCCATCGACCTGGCGGAACAACGCGGCAAAGGCCGCTACCCACTGGTCGTAAAGGCCGAAGGGCAGCAGCCTGGCATTGTTCAGCGGCGCCTCGATCCAGGCGTCGTAGCGCTTGTCGCCGGCCCACTCGCGGTCGCGCCGCTGGCGGTACTCGCTACGCAGGCGGGCGAACTCGGCGGCCTTGCCGGCGCGTTTCTGCGCGTCGCTCACCGGGCTGATATACAGCGCCTCCAGGCGCGCCCGGCTGGCCAGCACCAGGGCGGTGAACTGCTGGCGCTGGCGGCCTCCGTCCTGCACCGGCAGGCCACGGCTGGCCTGCCATTCGCGCAGCCCCTGCTGCTCGACGAAGCTGGCGAAGGACTCGTTGAACGCGGTGTCGTCGGCCACATACAGGCGCTGGTGGGCCAGCTCGTGGAAGAGGGTCGCGGCCAGACGCTGGTCATCCCAACGCAGCATGGTGTTGAGGATAGGGTCGGCGAACCAGCCCAGGGTGGAGTAGGCCTCGATGCCGGCGACATAGGTATCCAGCCCCTCTTCGCGCAACAGCGCGGCGGCGCCACGGGCCCGGCCCTGGGCATAGAAGCCGCGATAGGCGACGCAGCCGGCGATGGGGAAGCAGTGGCTCAGCGGCACCAGCGACAGTTCCGGCGTGGCGAACACATTCCACACCACATAGGGCCGGCCGAGGTCGGCATACAGGCGGTAGCTGCGGTTGTCCGGCAGGGCCAGGCGCGCGCTGGCGAAGTCGCGTGCCTGCTGGGCCAGGGCCAGGCGCCGTTGCAGCACGGGGTCGCGCTGTGGATCGGCCAGCACCTGGCTGACCGACTCGCGCGCCTGCAACAGGGCCAATTGACCACGGCCGAGCTGGGCGTAATAGTCCAGCGACGCGCAACCGCTCAGCAGCAGGCCGAGCAGCAGGGGAACCGAGCGGCGCAGCGCAGGGTCGAGTAAAACAACGACAAAGGATGGCGACATGGCCACGAGCCTATTGCATCGCCCACGCCCCGCGCCACCGCCACGGAGTCCCGCCATGCGCCGTTTGCTCCTCTGCAGCCTGTTCGGCCTGGTTGCCTGCGCCAGCCCGTTGCCAACGCCCGATCCGCAAAAGGCCTGGGTCGACCTGCATGCCCTGCCGGGCCACCTGCTGATGGCGCACACACTCGATGGTCGCGACCTGCGCGACGGGCGCTTCTTCCAGGTAGCCCCCGGCGTACATGAGCTGGAGGCGCGCTTCCAGTTCGATGTGAACAACGGCGGTGGCGGCACCGGTGATCTCAACTCGGGGCCGATGCAGATCACCTGCTACCTGCAGCTGCGCTACGACAACTTCGTCGCCGGCCAGCGCTACCGTCTGGAAGCCCGCCCGCTGGCGATGCGGGCCCAGGGCTGGCTGTACGACGAGCAGCGCAACGTCCTGGCCCGCGCCCGCGTGCTGCGCTGCGGCAGCTTCTAGCCTGCCGGCCGATTCGGCATGCAGAACAGGGCGGGTTAGCCGCCAACAGGCTGTCAGTTCTGGAAACTGGCTTGCGCCGGAGTAACCCCGCACGGGCGTGAGAGTGTGCATAAGGCACCGGGTTACGCCGCGCTTTTTCGTTAAGCACGGACACGCTAAGCGCGGCTAACCCAAGACGGTATCTACGGCTCAGCAGCTGCCGGCCACTTGGCCACGCAGCCCGGCGGCGATCTCGAAGCTGCGCAGGCGGTGCTCGTGCTGGTACAGGTCGCAGGTGAAGATCAGCTCGTCGGCACCGGTCTGTTCCAGCAGCACTTCCAGGCGCGCGCGCACCTTGTCCGGCCCGCCGATCACCGCCAGGCCGAGGAAATCGCCAACCGCCTGCTGCTCGTGGGGCTGCCAGCGCCCGGCCATGGATTCCACCGGCGGACGCAGCACCAGGCTCTGCCCGCGCATCAGCGCCAGCACGCGCTGGAAGGCGGTGGTGGCGAGGAATTCGGCTTCCTCGTCAGTGGGCGCCGCCACCAGCGGTACGCCGATCATCGCGTAGGGCTTGGCCAGCACCCTGGAGGGCTGGAAGTTTTCCCGGTAGATACGCAGCGCCTGGTGCACATAGCGCGGCGCGAAGTGCGAGGCGAAGGCATAAGGCAGACCCTGCTGCGCCGCCAGCTGAGCACTGAACAGGCTGGAACCGAGCAGCCAGATCGGCACGTTGCTGTCCATGCCGGGCATGGCGATCACCTGTTGCCCCGGCTGGCGCGGGCCGAGCAGGGCCTGCAGTTCCTCGACATCCTGGGGGAAGTCCTCGGCGCTGCCCAGGCGGTCGCGGCGCAAGGCGCGGGCGGTGGCCTGGTCGGCGCCCGGCGCACGCCCCAAGCCCAGTTCGATGCGCCCGGGGTAGAGCGCGGCCAGGGTGCCGAACTGCTCGGCTACCACCAGCGGCGCATGGTTGGGCAGCATGATGCCGCCCGAGCCCAGGCGCAGGGTCGAGGTGCCGGCGGCCAGGTAGCCGAGCAATACGGCGGTGGCCGAGCTGGCGATGCCTTCCATGTTGTGGTGTTCGGCGACCCAGTAGCGCGAGAAGCCCAGGCGCTCGGCGTGTTGCGCCAGGGCCAGGGAACGCTGCAGGGCAGGCGCCGGACCACCGTCGTCGTCGCGCATTGGCGCCAGGTCGAGGATCGAGAAAGGGGTGGTGGACAGCGTGCTCATACAGCCTCCTGGGGTCGTCAGTCCTTTATGGGGCCGTTGTCGAGAAAGGCAATCCCCGTTCGCCGATTGCCGACTACGCCAATGAAAAGGCCGGAGCTCCTTGCAGAGGCTCCGGCCCGGGTCACGCGGCGCGGGTTCAGCCGCGCTGGTAGACGATTTCCTTGCTGCCCTTGTCGCAACTGCCGACCACGGTCTTGTCGGTCACGCTGCCCTTGTCCACCACTTCCAGGCTGTAGGCCGCCACGCCCTTAGCCTTGAGCTTGGCGTCGATTTCCGCCTTGAGCTCCTCGCACGGCTTGCCGGCGGCCAGGGCCGAACCGGCCAGGGAGAACAGGGCGATGCCCAGCATCAGTCGTTTCATCGGTCACGCTCCTTCGTTGTGCAAGCGGCTCAAGTGAGCCATGGCGGGGCAAACCACCCCAGACGGAAAGGCGCGCGCTCTTGTTCGAACTCCAGCGCCACGCGGCCAGACTCAGGCAGCCTAGCGCAAGGTGGCGGAGAGTTCCGCCCGGCCTCGAAACCTGTGCAAAGCCTTGCGGGCTAGGGCCCGATCTCAACGCAGCAGGGCCGACGCGCAGCAGACTTTGGGCGGGTTCTCAGCTATTGCCGATGCGGAAACCAACCTTGAGGGTGACCTGATAGTGGCCGACCTTGCCGCCATCGATATGCCCGCGGGTTTCGGTGACTTCGAACCAGTCCATGTTGCGCACGGACTTGGCGCATTCGGCCAGGGCGTTGTTGATCGCGTCTTCGATGCTGGTCTTCGACGAGCCGACGACTTCGATTTTCTTGTAGGTGTGGTGATCGGACATGGCAGGTTCCTCAGGCAGTAAGGCTCATGTCTGAGGCTAGACGAGATTCAGCCGCCCAGCTCCTGACGCAGCCATTGCGCCAGACGCTCGGCCCGCCCATCGCGGCTGCGCCCCGGCACCCACAAGGCCAACCGCGCCGAGGTTTCGACAAAGCCCCAGGGTGCCACCAGGCGCCCGGCGGCCAGGTCATCGGCTACCAGCTGCTGCGGCGCGATGGCCACGCCCAGCCCCGCCGCTGCCGCCTCCAGCAGGTAATACAGGTGTTCGAAGCCTTGCCCGAGCTGCAGCTGGCGCGCGTCCAGCCCATGGGCCTGCGCCCACTGCGGCCAGGCTTGCGGGCGCGACGCAGTATGCAGCAGGGGTTCGCCAAGCAAGGCGCTGGCCGATGCCGCAGCCAGCGCAGCATGGCGGCCGTAACGCGGGCTGAGCACCGCACCGATGCGCTCGGCAGCCAGCTCGAACACCTGCATGTCCGCCGGCCAGGGCGGCGCGGCGAAGCACAGGGTGGCATCCACCCCGGGGCGGCGTGGGTCGAGTTCGCCTTCGCTGGCGGACAGCTGCAGGCGCAGCTCCGGCAGTTCGCGATTGAGCCGATCCAGGCGCGGGATAAACCAGCGCGCCAGCAGGCTGCCCGGGCAGGCCAGGACGAAGGGCGCATCCTGGCCTTGCCGGCGCAGTTCGGCACAGGCCCCGCGCAGGCGCTCGAAGGCCTCGCTGGCGGCATCGCGCAGGCGCAGGCCGGCGTCGCTGGGGCGCAGGCCACGGCCTTCCTTGACGAACAGGGCGACGCCGAGCTGTTCCTCCAGGGTCTTGATCTGCCGGCTCACCGCCCCGTGGGTCACGTGCAGCTCATCCGCCGCACGGCTGACGCTGTGCAGACGGGCGACGGCCTCGAAGGCGTGCAGGGCGTTGAGCGACGGCAGTTCCTGGCTCATGGCTCAGTCCGCCAGTTCCGGCAGGAAGCTGGTATCCATGCTGTAGCGCTTGGGCTTCTGCGGGTCGATCAACACGCGTACCTGCTGCTGGGTAATGTAGGGGCTGGGGTCAAACCACAGGTTGTCGCTGGAAAACAGATGTAGCTTGTTGGTCGCCGGGTTCAGCCACTGCGCGTCGATCTTCCACGGGTGCACGCCGTTGACGCTGAGCGACTCGTTGAGGCGCACGCTGACCAGGTCGGCAAACACCGGCTGGCCGCTGACGCTCAGTTCGGCGGCGCGGCGCTTGGCAAATAGCGGAGGCAGTACGAAGACCAGACCAAGCAGGGTGAACAGCGCGCCGATGCCGCCCAGTATCAGGCTGGCAAACCAGTTCTCCATGAAGCTATCGAGTTGGGCGTGGCTGGGGTTGGCCGCGTCGTAGAGCACCGCCGCCGGTTCGCCAATATCGAAGCTCGGCGGGTTGCTGCAGACCCCGCCACGGAAGCTCACGGCATCACCATTAACCGTTGAAAACTCAATGGTCGGGCAACCGCCGGCGATATCGGTCACCGTGCCGGTGGCGGCCAACATGTTGGCCTGGTCGCCCACGCGGTGTACCTGAACCGCCACTGCACCCGCCAACAACGCCACGCCGATCAGCGGAAAAAGCCAAAGCCAGGCCATTCTCATCGGTACACTCCTTGTCCTAGATGCCTTATAGATAATTGATTAAATCTCACAGTTTCTGACGGAATTATCGGTTTTTCTCCACCGCTGTCCAGCCGTAAACTGACGCCATTGTCTGACTACCCCACGGATGCCCGCCATGCCTGGTTCACAGAATTCCCTTCGCACCGGCCCCGACGCCAACGGCCTGTTCGGCTCGTTCGGCGGTCAATACGTCGCCGAAACCCTGATGCCGCTGATCCACGACCTGGCTGCCGAGTACAACAAGGCCAAGGCCGATCCGGAATTCATCAAGGAACTGGCCTACTTCCAGCGCGATTACGTCGGCCGTCCGAGCCCGCTGTACTTCGCCGAGCGCCTGACCGAGCACTGCGGCGGCGCCAAGATCTACCTCAAGCGTGAAGAGCTGAACCACACCGGCGCGCACAAGATCAACAACTGCATCGGCCAGATCCTCCTGGCCAAGCGCATGGGCAAGAAACGCATCATCGCCGAGACCGGCGCCGGCATGCACGGCGTGGCCACCGCCACCGTGGCCGCGCGTTTCGGCATGGAATGCGTGATCTTCATGGGCACCACCGACATCGATCGCCAGCAGGCCAACGTGTTCCGCATGAAGCTGCTGGGTGCCACCGTGATTCCGGTGGTCGCCGGCACCGGCACCCTGAAAGACGCGATGAACGAAGCGCTGCGCGACTGGGTGACCAACGTGCACAACACCTTCTACCTGATCGGCACCGTGGCCGGCCCGCACCCGTACCCGGAGCTGGTGCGCGACTTCCAGGCGGTGATCGGCAAGGAAACCCGCGAGCAGATGCAGGAACACGAAGGCCGCCTGCCGGATTCGCTGGTCGCCTGCATCGGCGGCGGCTCCAACGCCATGGGCCTGTTCCACCCGTTCCTCGACGATAAATCGGTGCAGATCATCGGCGTCGAAGCGGCCGGCCACGGCATCGAGACCGGCAAACACGCCGCCAGCCTCAATGGCGGCGTACCGGGTGTGCTGCACGGCAACCGCACCTTCCTGCTGCAGGACGACGATGGCCAGATCATCGACGCCCACTCGATTTCCGCCGGCCTCGACTACCCCGGCATCGGCCCCGAGCACGCCTGGCTGCACGACATCGGCCGCGTCGAATACACCTCGGTGACCGACGACGAAGCCCTCGCCGCCTTCCACCAATGCTGCCGCCTGGAAGGCATCATCCCGGCCCTGGAAAGCGCCCACGCCCTGGCCGAAGTCTTCAAACGCGCGCCGACCCTGCCCAAGGATCACCTGATGGTGGTCAACCTGTCTGGCCGCGGCGACAAGGACATGCAGACCGTCATGCACCACCTCGATCTGTCCAAATCGGAGAACAACTGATGAGCCGTCTGCAAAGCCGATTTGCCGAGCTGAAACAACAGAACCGCGCCGCCCTGGTGACCTTCGTCACCGCCGGCGACCCCCACTACGACGCCTCCCTGGCCATCCTCAAGGGCCTGCCGGACGCTGGCGCCGACGTGATCGAGCTGGGCATGCCGTTCACCGACCCGATGGCCGACGGCCCGGCCATCCAGCTGGCCAACATCCGCGCCCTGGCGGCCAAGCAGAACCTGGCGAAAACCCTGCAGATGGTTCGCGAGTTCCGCGCCGAGAACCAGACCACTCCGCTGGTGCTGATGGGCTATTTCAACCCGATCCACTACTACGGCGTGCCGCGCTTTATCGCCGACGCCAAGGAAGCCGGCGTGGACGGCCTGATCGTGGTCGACCTGCCGCCGGAACATAACGTCGACCTGTGCGACCCGGCCCAGGCCGCCGGCCTCGACTTCATCCGCCTGACCACCCCGACCACCGACGACCAGCGCCTGCCCACCGTGCTCAACGGCAGCTCCGGCTTCGTCTACTACGTCTCGGTGGCCGGCGTGACCGGCTCGGGCAGCGCGACCATCGAGCACGTGCAGGAAGCCGTGGCCCGCCTGCGCCGCCACACCGACCTGCCGATCAGCATCGGCTTCGGCATCCGCACCCCGGAACACGCGGCGACCATCGCCCGCCTGGCCGACGGCGTGGTGGTCGGCTCGGCGCTGATCGACCAGATCGCCAATGCGCAGAACGACCAGCAAGCCGTGGACGGCGTACTCGGCCTGTGCCGCCAGCTGGCCGAAGGGGTGCGCGGCGCGCGCGGCTGACCATCGCCAGCACTCAAAAGCCGCCCTAGGGCGGCTTTTGCTTTGTGTCCTCGCGACCATTCCCTGCGAGCCTGCAAAAGATCACGGCTCATCATTCACGGATAGCGATATGCAACTCGGCTTCTCCGCCACGCCGGCAGTACTGGATCTCCTCGCCATCATCCAGCGCACCGAGGATCTGCGCTTCTCCCCCGATTACCGGCGCCTCGCCCTGACCTCGATCAGTCGCGATCAGATCTTCGTTTTCGATATCGAGATACTGCACACCAGCGCCGGCAAACAGATTCACCTGAGTGCGGGTGCATTTCTGGTCTCCAGCCATCTGCAATATCCCCACGGCCTGGATTTCCTCGATAACGAAACGCTCGCGGTAGCCAATCGCGATGGTGATCTATGCCTGTTTCACCTGCCGGCAGATATCCGCAATGGCGATGAATTACCGTTAATCCAGCGCTTCTCGACCGAGAAGTGGGCCATGCAGGGTCCGGGATCGGTAGTTGTCTCGCGGCTGAGCCCAAGCCAATACGAACTACTGGTCTGCCGCACCATAGGCCATCAGGTATCGCGGCATCTGATTGATGCCGAGCAGGGCTACGCCATCACTGAAGAACACATGCTGGTGGACAAGTGGCTGGAAATGCCGGATGGCATCAGCATCAGCCGCAACCGGCGCTGGCTGGCCGTCAGCAGCCATAGCACGCAGAGTGGCCTGCTCTACGCCAATGACAGCAGCCTGAATACAGAAGCGGACCCTGTGGCGGTGTTGCGCGGGGCAACGTATCCCCATGGCCTGCGCATCAGTGACGATGACCGTTATGTGCTGATGACGGATGCCGGTGCACCCTATGTGCATGTTTATGCCCAGACCGACGGCCACTGGCAGGGCATCTACGACCCGTGCATAAGCCTGCAAGTGATGGACGACGAGGTGTTTCGTCGGGGTAGTGATGGCAACCCTCAGGAAGGCGGTCCAAAGGGCCTGGATATCCAGGCCGCGCATGGCATTCTGGTCACCACCTGCGCCGCACAACCACTGGCCTTCTTCGACCTTGACGCGCTACTGGCCAAGGCCTACAGCACGGGACCGATACCTGTTGCCGCCAGCACGGCAACAGCGCTGGAGGTACAACTTGAACTGGAGAGACAGCAGCGCGTCGCACAGACCTTCATCAACGCCATTTTCCGTGAACGCCAGGCCGCCGAACACGCAGCGCGAGCAGATTCCACCCAGATCCAGCTATGGCATGCACAAGATCTGCTGGCCGATACACAGGCCCAGCTTGCTTATGCCCAAGAACGACTGAGGCTTATTCATTCGAGCCGCTCATGGCGGATTACCGCACCGCTGCGCTGGCTGACGAGCCGCCTGGAGCGGAGAACACTGAAACAACCGGCTCAGTAGGATCGCGCCTGCAGATGCAGACAGTGTTATCAGCGCGAGCTACGGGACAGCCGGCGCATCAGGCGCCGCAGCCTGAGCAAGGTTTTCGCTCGACCACTGCGCTCCAGCGCCAGGTTGCGCGCATATTGCGCTGCTTCGCTCTGACGGGCCGCTTCAAGCCCCTGGGCATAGCGCTCCGCCAACTCAGCACGCCGTAAGCTCGCTTCAAGCGCAACACGCAAACTGGCACTCTCATCGGTTTCCCGGCGCAGCCCGGCCACCAGATCCAGTGCATAGGTCTCGGCCTCCTGGGCGCTCTGCTGCCAGTGCTCGATGGCATCACGCAATTCCGCCTCACGCGCCAGGGCCAGACGAGTCTGCGCCGCCCCATCAAGCAGGCGAGCCAGGGCCAGTACCAGCTCGGTATTGTCGTGAGCAGGGGGCTGCTGCTGTTTGTACAACCAGGCTGCCAGGCGCTGCTCGCGATCCCTGCCATGTTGCTCCAGCCTGGTCGACCAGTACCGATCCTGAGAGTCAATGCTAGCGGCACGGATCTGCGCGATGATGCGACGCCCCAGCCCATCCCAACGCCTGTCGCGAATCACCAGTAGATCGGCCTCGCAACCCGCATGACTCAGCGCACCCTGCAGCTTGATCAGGGTGTAATGGTCTGTTGGCAGGCCCAGGCAGGGCCGCTGGCGGGCCAGGGCGAATACCAGTGGGTGATAACGCGAGCTGACCACCAGATCAGCCTGCTGGGTGAGCCAGGCAGTTTCGCCGCTCCCCTGCACGTCGAGCACGGACATTGCCGCCGGCTGCTGCAGTCGCGCAGCCAGAGCCAGACCAACCGCCCGATCACCCGCATCGCCACTCTCCTGCTGGTCGCGCACATGGGGGATGAACAGCAGACGCGCGTCCAACTCGGCCACCACCTGATCCAGCTCCGCCGCCACGTCATTCAGCCAACACTCACGCTCCGCACCAACAAACAGCGGATGCAAGGTCAAGGCAATCAGCGGGCCACGATTCGCCTCCTCTGCCCAGGCCGACGCCAATAGAGCGCTTGGGCGAGGAGCCAAGGCCATGGCGTCGTCCAGCTGATAATCGATGTTAGCCAGCGGCACACCCAGCTCTAGTGCCTGAGCAACCGAGCCGGCCTCGCGCAGACCAACCCACTGCGCCGCCATGAGAATTTCGCTGACCAAGGCGCGATCGACCTCATCCAGCTGCGGCCCCAGGGTCTGGCCGAACACCAGCAGCGGAATGCCTTGCTGACGGGCCAGGCGCACCAGGGCCAGGCGCTCGAGGATGTACTCGGGCCAGGTGCTGGACAGATTGCCGCCACCGGAGATCACCAGCAGATCCGCCTGCAACAAAGCTTGCAGGGCCTCTGGCAGTTGCTCGGGTTGTTGCCCGGCCAACTCCAGCCAGTGGTCTATCTGATGCAATTCCGCTTGCCGGTCGGCGGAGACCGTGGAAAAGCCGGGCCGCGCAACGGCCCTGGTGCCGTACAGATCGGCACTGGCAGCCGGGTTGCGCGAGACCAGACTGAAACTGGCCGCCGGCAACAGACGGCGCAGCATCTGCAGGTTGCATTCGAGCATCGCCTCGTCGCCGACATGGAAATGCTCGGGCCCAGCCAGGTCGCCAATCAGCAGGACATGGCCAATGCTCTTGATGAGGGGCGGTGGTGGCGCGCTCACCGCGAGCGCGACCCTAGCGCATCCGCCACCCTGGACATCAGGCCACGGCGCTCCGGGATCGGAGCCGGGGCTGTATCCGGCGAGCGACTGGCGCGCTCCTGCTCCAGGCTCTTGGCATAGGCCTCCACCTCACTCACCTTGCTACGCAGGCGTGCCACCTCTGCTTCCAGAGAGTGCGCGTACTCCTCGGCCACACCCTGGGAATGGCGCAGGGCGGCCAGGTCGGTATGCAGCTGGCGCACGTAATGGTGCGGCGCCTCATCCAATGCGCCGGAGACCAGCGGGAAATGGTTGCCGGTCAGCACGCTGCGCGTGCGCCCATCCATGTAGCAGGCCGTGAAGGCACGACGCGGCTGATTGGACGGATTGATACCCGAGCGATGGATCAGCCAGTTGTGCAGCAGCAAACCATGTCCGGCTTCGAGCTCCAGCGGCAACACCTGTTCCGCGGGACAATGACGCTGCATGTCATCCGCACTCAGGGTGCTGCCGTGGGCGCTGAGCAGACCCAGGCGGTGGGAGCCGGGAATCACCTCGACGCAGCCGTTGGTGCGGGTAGCCGGATCCAGCGCGACCCAGATGGTCACCAGCGGATCGCGATCCAGCGCCCACACGTCGCCACCGTCCTGGTGCCAGGGCAGGTAGGTGCCCTGGCCGGCCGGCTTGTTCATGATCATCGCGCGAAACAGCGAGACCGGGGCATGGGAACCATAGAGGTGGGCGCAGATCTCGCCGAACAGCGGGTGCTGCACCAGGGGAGCGAACAGCTCGTCGTTCTCCAGCCCCTGCACCTTGCGGTAAAGGTGCGTGCCTGTAGCCAGCTGGCTGACCGCTGCCGGCAGGGCGTCGTAGTCGCCGCCCGTATCCAGCTGCAGCTGCACTGCAGGATTGACCTGCACACCACTGGCCAAATCATCCGCGCGCCGGGTCAGCGCGGCTATTGCATCGGCGTCGAGCAGGCGGCCAAGATGGATAAAACCCTGCTGCTCGAACTCATCCCATTGCTGCTCGCTAAGCATGCCGCGCCCTCTCCCGATCATTCCCACATCCACCAACTGGGGGCAGATGCTGTCTATATGACCGGCATCTAAGCAGATTCGCCAATTTGCTTCATCAGATAACGTGAGCCGCGCTGATAGAGCCCCACGGCAAAAGTAGAAATGCCACGCTTCCGGCGTATGGAATCAAATATCTACCCTAGATATTTGCCGTGCGATCATGAGTGCAGGCTCCACACACCGGCAGCGCCATGAAAACCACCCTCGACGAATTGCTCGCCTTCACCAACGTAGTCGACAGCGGCTCGATCAGCAGCGCCGCCGAGCACCTCGGGCAGACTGCCTCGGGAGTCAGCCGGGCGCTCAGCCGGCTGGAGGACAAGCTCGAAGTCACCTTGCTGCGCCGCACCACCCGGCGCCTGGAGCTGACCGAAGAGGGCGCGGCCTTGCTTGCCCAGGCGCGGCGCATTCTCGCCAGCGTCGAGGAGGCCGAGGAGCAGATGGCCCTGCGCCGCCAGCTACCCGCCGGGCGCCTGCGGGTCGATGCCGCCTCGCCCTTCATGCTGCATGTGCTGGTGCCGCTGGTGGCCGGGTTTCGCCAGCGTTTCCCGCAGATCGAGCTGGAGCTGACCAGCAACGACCAGTACATCGACCTGCTGGAGCAGCGCACCGACCTGGCCATTCGCCTCGGCACCCTGCGCGACTCCAGCCTGCATGCGCGGCCGCTGGGCAGTAACCGTCTGCGCCTGCTGGCCAGCCCGGGCTATCTGGCCACCCACGGCACGCCCGGCAGCGTGGCGGAGCTGGAGCAGCACAGCCTGCTCGGCTTCACCCAGCCGGACAGCCTCAACCTGTGGCCGCTGCACCACCCGCTCGGCGACAACCTGGCCGTCGTCCCGCAGATCCGCGCCTCCAGCGGCGAGACCCTGCGCCAGCTGGCCCTGGCCGGCGCCGGCATCGCCTACATGTCGGACTTCATGACCAGCCCCGATCGCGCCAGCGGGGCCCTGGTGCAGGTGCTGGACGAACAGACCCTGGACTTGCGCCAGCCGATCAACGCGGTGTACTACCGCAACACCGCGCTGGCCTCGCGCATCCAGTGCTTCCTCGACTACCTGGCCGAACAGCTGGCGCGGCAGCCCTGGATCGCCCGCTGAGGCGCAGAAGGCTATAAGAAGGTCAGGCGCAGGCTCTGGCCCGGGCCTTGGCGCAAAAGGCTTGGCCTTGTGAATTTTATCGTGTAATTTTTCATGAACTTTCTAATAAGAAATTTCATGAGGCCTTCCATGTTCAAGCAATCCGCGCAGCATGTCGGAACCTACTACGCCGCCACCTACGGCCAGATCCCGCTGCGTCAGAGCCTGGAAGGCCAGACCGACACCCAGATCCTGGTGATCGGTGGCGGCTTTAGCGGCCTGCACACCGCCCTGCGTCTGGCCCTGGCCGGCAAGAAGGTGGTGCTGCTGGAAGCCAGCCGCCTGGCCTGGGCCGCTTCCGGGCGCAACGGTGGCCAGGCGCTGCCGGGCTGGTCCTGCGATATGCCGCCGCTGGAAAAGGCCCTGGGCACCGAGCGCGCCCGCCAGCTGTGGGACAGCATGGTCTGGGCCGCCGAGGAAATGCGCGAGCTGCCTGAACGCCACGGCTTCGACATCGACTACCGCACCGGCGCCATCTACACCGCCGTGCTGCCGCGCCGGGTGCGCCTGCTGCAGGACAACCTCGAAGAAGCCAGCGAGAAGTACGGCTACCAGCAGCTGAGCTTTATCCCCAAGCAGGACCTGCCGCAGTGGATTGCCAGCCCGCGCTACCAGGCCGCGCTGCATGACGCCGGCGCCGCCCACCTCAACCCGCTGAAGCTGGCCCAGGGCCTGGCCAGCGCCATCGAGGCCGCCGGCGGGCGCATCTTCGAGCAGAGCAAGGTGCTCGACTACCGCGAGACCGCCGCCGGCTTCGTTGCCCGCACCGAGCACGGCGAAGTGCGCGGCGATGTCCTGGTGCTGGCCTGCAACGCCTATATCGATCGCCTCGACCGCACGCTGTCCAAGCGCCTGCTACCGGTCGGCTCCTACCAGGTGGCCACCGCACCGCTGGACCCGGAGCTGGCGCGCTCGTTGTTCCCGCGCGGCACCTGCGCCATCGACAACCAGTTCGTCCCCGACTACTTCCGCGTCACCCCGGACAACCGCCTGCTGTTCGGTGGCGGCTGCACCTACCTGGGCGGCATCCCGGCGGACGTGCCGGCGGCCACCCGGCCGTATCTGGAGCGAGTCTTCCCGCAACTGCGCGGGGTACAGATCGACTACGGCTGGGGCGGGCATATCGACTGCACCATGCACCGCACCCCGGATGTCGGCCGTCAGGGCAACAAGTACTGGCTGCAGGGCTTCTCCGGCCACGGCATCCTGCCGACCCTGGCCGCCGCCCGCGCGGTGAGCGATGCGATCCTTGGCGACGACCAGCTGCTCGGCCTGTACCAGGGCCTGAGCAACCCGCGCTTCCCCGGCGGCGACCTGCTGGCAGCGCCGATCGAAGCGGTGGGCAAGGCCTGGTACCGCCTGCGCGACATCATCTGAGACGAGAGACAGGCATGGACAAACAGGACGAAATCGAAGGGCTGGCGATTCTGGTGCGCGACCTGCGCAAGCACAAGAACGTTACCCTCAATGATCTGGCCGAGCAGATCGGCCGCTCGGTGGGCTTCCTGTCCCAGGTCGAGCGCGGCCTGTCGCGCCCGACCGTGGCCGACCTGACCGCCATCAGCGAAGCGCTCGGCGTGCCGACCACCTACTTCTACAACCCCGGCCATCCGCGCGCTGTGCGCTGGGTGACCCGCCCGGACGAGCGCCGCACCCTGTATTACGCCGGCGGCATCACCGACGTGCTGGCCTCGCCGGGCATGGCCGGTGGTTTCGCCATGCTCGAGAGTTTCCTCGAGCCCGGCGCCAGCAGCGGCGAGGGGCACCTCAACGACAGCTCCGAACAGGGCGGCTTCGTCCTCGAAGGCGAGCTGACCGTCTGGTATGGCGACGACGCCGAACCGGTCACCCTCGGCCCGCGGGACAGCTTCCAGCTGCCACCGCATGCGCAGTTCCGCTACGCCAACCTCACCGATTTCCCCACAAGAGTGCTCTGGGTCTTCACCTGATCCGCGCAGATACCTCCATGACAACAACAACGAAATTCCCCGACCTGCTCAGCGAAGTCCGCGCCTTCCGCGCCGCCAACCCCGAGGTGCGCTACGTCGAACTGATCTGCCTGGACATTCCCGGGCACTTCTACGGCAAGCGCTACCCCATGGACATGCTGGAAAAGGTCGCCGCCGGCGGCCCGCTGAAAGTGCCGCAGAACTGCGTGCTGCTCGGCGCCCAGGGCGGCCTGCACCCGATTGGCGACTACTGCTTCAACGACGGCGACCCGGACGCCCCGCGCCGCCTGATCCCCGGCACGCTCAAGCCGGTGCGCTGGGAGAAGCAGCCGATGGGGCAGATGCTGATCAGCTCCGACGGCACCGAGGCGCCCATCGAATTCGAGCCGCGCGAAGTGCTGGCTAGAGTCCTGCAGCGGCTTGCCGCGCGAGGTATCCGCCCGGTGGTGGCCTTCGAGCTGGAGTTCTACCTGTTCGACCGCAAGCTGGAAAATGGCCTGCCACAGTTCCCCCGCGACCCGCTGACCGGCGATGTCGACGACCAGCCGAACATGCACATCGAGCGCCTGACACGCTTCTCCGAGGTGCTCCACGACATGGTCGAGACCGCCCAGGAGCAGGGCGTGGAAGCCAACGTGATCACCGCCGAACTCGGCCCCGGCCAGTTCGAGATCAACTTCGCCCACTGCGAAGATGGCCTGCAGGCCGCCGACTGGGCCGCGCTGTTCACCCGCAGCACCCGTGGCGTGGCCATGCAGCACGGCCACCGCGCCAGCTTCATGAGCAAACCCTACCTGCAGGCGCCGGGCAGTGGCATGCACGTGCACGTCAGCCTGTATGACGAGGCCGGCAACAACCTGCTCGACGGCGACGCCCAACGCCCGCTGCGCCACGCCGTGGCCGGCTGCCTGGAACTGCTGCCGCACTGCATGCCGATCTTCGCCGCCAACCACAACGCCTTCCGCCGTTATGGCGCCATGGTCAACTCGGCGAGCAAGGCCAGCTGGGGCTTCGAGGATCGCGATGCGTGCATCCGCATCCCCGAGTCGGACGGCAAGAACCTGCGCATCGAACACCGCCTGGCCGGCGCCGACGCCAACCCCTACCTGGTGCTGGCGGCCATCCTCAGCGGCATGGAATACGGCCTGGATCAGGCCCGCGAACCGATTCCCTCGCTCAACGAAGACCGCAGCAGCGGCATCGACTTCCCCAAGGACATGCTCACCGCCGTGGCGGCGATGGCGTCGCATGAGGTGGTGCGCGACAAGCTGGGCAGCGAGTTCGTCTTCGTCTACAGCGAGAACAAGCGCCAGGACCATCTGGACTTCATGCACGAAGTCAGCGCGCGGGAATATCGCTGGTTCCTCTGAACCGAGCCTGAAAAGCAAAAAGCCCGGCACTAGCCGGGCTTTTTCATTGCCGCGAAGCGCTTACTGCGAAGCCTGCATGGTTCGCGCGCGCTCCTGCTGGCGTTGCTTCTTGTAGGCCAGCGCCGCCGGCGCGACCGGCTGGACCCGGCCGCTTTCCAGCCACTTCTTCAGGCGGTTGGCGTCGGCCATATGGGTGTACTTGCCGAAAGCATCCAGTACCACGAAGGCCACCGGCCGCCCGCCCATCTGGGTACGCATCACCAGGCAATGGCCGGCAGCGTTGGTGAAACCGGTCTTGGTCAACTGGATGCTCCAGTCGGCCTTGTGCACCAGGCCGTTGGTGTTGCGAAAGCCCAGGCTGTAACGCGGCTTGGCGAATTGCTGGACGTGCTCGCGAGTGCTGCTGAACTGGCCGATCAGCGGGTACTGGCCGGCAGCCTTGATCAGCTTGACCAGGTCATTGGCGGTGGAGACGTTACCCTCGGACAGACCGGTCGGGTCACGGTAGCGGGTGTGCGTCATGCCCAGGGCGCGGGCCTTGGCGTTCATCGCCGCGAGGAAGGCCGGCACGCCGCCCGGATAATGATGAGCCAGGCTGGAGGCCGCGCGGTTCTCCGAACTCATCAGGGTCAGCAGGAGCATGTCTCGACGGCTCAGCACGCTGCCCAGGCGTACGCGCGAGTAGATCCCACGCATTTCCGGCACATCGCGGATCACCACATCGAGCCGCTCATCCAGCGACGGCTTGGCGTCCAGCGTGACCATGGCGGTCATCAGCTTGGTCACCGAGGCGATTGGTACCTGCAGGTCGGGGTTGCTGGCATAGAGCACCTGGTTGGTGTTCAGGTCGACCAGCAGGGCGCTGCCGGAGGCCAGTTCCTGGGTCTTGCCGGCAGCCTGCAGGGCAGGGGCAGCGATCAGGGTCGCACAGGCCAGCATAACGCCGGCAAAACAACGAAGCATCTTCACAAGGACTATCCGCTAGGCAGGTGGGAAAAAAGCCTGAAGCGATCCTTGCTGGCCCGTTCAGTATAGCCTTGCCCCCCCTGCTCGCTCTAGCTCAGGTGCTGGCCAGTTGGCGGCGCAGCTCGGCCAGTACCGGCGCACTCTCCGGACGCACCCCGCGCCACAGCTGGAAGGCCTCGGCGGCCTGCTCGACCAGCATGCCCAGGCCATCGATGCAGCGCGCCGCACCGTGCTCGGCGGCCCAACGGTTGAAGGCGGTCGCTTGCTTGCCATACATCATGTCGTAGCACAGGGTGTGGCCGGGCTGGATCAGGCTCGGGTCGAGCGGCGGCAGCTCGCCGGCCAGCGAGGCCGAGGTGCCGTTGATGATCAGGTCGACCGGCTCGCTGAGCCAGTCGAAGCCGGCAGCGGCCAGCGGGCCGAGGTCGGCGAACTCGTGGGCCAGCTGCTCGGCCTTTGCCACCGTGCGGTTGGCGATCACCAGGGCATAGGGGTTGTGCGCCAGGATCGGCTCCAGCACACCACGCACGGCACCGCCGGCGCCGAGCAGGAGAATGCGCTTGCCAGCCAGGTCGAGTCCGGCATTCGCCGTGAGGTCGCGCACTAGGCCGGCACCGTCGGTGTTGTCGCCGAACAGGCGGCCATCATCCAGCTTCTTCAGGGTGTTCACCGCACCGGCGCGGCGCGCGCGCTCGCTGAGCTGGTCGACCAGTTGGTAGGCCTGCTCCTTGAACGGCACGGTGACATTGCCGCCCCGGCCTTCGGCGAAGAAGGTGCGGGCGAACCCGGCGAAGTCGTCCAGCGGCGCCAGCAGGGCTTCGTAGGAGAGGTCCTGGTCGGTCTGCTCAGCGAACAGGCGGTGGATCAGCGGCGACTTGCTGTGGCCGATGGGGTTGCCGAAGACGCCGTAGCGATCCATGGGAAAGTCCTCAGAAAATTTGCCTTCAGCGCGTCGCGAGCGAAGGTCAGGCAAGGCGAGAGTGGGCGAGACACGAGCGCAGCGAAGTAACAGCCAACGGCTGGCCCATAGGGCGAGCTCCGCGAGTCAAGCGGAGTTTACGGGTTGTAAATGGGCATTACTCGTTCCACTCGCCCTTCGGGCCGCGCTGCAGCGCGTTAGCCACAAGCGGCTTTCCGAGCCCGCTCTCAACGCAGCCTGGCCGAGCGCAGCAGCGATCAAGGCAATATTTTCAGCCAGTCGCGATCCTGCAGGAAGTACTCGGTCAGGCGCGCTTCTTCGCTGCCCGGCTCCGGCTTCCAGTCATAGCCCCAGCGCACATGCGGCGGCAGCGACATGAGGATCGACTCGGTACGCCCGCCGGACTGCAGGCCGAACAGGGTGCCGCGGTCGAACACCAGGTTGAACTCGACATAGCGGCCACGGCGGAAGGCCTGGAACTCGCGCTGCTGCTCGGTGAACGGGGTGGCCTTACGCCGCTGGACGATGGGCAGGTAGGCCTCAAGGTAGGCATCGCCGATGGCGCGCTGGAAGGCGAAGCTGGTGTCGAAGTCCCACTGGTTGAGGTCGTCGAAGAACAGCCCGCCGACGCCGCGCGGCTCGTTGCGGTGCTTGAGGTGGAAGTAGCGG
Source organism: Pseudomonas sp. (assembly GCA_051646165.1). Classification (GTDB taxonomy): domain Bacteria; phylum Pseudomonadota; class Gammaproteobacteria; order Pseudomonadales; family Pseudomonadaceae; genus Aquipseudomonas. The sequence continues at coordinate 38,496 of JBOFCR010000062.1, read as the reverse complement.
TCGCACCAGGCCTTGAACTTGGGATAGACCTCGGCGCCGAACGGCGCACAGGCGTCATGGGCAACCTGGTGCCAGTGCACGCAGTCTGCCTCGTTGGTGTAGTAGGGCGTCAGGTCGAAGCCGCCGCCGAACCACCAGACCGGCTCCTCGCCTTCCTTCTCGGCGCTGAAGAAGCGCACGTTGGCGTGAGAAGTCGGCACATGGGGGTTTTCCGGGTGGATCACCAGGGACACGCCGAGGGCCTCGAAGCCACGCCCGGCCAGCTCAGGACGGTGGGCGCTGGCCGACGGCGGCAGGCTGTCGCCGAACACGTGGGAGAAGTTGACTCCGCCCTTCTCGATCAGCGCGCCGTTCTCGATCACCCGGGTGCGGCCACCGCCCCCGGCCGGGCGCTGCCAGCTGTCTTCGTAGAAACGGGTGCTGCCATCCTCGGTTTCGAGGGCGGCGCAGATACGGTCCTGCAGATCGAGCAGATAGGCCTTCACGGCCTCGGTACGTTCACTCACGGCATCAACCCGGATGATCGAAAAGAAGGGCGCAAGCATACCATCGTCGTCCCCAGCCAAGGCTTGACGGGGATCAGCCCAGCCGCTTGGATGGAGCTCTTTGCCAGAGGAGCCCGCGACATGGCCAAGCGTATCCAGTTTTCCCGCCACGGCGGCCCCGAGGTGCTCGACTACCTCGACCATCAGCCCGCCGAGCCAGGCCCGCAGGAAGTGCGGGTACGCAACCGGGCAATCGGCCTCAACTTCGTCGACACCTACTACCGCAGCGGTTTGTATCCACCCGCGGCGCTGCCATCCGGGCTGGGCAACGAAGGCGCCGGCGAGGTCGAGGCGGTGGGCAGCGCGGTGAGTCACCTCCAGGTCGGCGACCGCGTGGCCTATGGCACCGGGCCGCTGGGTGCCTACAGCGAGCTGCATGTGCTGCCGGCCCAGCATCTGGTCAAACTGCCGGACTCGATCAGCTTCGAGCAGGCAGCCGCGCTGATGCTCAAGGGCCTTACCGTGCAGTACCTGCTGCGCCAGACTTACCGGGTCGAAGCCGGGCAGACCATCCTCTGGCACGCCGCAGCCGGCGGTGTCGGCCTGCTCGCCTGCCAGTGGGCCAAGGCGCTAGGGGTGAAGCTGATCGGCACAGTGGGATCAAAGGAAAAGGCCGCGCTGGCCAAGGCCAATGGTGCCTGGGCGACCATCGACTACAGCCGCGAGAACGTCGCGGCACGGGTGCTGGAGCTGACGGACGGGCAGAAGTGCCCGGTGGTCTACGACTCGGTGGGCAAGGACACCTGGGAAATGTCGCTGGACTGCGTGGCGCCGCGCGGCCTGCTGGTCAGCTTCGGCAACGCCTCGGGCGCGGTCAGCGGGGTCAATCTCGGCGTGCTGGCGCAGAAGGGCTCGCTGTATGTCACCCGGCCGACCCTGGGCAACTACGCCGACACGGCCGAGCACCTGCAGGCCATGGCCGACGAGCTGTTCGCCCTGGTCGGCAGCGGCCAGCTGCAGGTGGAGATCGGCCAGTGCTTCCCGCTCGCCGAGGCGGCCAAGGCCCAGCAGGCGCTGAGCAGCCGGCAGACCACCGGCTCGACCATCCTGCTGCCGTAACGGGCGTCAGGACGGGCGGATTACATCGCCGGTGCGCAGGTCACGGATCAGGCTGGGATTGCGCCGCCCGCCGAGGGCACCGCCAAGTACGCCGTCGAGCTGACCATGGAAGTACTGCTCGACGCGCAGGCGCGTACGCGCGGACGGGCGCCCGGCGGGGTTGGCCGACGTGGAAACCAACGGGCCGACTAGCGCGCACAGATCACGCACCAGCGGATGGTCGCTGACGCGCAGGGCCACCGTGTCGTGCCGGCCGGTGATCCACTCGGGCAGGCGGTTCTGGTGCGGCACCAGCCAGGTGTTCGGCCCCGGCCAGGTGCTGGCCAGGCGGTCGACCCAGCGCTCGGGCAGGTCGTCGAGGAGGAAGTCGAACTGGCGGATAGTGTCCGCCACCAGGATCAGGCCCTTGTGCATCGGCCGGTCCTTGAGCGCTAGCAGGCGCTCGACCGCCGCCTCGCTCCAGGGATCGCAACCCAGCCCCCAGACGGCCTCGGTGGGATAGGCGATCACGCCACCCTGGCGCACGATGCGTGCGACCCGCTGTATCCGCCAACTGCTGTGCATGCCTACCCCCGAACCGGCTTGAATGGGCGCGAGTGTAGCGAGGTCAGAACCTGTTTACGATCATCTGCACTGGAGCCGGACAAGGCCGATTGTAAACAGGTGTTCAGGCACCGCGAGGCACCCAGAAACCTGCCTCGCATACCACCAGCCCAGCCAGCTCCAGATCGGTCAGTTGCGCCAGGGTCTCGCCCAGCGCCAGGCCAGCGGCACGCGCCAGCCCTTCGCTGCTCAGCGGAGCAGCGCGCAACTGCAGCAGCAAGGGGTGTTCATCGACCACCCCGGCCTGTGGCGCCGGCGCGACCTGCTGCCAGCCGCGCAGGGCCTGGAGGATGTCCTCGACGCTCTCCACCAGGGTCGCGCCCTCGCGAATCAGTTGATGGCAGCCGCGCGCGCCCGGGTGATGGATCGAGCCGGGGATGGCATACACCTCGCGCCCCTGCTCGGCCGCCAGCCGCGCGGTGATCAGCGAGCCGCTGGAGGGACTGGCCTCAACTACCAGCACGCCGAGCGACAGGCCACTGATGATGCGGTTGCGCCGCGGAAAGTTGCCGGCCTGCGGCGGACAGTCCAGTGGCAGTTCGGAAACCAGCGCGCCACCACCTTCGATAATGCGTGCCGCCAAGCCGACATGGCGGTGCGGATAGATGCATTGCAGGCCCGTGCCCAGCACCGCCAGGGTGCTGCCACCGACATCCAGCGCGCCCTGATGCGCCGCGCCATCGACACCCAGAGCCAGGCCACTGGTGATGGTGAAGCCGCCACCCGCCAGACTGCGGGCAAAGGCGCCAGCGCTATCCAGGCCGGGGCGTGAAGCACGCCGGCTGCCAACCATGGCCAGTTGCGGCTGCTCAAGCAACCCCGGATTGCCAGCCACAAACAGCAGCGGCGGGGCATCGCTCAGCTCGGCAAGCAAGGCAGGGTAGTTTGCCGCATCCCACATCACCACCTGCTGACCCGGCTGCTCCAGCCAGCTCAGGGCCCGGGCGGCGCGCTCGCGGATCGCCGGGCTGCGCCGGGCCTCGGCACAGGCCGCCGGCAACCCGAGACTGCGCCAGGCGGCGGCCGGAGCGCTGAGGGCGGCAGAAGCGGAGGGGAAAGCCTCGAACAGGCGGCGGAAACGCCGCGGCCCGAGTTCGGGCAGGCTATGCAGGCGCAGGCGCGCCTCCAGTTCGGCGGGAGAAACAGCACTCATCTGATCATCCTTGATCGAGCGCGCCCGCATGCGGGCTGCAGAAAGCAAAACCCCCGCTTTCGCGGGGGTTCTGGGTATTACGGGTTCTTCACCTTGTCCATCACCGCCAGGTCGCGGGTGGCGTAGAGCACCAGGCCGTAGCTGAGCTTCTCGTAGGTGCGGAACACCATCAGCAGACCGGAGCGCTCGTCGGGGATCTTCACCGATTCGCCGGTGATGCGGTCACGTACGGTTTCGCCGGTCTTGTATATCGCCAGTACGTTGCCCTCGCTCAGGCCGTCGATCTTGCCCTTGTTCAGGGTTACCACGTCGAACTGACCGATGCGGGTCACGCCGCGCGGCACGTCGAGGATCACGCCATTGACATCGGTTGCCGGCTCGCTCGGCATGAATGTCGAGTTGACCGCACGCTCTTCGGTGGGGAACAGACGGTCGCCCAGGCGAACTTCCTGGTTGGCGCGAGTCAGGCTGAGCGTGGCCACGTCGCCTTCCTCGGCAACGATCTCGCCGCCACCGATATCGTCGGCATTGATGCCGAGGAATTCCTGGGTCTCAGGGTCGGTATAGGTCTTGCCCTGACGAAAGATGCCATACGCCGGCTGTGCCTGGTCGAACGCACCACGCGCATAAATGCGATCGCCGGCACCGCTGACCACGCGCTCGGCCTGGCCAGCCACGATGTAAGGCTTGCCCTCGAACTCTTCGGGGGTGTCGACGATACGGTTGCTCAGCAGGAAGCTGTTGATCGCTTCCAGCGGAATCGCCGGAATGGCCTGGGCCAGCGGCGTGCTGCGCACTTGCGGGGAAAGCTTGATGGTGCCGCGCGACTCGCCACGGTTGAGCACCAGGCGCGGCTGGCCATCGACGTAGACCAGGCTCAGGGTATCGCCCGGATAGATCAGGTGCGGGTTCTCGATCTGCGGGTTCGCATGCCACAGTTCCGGCCACTTCCAGGGCTGGCTGAGGAACTTGCCAGAGATGTCCCAGAGCGTGTCACCCCTGACCACGGTATAGCGGTCCGGGTGACCTTCCTTGAGCTGCACTTCTGCCTGGGCCAGTCCGCCAACGGCGAGAAGTAGCAGGGCGAGTAGTGATTTCCTCATGCGGTGAATCCCTTTATTATGTGGCAGACGCCTGTAAGCCGCAGAACCCGTGGCTTCAAAGCCGTTTTTCAAAGCTGTTCATCATCTTAGCAGCGGTTTTTGACTTTATTCCACAAGTGCATCACAAACATCTATGGCGATTCTCAACATCCTCGAATTTCCCGATCCGCGCCTGCGCACCATTGCCAAGCCGGTAACGGTTTTCGACGCGGCCCTGAACACCCTGATCGACGACATGTTCGAAACCATGTACGCCGCGCCAGGAATCGGCCTCGCCGCCACCCAGATCAACGTGCACAAGCGTCTGGTGGTGATGGACCTGTCCGAGGACAAGTCCGAACCACGGGTGTTCATCAACCCCGAGTTCGAGTCGTTGACCGAGGAGATGGACCAGTATCAGGAAGGCTGCCTGTCGGTACCCGGCTTCTACGAGAACGTCGACCGCCCGCAGAAGGTCAAGATCAAGGCGCTCGACCGTAACGGCGAGCCCTACGAGCTGATCGCCGAAGGCCTGCTCGCAGTGTGCATCCAGCACGAGTGCGATCACCTCAACGGCAAGCTGTTCGTCGACTACCTGTCCAGTCTCAAGCGCGACCGGATCAAGAAGAAGCTGGAAAAACAGCACCGCCAGCAAGCTTGATCCACGACTCCAAAGGCTTGCTCCGGCAAGCCTTTTTCTTTTCCAGCAGTGAGTGATCCATGCGTATCGTCTTCGCCGGCACCCCCGAATTCGCCGCCCAGCACCTGCAGGCCCTGCTCGACGCCGGGCGCGAGATAGTCGCCGTCTATACCCAGCCGGATCGTCCCGCCGGTCGTGGGCAGAAACTCATGCCGAGCCCGGTCAAGCAGTTGGCGCTGCAGCACAATATCGCCGTGTACCAGCCGCAGACCTTGCGTGACCCGGCAGCCCAGGCCGAGCTGGTCACGCTGCATGCCGATCTGATGGTGGTAGTCGCCTACGGCCTGATCCTGCCGCAAGTGGTACTGGACACTCCGCGCCTGGGTTGCATCAATAGCCATGCCTCCTTGCTGCCACGCTGGCGCGGTGCAGCGCCGATCCAGCGCGCGGTGCAGGCGGGCGACAGCAGCAGCGGGGTCACCGTGATGCAGATGGAAGCCGGCCTGGATACCGGGCCGATGCTGCTCAAGGTCAGCACCACCATCACCGCCGACGACACCGGCGGCAGCCTGCATGATCGTCTGGCCCGGCTCGGCTCGGCTGCGGTGGTCGAGGCCATCGGTAAACTGGCCGCCGGCGAGCTACAGGGCGAAGTGCAGGACGACAGCCTGGCCACCTACGCACACAAGCTGAACAAGGACGAGGCGCGCATCGACTGGAACCGCCCGGCCGTGGAGCTGGAACGCCTGGTGCGCGCCTTCAATCCCTGGCCGATCTGCCACAGCACCCTGAATGGCGAGCCGCTCAAGGTACTGGCTGCTCAGATTGGCGAGGGCAAAGGCGCTCCCGGAACCGTGCTCGCTGCCGACAAGGCCGGCCTGACCGTCGCCTGCGGTGACGGCGCCCTGCGCCTGACCCGCCTGCAACTGCCTGGCGGCAAGCCGCTGGCCTTCGCCGACCTGTACAACAGCCGCCGCGAGCAGTTCGCCGTCGGCCTGGTGCTTGGGCAATGAATCCACGCCTGGCCGCCACCCGCGCCCTGGCCGCCGTACTCAATGGCAAGGCCTCGCTGGGCAGCAGCCTGCCGCCACTGCTGGACAAGGTCGAGGCGCGTGACCGCAGCCTGGCCCAGGACCTGGCCTTTGGCACCGCACGCTGGCAGCCGCGGCTGGCCCTGCTGGCTGAGAAGCTGCTGCAGAAGCCGTTCAAGGCCGCCGACCGCGATGTCGAGGCGCTGCTGCTGATCGGCCTGTACCAACTGTTCTACACCCGCATCCCGCCTCACGCGGCGATCGGCGAGACGGTGGCCTGTGTCGACAAGCTGAAGAAGACCTCGCTCAAGGGCCTGCTCAACGCCGTGCTGCGCAATGCCCAGCGCGACGGCGAAGCCCTGTGCGCCAGCCTGGACAAAGACCCGGTGCTGCATACCGCCCACCCGCGCTGGCTGCAGAAAGCCCTGAAGGCACGCTGGCCCGAGCACTGGCAGGCGATCTGCGCGGCCAACAACGCCCATCCGCCGCTGCTGCTGCGAGTCAACCGCCGCCATGGCAGCCGCGAGGCCTACCTGGCCGAACTGCACAGCGCCGGCATCGAAGCCGTGCCCTGCACCTTCAGCCGCGACGGCATCCGCCTGCTGCAGCCCTGCGACGTGAAGACCCTGCCCGGCTTTATGGACGGCCGCCTCAGCGTGCAGGACGAAGCCGCCCAGCTGGCCGCCGACCTGCTCGACCTGGCCCCCGGCCAGCGCGTGCTGGACGCCTGCGCCGCGCCCGGCGGCAAGACCTGCCACCTGCTCGAAGCCGAGCCGGGGTTGAGCGAAGTGGTCGCCATCGACCTGGAGCCGGCGCGCCTGGCACGGGTGCAGGAAAACCTCGACCGCCTCAGGCTGAACGCCACCCTGATCGCCGCCGACGGCCGCGATACTGCCCGCTGGTGGGATGGCAAGCCGTTCCAGCGCATCCTGCTCGATGCACCGTGCTCAGCCACCGGGGTGATCCGTCGCCACCCAGACATCAAGCTGACCCGCCAGCCTGACGACATCGCCGCGCTAGCCGTTCTGCAAGGCGAACTGCTCGATGCCCTGTGGCCCACTCTCGAAGTCGGCGGCATCCTGCTCTACGCCACCTGCTCGGTGATGCCCGAGGAAAACAGCGACAACATCGCCGCCTTCCTCGCCCGTACCCCCGGCGCGCGTGAACTGGATATTGCCGGCGACTTCGGCCTCAAGACTGCCCACGGCCGCCAGCTGCTGCCGCAGATCGACGGCCACGATGGCTTCTACTATGCCAAGCTGATCAAGATCGCCGCATCACGCGGCTAACGGAGTGATCGCGTGAAAATCATCATCCTCGGTGCTGGCCAGGTCGGCGGCACACTGGCGGAACACCTGGCCGGCGAAGCCAACGACATCACCGTGGTCGACACCGACGCCGAGCGCCTGCGCGAGCTCGGCGACCGCCTCGACATCCGCACCGTAATTGGCCGTGGCTCGTTCCCCACCGTGCTGCGCCAGGCCGGTGCCGACGACGCCGACATGCTGGTAGCGGTGACCAACAGCGACGAAGTCAACATGGTCGCCTGCCAGGTGGCCTACACCCTGTTCCACACCCCGACCAAGATCGCCCGGGTACGCGAATCCGCCTACCTGACCCGCGAGGCGTTGTTCGACAACGAGGCGATTCCGGTCGACGTGCTGATCAGCCCCGAGCAGGTGGTGACCAACTACATCAAGCGCCTGATCGAGCACCCCGGTGCACTGCAGGTGATCGACTTCGCCGAGGGCAAAGCCCAACTGGTGGCGGTCAAGGCCTACTACGGCGGCCCGCTGGTCGGCCAGCAGCTCAAGCAGCTGCGCCAGCATATGCCCAATGTGGATACGCGAGTGGCGGCGATCTTCCGCCGCAATCGGCCGATCATGCCGCAGGGCGACACGGTGATCGAAGCCGATGACGAGGTGTTCTTCATCGCCGCCAAGGCCCATATCCGGGCGGTGATGAGTGAGATGCGCCGTCTGGAAGACAGCTACAAGCGCATCGTCATCGCCGGCGGCGGGCATATTGGCGAACGCCTGGCCGAGGCCATCGAGAGCCGCTACCAGGTGAAGATCATCGAGATGAACCCGGCGCGCTGCCGCTACCTCTCGGAGAACCTGGAAAGCACCATCGTCCTGCAGGGCAGCGCTTCCGACCGCGACCTGCTGGTGGAAGAGAACATCAACGAGGCGGACATCTTCCTGGCCCTGACCAACGATGACGAGGCCAACATCATGTCGTCCTTGCTGGCCAAGCGCCTCGGCGCGCGCAAGGTGATGACCATCATCAACAACCCGGCCTACGTCGACCTGGTCCAGGGCGGCGACATCGACATCGCCATCAGCCCGCAGCTGGCCACCATCGGTACCCTGCTGACCCACGTGCGCCGTGGCGACATCGAGAGCGTGCACTCGCTACGCCGTGGCGCGGCCGAGGCCATCGAAGCCATTGCCCATGGTGATGCCAAGTCGAGCAAGGTGATCGGCCGGATGATTGGCGAAGTCAGCCTGCCGCCGGGCACCACCATCGGTGCGATCATCCGCGACGAGGAAGTGCTGATTGCCCACGACGATACGCTGATCGAGTCTGGCGACCACGTCATCCTGTTCCTGGTCGACAAGAAGTACATTCGCGACGTAGAACGCTTGTTCCAGGTTGGTTTGACCTTTTTCTGAGACGCGCTGCATGACTACTCCGGATTCCCTGGAAAAGTTGCTGGCCCGCGGGGTGGACAACGCCCTGCTGCGCTTCGGCCTGGGCAAGGCCTATCTGGATGACGGCCAGGCCGAGCAGGCGGCCGAGCACCTGCAGCACTGTCTGCGCTTCGATCCCAACTATTCGGCGGCGTGGAAGCTGCTGGGCCAGGCCTGCCAGCGCCAGGGCATGCTCGAGGAAGCGCGCCAGGCCTGGCACAACGGCCTGGAAGTGGCGCGCAAGCGCGGCGACAAGCAGACGGAAAAGGAAATGACGGTGTTTCTGCGCCGCCTGGAGAAGGCGGCGGGAGAGGGCGCCTAGTCTTCGTCGCGCTGGAACACCAGCGCCACCCCACTGGGCTCGAAACGCACCACCTGCATCTGCACCACCGGCGCTTCCATCGGCAGGCCCTGGACCTGGCCGCTGACCACTTCGCCGATCGTCAGCAGGCGCTGGGCATCGTCGATAACCACGAACACACCTTTCTCGGAAATGTCGCGGGTGGTCACCATCAACTGGCCATGCAGTGGATGGTCGATACGCAGCTGAACCTTGAGCGGGCTGCGGTTGTGCTCGCGCTTGTTGTCCATGCCTGTCCTGTTGTTATGGGCTGGAGTTGCTTCAAACGGTACTGGCTAATGCCTTGCGCATCAATACCACTTCTTCTCACCGTCCGGGCGCTTCTTGAAGCGCTTCATGCTCCACATGTATTGGCTCGGCGCCTGGCTGACCTGTTTCTCGATACCCTGGTTGAGCGCTGCCACCGCCGCCTCGATGTCCTCACCGTAGATAGCCTCCGGCGCCGCCTCGATCACCACCCGGTAACCGCTGCCGTCATCCAGACGCAGGGCGTGCATGAACACCGCCTCGGCCTTGCGCCCCTTCACCAGTGAGGGCACGAACTTGCTGGTCAGCGCCGGCACGCCGAAGAACGGCACGAACACACCGCTGGATACACTCGGCTCGGGGTCGGCGGCAATCCCGGCAACCCCGCCTTTGCGCACGGTCTTGATCAGGCTGAGGATGCCTTCCTTGGTCGACGACGCCATCTGGTTGCCCAGCTGGGTGCGCTGCTTGACCAGCAGATCGTCCACCGCCTGCAGCTTCTGCGGGCGATAGAGAATGATCGGCTGGCAGATCGAGCTGACGTACTGCAGCAGCAGTTCCCAGTTGCCCAGGTGACTGCTCAGCAGCACCACGCCCTTGCCGCTGGCCAGCGCGGCCTGCAGCACTTCGCTGCCCTCCACCTGGCGGATCATTCGCAGCGATTTTTGCGCCGGCCAGATCCAGGCGCAGGCACTTTCGGTCAGGGTCTTGCCGATATCGCGCAGGCTCTGCCCGACCAGGCGCTCACGGGCAGCTTCGTCGAGTTCGGGGAAGCACTTGGCCAGGTTGATCCGCACCACCTCGCGCGAGCGGTTCGGCAGCTTCCACATCAGCCAGCCGATAGCGCCACCGACTGCCTGGGCAGCGCGCCACGGCAGCAGGGCGAACAAACGCAGAAAACCGACGACTAGAGCGCCTTTGAGCTTCTCCACGAGCAACTCCCGAATAGCAAAAGGCCGGCATTGTAACGGCTGTGACCGTCGGGTTCAGCCTTTCAGGGCAACGTATCGATCACAATCGGCCGTGTGGTCCATGACCATGCCGGTGGCCTGCATGTAGGCGTAGCAGATGGTCGGGCCGACGAAGGTGAAGCCGAGCTTCTTCAACGCCTTGCTCATCGCCTCGGCCTCGGGCGTCACCGCCGGCACGTCGCCGCGCCCGCTGAAATGGTTGATCTTCGGCGCGCCGCCGACGAAGGACCAGAGCAGCGTCACCGGGTCTTCCAGCTTGAGCCAGGCCTGGGCGTTCTGCCGCGCCGCCTTGAGCTTGAGGCGGTTGCGGATGATGCCGGGGTCCTGCATGCGCTCTTCGATTTCCGCGTCGCTCATCAGCGCCAGGCGCTCGGCATCGAAACCGAACAGCACCTGGCGGTAGCGCTCGCGCTTCTTCAGCACGGTGATCCACGACAGCCCGGCCTGAGCACCTTCCAGCAGCAGCATCTCGAACAGGTGCTGGGCATCACGCGAAGGCACACCCCACTCCTCGTCGTGGTAACGGATGTACAGCGGATCGTCGTTACACCAGAAGCAGCGCGGCATGGCATTCACACCCAAGGAAAGTCGTGCCGCACTGTAGCGCAGTGCGCACGGTGACCGTTAAAAGCGTCCGTCCGCCTGCAGCAGGGTTTCCAGGCAGTGCTCCTGAATCCCGTAGAACTGCTTGATGCCCTGGATCTTCTCCAGCAGCGCGTTCGGCTCCACCGGCTCGGGGCGCTTCACCGCAAGAATCATCTTGTTCTTGTTGGTGTGCTCCAGGGAGACGAACTCGAACACCTTGGTTTCATAGCCGCTGGCTTCCAACAGCAGGGCGCGCAGGCTGTCGGTGACCATCTCGGCTTCCTGCCCCAGGTGCACACCGTATTGCAGCATGGGCTTGAGCAGGCTCGGCATCTGCATCTGCGGGCGGATCTGCTTGTGGCAGCAGGGCGAGCACATGATGATCGCCGCACCGCTGCGGATACCCAGGTGCAGGGCATAGTCGGTGGCCACATCACAGGCGTGCAGGGCGATCATCACGTCGATGGCGGCCGGGGTGTAGGTGCGCACATCGCCATGCTCGAAGCGCAGGCCCGGCTGTTCCAGGCGGGCGGCAGCCGTATTGCCCAGGCGCACCATGTCTTCGCGCAATTCCACGCCGGTGACCTGGCCTTGCAGGCCCAGGCTGTTGCGCAGGTAGTCGTGCATGGCGAAGGTCAGGTAGCCCTTGCCCGAACCAAAGTCGACCGCATGGATCGGCAGCTGCGGGTCGCGCTGCTGCAGCGGCGAGTGGCTCAAGGCGTGGGAAAACACCTCGATGAACTTGTTGATCTGCTTCCACTTGCGCGCCATCGCCGGCACCAGCTCGTGCTTGGCGGTAGTCACTCCCAAATCGGTAAGGAAGGGTCGGCTCAGTTCGAGAAAGCGCTTCTTCTCCCGGTCATGGCCGGCGGCAGGCGCTTCGCGCTCAAGCGCTTTGCCGACGAACAGGCGCGCCTTGTCCTTCTTGCCGAAGGTCAGCTGCACATCGTCGGTCAGCGACAGCAGGTGGGCGTTCTTGAACGCCGCCGGCAGCAGGCTGGCGATATGCACCAGGGCTTCGGCCACGGGCAGGTTCTTGGTGATATCGCGGGTCTTGTAGGTCGAGACGAACGACAGGCAGGCCTGGCCGCGCACGCTCACCGGGCGAATGGTCAGGCGCTGCAGCTCGGCTTCCCCGCCCTGGTATTTGCTCAGCAGCAGCTTGACCAGGGTGTTCTGCACCACGCTGATTTCCAGCAGGGCGAGAAACTCGTCGCGGGCGGCAGTGGCGGCGGAGGGCAAGGGTTCGACTGACATGGAAAAGGCCTGAATAAGCGCTGCCGGGACTGGCAAGGGGCAGTAATGCTACAGGGTACCTCGCCTCCCGTGCGCACGGGCTGATCAACACCCGCCGGGCAGCGCTGGCAGAACCCCGGCTTTGCGCGCTATCCCGGCCTGGCGGCCGCCATCTCCCGTGCGGGTTTGATCGGGTATACTGCGCGGCTTTACGCCAACACCCCGCTATCGGTGAAATTCGTGAGCCAGACTACGCCCGACGTAAGCACCTTCCAAGGTCTGATCCTTGCCCTGCAAAGCTACTGGGCCGAGCAGGGCTGCGTGATCCTGCAGCCCTATGACATGGAAATGGGCGCCGGTACCTTCCACACCGCCACCTTCCTGCGTGCCGTCGGCCCGGAAACCTGGAACGCCGCCTACGTGCAGCCCTCGCGCCGCCCGGCCGATGGCCGCTACGGCGAGAACCCCAACCGCCTGCAGCACTACTACCAGTTCCAGGTGGTGCTCAAGCCGAACCCGGCGAACATCCAGGACCTGTACCTGGAGTCGCTGCGCCGCATCGGCGTCGACACCCTGGTGCACGACATCCGCTTCGTCGAAGACAACTGGGAATCGCCGACCCTCGGTGCCTGGGGCCTGGGCTGGGAAGTCTGGCTGAACGGCATGGAAGTCACCCAGTTCACCTACTTCCAGCAGGTCGGCGGCGTCGAGTGCTACCCGGTCACCGGCGAAATCACCTACGGCCTCGAGCGCCTGGCCATGTACCTGCAGGGCGTCGACTCGGTGTATGACCTGGTCTACTCCGATGGCCCGTTCGGCAAGGTCACCTACGGCGACGTGTTCCACCAGAACGAAGTGGAGCAGTCCACCTTCAACTTCGAACACGCCAACGTCGACAAGCTGTTCGACCTGTTCGACTTCTACGAGTCCGAAGCCAACCGCCTGATGGAGCTGCAGCTGCCGCTGCCGGCCTACGAAATGGTGATCAAGGCCTCGCACAGCTTCAACCTGCTCGACGCCCGCCGCGCCATCTCGGTGACCGCGCGCCAGCAGTACATCCTGCGCGTACGCGCCCTGGCGCGGAACATCGCCCAGAGCTACCTGCTGGCCCGCGCCAAGCTCGGCTTCCCGATGGCCACCCCCGAATTGCGTGACGAAGTGCTGGCTAAGCTGGAGGCTGCAGAATGAGTGCTCAAGATTTTCTGGTTGAACTGGGCACCGAAGAGCTGCCACCCAAAGCGCTGAAAAGCCTCGGCGAAGCCTTCCTCGCCGGCGTGGAAAAAGGCCTCAAGGCCGCCGGCCTGAGCTACGCCAAGGCGCGCTTCTACGCCGCGCCACGCCGCCTGGCCGTGCTGGTCGAACAACTCGCCGCGCAGCAGCCGGACCGCACCGTCAACCTCGACGGTCCGCCCGTGCAAGCCGCCTTCGACAAGGACGGCAACCCGACCCAGGCCGCGCTGGGCTTCGCCAAGAAGTGTGGCGTCGAGCTGAGCCAGATCGACCAGAGCGGGCCCAAGCTGAAATTCAGCCAATCGATCGCCGGCCAACCGGCCGCCGCCCTGCTGCCGGGCATCGTCGAAGCCTCGCTGAACGACCTGCCGATTCCCAAGCGCATGCGCTGGGGCGCCGGCAAGACCGAGTTCGTCCGCCCGAGCCAGTGGTTGGTGATGCTGTTCGGCGATGCCGTGATCGACTGCCAGATCCTCGCCCAGCAGTCCGGCCGCATCTCCCGCGGCCACCGCTTCCACGCCAACCGTGACGTGCAGATCAGCAGCCCGGCGCAGTACGCCGAAGACCTGCGCGCTGCCTATGTGATTGCCGACTTCGCCGAACGCCGCGCGCAGATCGACGCCCGCGTCGCCGAGCTGGCCAAGGCCGAGAACGGCAGCGCCATCGTGCCGCCGGCCCTGCTGGATGAAGTCAGCGCCCTGGTCGAATGGCCGGTGCCGCTGGTCTGCTCGTTCGAGGAGCGCTTCCTCGGCGTACCGCAGGAAGCCCTGATCACCACCATGCAGGACAATCAGAAGTACTTCTGCCTGCTGGACGGCAACGGCAAGCTGCTGCCGCGCTTTATCACCGTGGCCAACATCGAGTCGAAAGACCCGGCGCAGATCGTTTCCGGCAACGAGAAAGTGGTGCGCCCGCGCCTCACCGACGCCGAGTTCTTCTTCAAGCAGGACAAGCGCCAGCCGCTGGAGAAGCGCAACGAGCGCTTGGCCAACGTGGTGTTCCAGGCCCAGCTCGGCAGCGTGTTCAACAAGGCCGAGCGGGTATCGAAACTCGCGGCCTTTATCGCCGAGCGCATCGGCGGCGACGCCAGCCGCGCGGCACGTGCCGGTATCCTCTCCAAGTGCGACCTGGCCAGCGAGATGGTCGGCGAGTTCCCGGAAATGCAGGGCATCGCCGGTTACTACTACGCCAAGCATGATGGCGAAGCCGACGATGTAGCCCAGGCGCTGAACGAACAGTACATGCCGCGCGGCGCCGGCGCCGAGCTGCCGCAGACCCTCACCGGGGCTGCCGTGGCCGTGGCCGACAAGCTCGACACCCTGGTCGGCATCTTCGGTATCGGCATGCTGCCGACCGGCTCCAAGGACCCCTACGCCCTGCGCCGCGCCGCGCTGGGCGTGCTGCGTATCCTGATCGAGAAACAGCTGGACCTCGACCTGGTCGAAACCGTGGCCTTCGCCATCGGCCTGTACGGCGACAAGGTCAAGGCCGCAGGCCTGGCCCAGCAAGTGCTGGACTTCATCTTCGACCGCCTGCGTGCGCGCTACGAGGACGAAGGTGTAGAAGTGGCCGTGTACCAGGCCGTGCGTGCCCTCAGCCCGGCCGCGCCGCTGGACTTCGACCAGCGCGTGCAGGCCGTGCAGGCCTTCCGTCAGCTGCCACAAGCCGCCGCCCTGGCTGCCGCCAACAAGCGCGTGTCGAACATCCTGGCCAAAGCCGAAGGCGAGTTGCCGGCCACGCTGAACAGCGCCCTGCTGGAAGCCGGTGCCGAACAGGCCCTGGCCCAAGCCGTAGCCGCTGCCGCCCAGGCCGTGGCCCCGCTGGCTGCTGCACGCAGCTACCGCGAAGCCCTGGCCCAGCTGGCCAGCCTGCGCGAGCCAGTGGATGCGTACTTCGACGCGGTGATGGTCAATGCCGATGACGTCGCCGTACGCGCCAACCGCTATGCGCTGCTCAACCAGCTGCGCGGCCTGTTCCTCGGCGTCGCCGATATCTCCCTGCTGGGCTGACGGGTTGCCGGGCGGCGCATGCCGCCCGGTCGCCTGGGTAACTGCATGAAACTGCTGATTCTCGACCGCGACGGCGTCATCAATGAAGACTCCGACGCCTATATCAAATCCCTCGACGAATGGCTGCCGATTCCGGACGCCATCGCTGCCATCGCGCGCCTGAGCAAGGCCGGCTGGACCGTGGCCGTAGCCACTAATCAGTCAGGCCTGGCGCGCGGCTATTACGACGAAGCCACCCTCGAGTCGATGCACGCGCGCCTGCGCCAGCTGGTGGCCGAGCAAGGCGGCGAAGTCGGCCTGATCGTGCATTGCCCGCACGGCCCGAACGACGGCTGTGCCTGCCGCAAACCGAAGCCAGGGATGTTGCAGCAGATTGCCGCGCACTACGGCACAGAACTGGCAGGCGTGTGGTTCGTCGGCGACAGCAGCGGTGACCTCGACGCGGCGCTGGCCGTCCATTGCCAGCCCGTATTGGTAAAAACTGGTAAGGGTGAACGTACCCTGGCCAAGCCATTGCCAGCGGGAACCCTGATATTCGATGATCTGGCGGCGGTTGCCGATCAGCTTCTTCTCTAGAGAACGCGAGCCCCCATGACGACAGTGCAGGCCATCAGAACCTTCTTCTTCTACCTGCTGCTGTCATCCAGCTCCTTCTTCTGGTGCATCCTCTGCGTGTTCGTCGCGCCCCTGCTGCCTTTCCGTGCTCGCTACCGCTTCGTGATCCAGACCTGGTGCCGTTGCGCCACCTGGCTGGCCAAAGTGATGGTCGGCATCCGCTATGAAGTGCACGGCCTGGAAAACATCCCGGCGCAGCCCTGCGTGATCCTGGCCAAGCACCAGAGCACCTGGGAAACCTTCTTCCTCTCCGCCTTCTTCGAACCGCTGTCGCAGGTGGTCAAGCGCGAGCTGCTGTACGTGCCGTTCTTCGGCTGGGCCATGGCCATGCTGCGGCCCATCGCCATCGACCGCAGCAACCCCAAGGCCGCGCTCAAGCAATTGGCCAAGCAGGGCGCCGAGCGCATCGAGCAGGGTGCCTGGGTGCTGGTGTTCCCCGAAGGCACGCGCATCCCGCCCGGCCAGATCGGCAAGTTCTCCCGTGGTGGCACCGCCCTGGCGGTGAATGCCGGCCTGCCGGTGCTGCCAATCGCCCACAACGCCGGCGAGTTCTGGCCCAAGCAGGGCTGGGCCAAATTCCCCGGCACCATCCAGGTGGTGATCGGCCCGCTGATGTACGCCGAAGGTGAAGGCCCGCGTGCCATTGCCGAACTCAACGAGCGTGCCTTCGCCTGGGTCTGTCAGACCCAGCAGCAGATCTCCGCTGTGGCCCCGCTGGCCAGCCCGCTGGATGCCTCCAGCGCGACCTGACCGCAGCTGTGGATAAGCTGTGCAAAAAATACCGGCGCAGTGCCATTACGGATCGTAACTTCATGATCTAAATGAATATTCTCTAATCGATCGATCTCCCCCCGGCGGGGCATAAGTTTTTCCCGGCCACCCGGCTTGGGGAATTCGGCAATGCCGCACAGTCTTGCCGGAACGGCCCTGTGCTAAAGCGGTTAAGCTAGGCGGACTCGCATTTCGTGAAAGGGAATTTCGCTCCATGCCGTCCATCTACCAGCTCAAGCCACGCTTCCAGAATCTGCTGCGCCCTGGCGTGCAACGCCTGTTCGACTGCGGCGTTACCGCCAACCAGGTGACCCTGGCCGCAGCGCTAGTCTCGGTGCTGCTCGGCGCGCTGCTGGCCTGGTTGCCGCATTACACTTGGCTGTTTGCCCTGATCCCACTTTGGATGCTGCTGCGCATGGCCCTCAACGCCGTGGATGGCATGCTGGCCCGCGAGTTCGGCCAGCAATCCAAGCTCGGCGCCTACCTCAACGAACTGAGCGACGTGGTCGCCGACAGCGCCCTGTATCTGCCTTTCGCCCTGCTGGTCGGTGTCTCGCCGACCCTGGTGGTGCTGGTGGTGGTGCTGGCGGTGATCAGCGAATACGCCGGCGTGCTCGGCCCCATGGTTGGTGCCACGCGGCGCTACGATGGCCCGATGGGCAAGAGCGACCGCGCCTTCTGCTTCGGTGTGCTGGGCGCCGGTGTGGCGTCTGGCCTGCTGCCGTCGTCTTGGATAAACGGGCTGCTGGCAGTGCTTCTCCTGCTGCTACTGGCAACCCTGGTCAACCGCGTGCGCCAAGGCCTGGCCGAGGTGGCACAAACCTCTCAATCGGAATAGGGACGTTTCGATGCGCGAAGCTCAGAACCACATCTTCACCACCCACGATGGCGTCGAGCTGCTCTATCGCCACTGGCCGGCCACCACACCCGCAGCAGGTCCGCGCAAAGCAGTGGTGCTGTTCCACCGCGGCCATGAGCACGGTGGGCGCATGGCCCATCTGCCGGGCGAGCTGGATCTGCCCGACTACGACTTCTTTGCCTGGGATGCCCGTGGCCATGGCCTGTCGCCCGGCGCCCGTGGCGACAGCCCGAGCTTCGCCACCAGCGTGCGCGACGTGCAGACCTTTATCGAGCACATCGCGGCAACCCATGCCGTAGCCGTCGAAGATATGGCCGTGCTGGCACAAAGCGTCGGAGCCGTGGTGGTGTCGACCTGGGCCCATGACTACGCACCGCAGATTCGCTGCCTGGTGCTCGCCTCGCCGGCATTCAAGGTCAAGCTCTACGTGCCCTTCGCCCGGCCCGGCCTCAAGCTGCTGCGCGCCTGGCGCGGCAACTTCTTCGTCAACAGCTACGTCAAAGCGCGCTTCCTCAGCCACGATCCCGAGCGCATTCGCTCCTTCGAGAACGATCCGCTGATCACCCGGCCGATCTCGGTGAATATGCTGCTCGGCCTGTACGAAGCCGCCGACCGTGTGGTGGCCGATGCCCAGGCGATCCAGATCCCGACCCAGCTGCTGATCTCCGGTGCCGACTTCGTGGTGCACCGTAAGCCGCAGGAACAATTCTTCGAGCGCCTGGGCAGCCTGCGCAAGGAGAAGCACATCCTCCCCGGCTTCTTCCACGACACCCTCGGCGAGCGCGACCGCGCCCATGCTCTGGGGCGTGCCCGGCGCTTTATCCTGCGCAGCTTCGAGGAGCCACTGAACCGTCCCTCGCTGCTGGATGCCGACCGCCTCGGCGCCACCTGCGCCGAAGCCGAGGAGCTGGCCGCGCCGCTGCCGAAGAACTCCCTCGCCGACCTGTACTGGCGCGCCACCCGTGCCGGCCTCAATCTCGGCAGCGGGCTGTCCGACGGCGTGAAACTGGGCTTCGAGACCGGCTTCGACTCCGGCAGCACCCTGGACTATGTCTATCGCAACAGCCCAAGCGGCAAAAGCGCGCTGGGCCGGCTGATCGATCAGAACTACCTCAACTCCATCGGCTGGCGCGGCATTCGCCAGCGCAAGTTGCACGCCGAAGAACTGCTGCGCCTGGCCATGGGCAAGCTGCGCGAGGCGGGCAAGGCCGTGCGCATCGTCGATATCGCCGCTGGCCACGGCCGCTACATCCTCGAATCGCTGGAAGGCCTGGAGCACAAGCCGGACTCGATCCTGCTGCGCGACTACAGCGAGATCAACGTGCGCGACGGCAGCGCGCTGATTGAGCAGAAAGGCCTGGGCGAGATCGCCCGCTTTATCAAAGGCGACGCCTTCGACAAGGCCGACCTGGCCGCGCTTGAGCCCAAGCCGAGCCTGGCGGTGGTCTCCGGGCTGTACGAGTTGTTCGGCAGCAACCAGATGGTCGGCGACTCGCTGGCCGGCCTGGCGGCAGCGGTCGAGGAGGGCGGCTACCTGATCTATACCGGCCAGCCCTGGCACCCGCAGCTGGAACTGATCGCCCGCGCCCTGACCAGCCACCGTGAAGGCCAGCCCTGGGTCATGCGCCGCCGCAGCCAGGCGGAAATGGACCAGTTGGTGGCGGCCGCCGGCTTCCGCAAGCTGGAACAACGCATCGACGAATGGGGCATATTCAGCGTGTCCCTGGCCCAGCGGGTGTCCTGATGGAGTCCGCCCGCGAGCCAGGATTATGGAAGCGCGGGGTTCTCTGGCTATTGCTGCTGGCCCCGCTGTTCTTCACCAGCTACAGCTTCGCCAACTGGCTGAGCGGTCAGCGCGACGATGTCGGCAGCCTGGTGTTCGCCTGGGAAGGCCAGACCCCGCTGTGGCCCTGGAGCATCGTGCCCTACTGGTCGATCGACCTGCTCTACGGCCTGTCCTTCCTGCTCCCGGCCAGCCGCCGGGAGATGGATCGGCACGGCCTGCGCCTGCTCAGCGCCCAGCTGATCTGCATCGCCTGCTTCCTGCTCTGGCCGCTGCGTTTCACCTTCGAGCGACCGGAGCTGAGTGGTTTCTTCGGCTGGATGTTCGATGTGCTGATGGGCTTCGACAAACCTTTCAACCAGGCGCCTTCGCTGCATATCGCCCTGCTGGTGGTGATCTGGACGATGTTCGCCCGGCACACCCGTGGCCTGCTGTTGCGCGGCCTGCTGCACAGCTGGATGGCGCTGATCGGCCTGTCGGTGCTGACCACCTGGCAGCATCACTTCATCGACGTGCCGACTGGAGCCTTGGCCGGCCTGCTCTGCGTCTGGCTGTGGCCGGTCGAGGGCCACAGCCCGCTGCAGCAGCTGCGCCTGACACGCGAACCGCAGCGCTGGCGCCTGGCCCTGCGCTACGGGCTGGGCAGTGCCATCTGCGCAGCGCTGGCAGTCAATCTCGGGGGTGCCTGGCTGTGGCTGCTATGGCCGTGCACTTCGCTGCTACTGGTCGCGCTGAACTATGCGCTGCTTGGCGCTGGTGGCTTCCAGAAGCAGGCAGATGGCTCCCTCAGCATCGCCGCCCAGTGGCTGTTTGCACCTTATCTGGCCTCTGCCTGGCTCAACTCGCGGCTATGGACACGCAAGTATCCGCAGGCCGACCAGGTCTGCCCTGGCATCTGGCTGGGCCGCTTGCCTGCAGCCGCTGACTTGCAGCCCTTCGCCGCAGTGCTCGACCTGTGTGCCGAGCTACCGCTGCGCAGCCGTGGCCAAGCCTATCGCAACCTGCCGGTGCTGGATCTGACCACGCCCAGCACAGCGGACTGCCTGCAGGCCGCCGCAGCCATCGAACAGCTGCGTCAGCAGGGCCCGCTGCTGGTCTGCTGCGCCCTGGGTTATTCACGCAGCGCCTGCGCCATCGCGGCATGGCTGCTGCAGTACGGCGGTTGCCAGGATGTCGACCAGGCGCTGCAACGAATTCGCCAGGCGCGCCCGCAGATCGTCCTGGGCGAGGCGCACCGACAGACCCTGGCACTGCTGCGGCAACCGGAACAGCAACCCACAGTCCACGAGGTGGTTCATGGTCTCTGAGATGTCCCTGCTGCTGATCACCGGCCTGCTGCGCCGTGGTCGTCAGCTCGACCAATTGTCCACCGGGCTGACCCTGCTAGGCCTGGCCGGCGGTCTTCTGCCCATGCTGATCGGACGCGGCAATCTGCTGATGGCTCTGCCGTGCGTGCTGCTGATCCTGTTCGGCCTTGCGCAGAAATACTGGGCGATTCGCTCAGCCCTGGATGCCGAGCTGTTTGCCGCGCTGGCGGCCGACCCGCTGCAACGCGAGGCACGCATTGCCGAACTCGATAGCGCCCTGGTCGAACTGCGCCTGCAGCCCGCCAGCCAAACCGCCCGCCCGTGGGACGCACGCATCCGCGGCGCCCGCCGCCTGCTGCGCATGCAGGGGCTGTGGCTGGCCGCCCAACTATTGCTGGCACTGATCATGATCCTGGTCGTGCCGTGGTTTTCCTTCGCTGGATAGGAGTTGTCCATGCTCGCTTCACTAACCGCCTTCGCCATTACCTCGGCGGCGCGTCTGCTCACCGGGGCTCGCGCCCTGTGGCTGGGTAGCACCGCGCAACCGGTGCAACGGCTGTATTACGCCAATCACAGCAGCCACGGCGATTTCGTGCTGCTGTGGGCCTCGCTACCCGCCGAACTGCGCCGTAGCACCCGTCCGGTGGCTGGCGCCGATTACTGGCAGAAGGGCGGCCTGCGCAGCTTCCTGATCAACGATGTGTTCAACGGCGTGCTGGTCGACCGCGACCGCAGCAACCCGGAGCACAACCCATTGCAGCCGATGCTCGATGCGCTTGAGCAGAGCGACTCGCTGATCATCTTCCCAGAAGGCACGCGCAACCTTGGCGATGAGCCGCTGCTGCCATTCAAGAGCGGCCTGTACCACCTGGCCCAGGCCAACCCACAAGTCGAGCTGATCCCGGTGTGGATCGCCAACCTCAACCGCGTAATGCCCAAGGGCAGGGCACTGCCCCTGCCGCTGTTGTGCACCCTGAGCTTCGGCGCAGCGCTGGAGCCTGTCGACGGGGAAGCCAAGACGGCATTCCTCGAACGCGCGCGCAACGCCCTGCTGGCCCTGGCACCGGAGGAAGTCTGAGATGGATCGTAATACCCTGCTGTTGTTCGCCGGCATCGGCGCCGTCCTGCTGCTGGCCAGCCTGATCGGCCGCGTGCTCAAACGCCGCGCCGGTGATACCCCCAACTCGGTGATCGACAACCTCAATGCACGCATCGATGCCTGGTGGGTGATGGTGCTAGTGATCGGTGTCGCTTTCGCTTTCGGCAAGAACGGCGTGGTGCTGCTGTTCTACGGCGTGTCGTTCTACGCCTTGCGCGAATTCATGACGCTCACCCCGACTCGACGCAGCGACTACCCGGCGCTGGTCGCTGCCTTCTACTTCGCCCTGCCGATGCAGTACCTGCTGATCTCCATAGACTGGTACGGCCTGTTCAGCATCTTCATCCCGGTCTACCTGTTCCTCCTGCTGCCGATCCTGGCTTCGCTGGGCGGCGATACCACACGCTTCCTTGAGCGTGCATCGAAGGTGCAGTGGGGCCTGATGATCGCGGTGTACTGCGTGTCCATGGTGCCGGCGCTGCTGACCCTGGAGATTCCCGGCTATGAAGGGCGCAACCTGCTGCTGATCGCCTGGCTGATCATCGTCGTGCAGCTGTCGGACGTGCTGCAGTACGTCTGCGGCAAGCTGGCTGGCAAACACAAGATCGCTCCCAAGCTGTCGCCTTCGAAGACTGTGGAAGGCTTTGTCGGCGGCGTGGCACTGGCCACGCTGGTCGGCGCTCTGCTGTGCTGGATCACCCCATTCAGCTTCTGGCAGGCCGCATTGATGGCGCTGACCGTCAACCTGCTGGGCTTCGCCGGTGGCTTGGTGATGTCAGCAATCAAGCGTGACCGCGGAGTGAAGGACTGGGGCCACATGATCGAAGGCCACGGCGGCATGCTCGACCGGATGGACTCAGTGTGCTTCGCAGCGCCGATCTTCTTTCACTTCGTACGCTACTGGTGGGCTTGAGAGCCCACTTTTCCGCAGGCAACAAAAAATGGCCGGGAGCCATTTTTGACGTTGCCTCCGGCGACGGCCCGAAGGGTTGCCGCCATGGAATGGCAGGCAACAAAAAACCCGCCGAGGCGGGTTTTTTTGACCTTCCGACATCCTGTCGTCTGCCATCCTGGCGCGGTCTGTCTTCCTTGACTCCGGAACATCCTGTGCCGGTGTGGTTGTCATATTAGTCAGCACGACCTAGTTGCGACAGACTCTCATTGCGCCATCTTGTGTAAGCCTTTCGCTATACCTGCTCTGTAAGCCAGCAAATCCGGTTATGACCGCAAAGAAAAACCCCGGCACTTGGCCGGGGTTTTCTATGTAGCGAACCAGCTGACTGGATGTCGACGGGCACATTAAGTGTCGCTGCCCCCTCAGAAAAAACGGGGGTTACAGACAGATTGTGGGCGCTTCAAATGTCGCTTTTGGACCGTAATTAATGTCCATTTCCAGCATTCTGACTCTAATTAATGTCGCTTTCCGCAACCTACCGGCCTGATGGCTGAATAAGGCTGAAACGCTCGTAGGCAAGCCGTTTCGCTTCGACATCATTTTCGACGCTCAGCGGCTCTAACTCCACCCCCTCATCCCCATCAACGTACAACGGGCCACCCTGGTCATCATCGTACTCTTGACCTGCGTACATACCTCCATCGTGGTAGGCACGCATCGTACTTACACGCAGATCCTTACCTAGACGCTCAGATAGATAAACCCATACCCAGTTCTGGAGCAGGTTCCGCTGGTCATAGTCGTCAATCAGCGCACGCATGGCATCGGTGTCCCCAAGCAAAGCGGCCTGATGGCTCCAATGCTTTGCAGACTCCAGATCATCGGCGTCCTCTGCCAGCCAAGCTAATGTACGCATTGCCTCGATATCACCCAAGAGCGCAGCTTCCTTATACCAATACTGGGCTTGCTCAAGATCACCTTGCTTTTCAGCATGCTCGGCGCACTCAAGAGCGATATCCAATCTGGCATCCGACCACCCCAGGCGAGCAGCCTCTTTCAAGTGCAAAGCCTCCCGCTCAGCGTTGACCATTCCGTTCTGGTAGGCCATGGCCCATTCAAGCTGCACCCCCTCCAGCTCGCGACCTTGCTCCATCAGTGAATGCCAGTAAGCCGAACCTACCTCTTCGTCGAGGTCATCCCCTCTATATATAAGTGCAAGCGCGTAGTGGGCTGCCGCACTCCCTTTGGCAGCCGCCCCGCTCAGGCTATCAACCAGCAGTCCGACATCGTCGAGATCAATGCTCGGAGATGCGCTGCTGAAGACCTCAGACTCCAAGGGGTCATCCTCGTCGTCACTCTCCCGCCATTCATCTGGGTACTCCCAGTGGTCGCCCCGCAACGCATCAATCACTGACTCAACCGTAACTGCCCCCAGGCGGCGTTCGGCAATTACTTTCAGCAATTCGGCTCCAGCCAGGTCAGCAATCTCTTGGTACCCCAGCTCAACCAAACGTTTATGGAGCGCGCCGAGCGAAGTAGTTGACGGTTGATATGCCTGACCCATTGCTGCAAAGACGTGAGCCGCGCTCAAGGCAGCATTGGAGTTAAACCCAAAACTCGCCGCAAGTAGCTCGTAGACATGAGTATGACGAAACGACTGCTGGGTGGCAGCCTCAAGCTGGTGCTTGGTGGTGTAGACGAATGCTTTGATAGCCATGAAACCATCCTCATCGCCTGACGTACTCGGAGCAGTCGGCACACGTTTAAGCCCCGGACGTGCAGGCTTTGGAGGGTCTCTAGCTGAAGAGAAAGTGAGCGGAGAACAAAATGCCTTTTTTAACTCGTGTGCAAGTTGGGCAGGCGCCGGGCAGCAGTCTATCCAATAGTATACAGCCAGACAATTAGCTTTCCGCGGTTAACACAGAAGGGCATATTTGCCCTCACAACCGAAGCATGAAAGGGAGTTCAGATGGACAAGCTTATTGCACTGCCAATCAAGGGGGAGTCGTTCCTGTTGCGCCGAGGCGATAGGACAGTCCTTGTCGATGGGGGGTACAACAGCCTTGACCTATCCAGAGCACTTAAAACCCATGCTTCTGACCTGAAGCAGATCGATATTGTGGTTTGCACCCATGCGGATCGCGACCATGCTGGTGGCTTATGCAATTTGATCAATGCATCTGGACTTGATGTAGGAGAGTTCTGGCTCCCAGGAACCTGGTTAGGCTCAATACCTGAACTCATTACCAATCCGAAAGCGGCGGTAAGTGGTGTTCTTTCGGAGCTGGACCGATTACCGGAGGAACTCAAACATCTGCGGATGGATCATGAGGATGTAAGCCGCCATTTCGACACTATGGCGGTTGAAGAACGGCGAGCAAACCGCCGTGAGCGGCCGTGGATCGAGCCAGCAGCAGGTGGTGTGGAAAAATTAGCGAATACTGTGTCTTGGAACGACCTTGTCGAGCTTACAGATGCATGTCGCTGGTACGAGGAGCCTTCGCGCACATATTTCGAGTACCGGATGTCGTACGCCGGTCAGGCACTTGAATGGGGACGACGCCAAGTTCGTTATCGGCAAGCAAAAAACATAATCAACCAACAGGTCGCCAGCTATTGGTTGGAATTGTTAGATGCGGCTCAGGTAATTCGAGCCATCGCAGCTCAGGCACTGCTATCCCGCGCACACGTCCGCTGGTTTGACTACAGCGCATTCGCATCGAGCCGTATGGCAAAAGGCGGCAACTCTGGCTTTCTCGAACCGTTAAACTCGGTAGAGCTACCACCGCAGCCTCCGCAAATGCTCTCGTACCTGGCTCGCCTGTCTCCTGCAAATGAAGAGTGCCTTGCGTTTCTAGCACCTCCATCGGATAACGAAGGGCTCGGAGTTGTTTTTTGTGGCGACTCTCCTCTAGGCGATGGCCAAAAATACGCCAATTCCTTCCTTGCCAAAAATCCTTCAGCTTCCGACTTTCCAGTAGTAGCGACAGCACCGCATCACGGCTCGGAGCACAACCAGCCAGCCTACGGACACCTTCAGTCATGGGCTGATGTCAGGCTCTGGGTTCGAAGTGGCGGCTCGATAAAACAGCCGGGGTCGACTTACAAAACCCTTCCACCCTCCAGTCGCGCGTGCACCCATTGCCCGCAAAGGCGTTTGGCACCACGAGAAGCAATAGTTCACCTGGGCCGACACAGTCCATGCTTTAGGGTGTCCTCACATGACTGCATCTGTGTTTAACGTCTACGCCCCCACAACTACTAGCTACTAGCGGAGCAGACAAGGTGGTTTTCACTATCTCAATTCCGGTCTTCCCGACGCTTCCACCCAGAGTGACTTACTACACATTGGCGCTTGATGCAGAACGCTGCCCTGGATTCGATCTGTTCTATGCTCATGAGCACTATGACGTATGCCTTGGCCCCGGCCTTCGCCCTTGCAACTTCCGGAATGGTTCGCAAATCATGCTGCTTGATCATGCTCAAGCGGCAGAGCTTGCGAGCTTCGCTGAACCAGTCATGCAGAGACGCTATGGCCAGCATACCGTCGTGAGGGTAAATGAATGCTCCGGTCCTGAAAGCTGGGCTCGTAAGGCACCATTTGCCAAGCACGCGGAGAAAGCCCGAATTCTGATAGAGAAATTCAGAGCAAAAGGAGCGCCGCGCTCCCAGGAAGAGAAAGGGTTAGCCAAAGCAGATGTTGTTCCCCTCATTCCTGCCTAGGTTGAAGCATTCGTTCCGACGACAGACGACTGAACGAAAAGAGGGGAAGATCAGAGGATGATCGGTATGGCACGGAAAGAAACCACAACGTCTAAGCAGGTTACACTATCACCACAAATAGGTAGGTAATCATGGCTAGCGGCGAACACCTCAAAGCACTACTGCGCTCACATATAAAAGGAGATGACAGCAATTTCCTCGCTGTTGCTATGCAGTTAGCTGCACATGAGGCAAAACAGGGTCATGGAAAACTGGCAGAGGATTTGCGAGCGCTCATCGACTCTGCCAAGTCGCGAGCCAAGCAATTGCCGTCCGGGCAGCCTGTACCCATTGGGCAGCCAAGAGGCGAGCTAAGCAATCTACTAACCGTCGCTCTACCTCATACTCGCTTTTCGGAAATGATCCTTGATGAGGGCACCCACCAGCGGTTGGCCCGCATCATCAGTGAGCAGCGAAATTTTGAGAAAATTCGTGCTCACGGTCTCTCTCCTCGACGAAAACTCTTGCTGGTCGGCCCTCCTGGAACAGGCAAAACGATGACAGCGTCTGCACTAGCCGGTGAGCTAGGCATTCCGCTTTACGTCGTAAGGTTCGACAGCCTGATCACGAAATTCATGGGTGAAACCGCTGCCAAGCTCCGGCAGATCTTCGACGCCATCCGCGACACGAGAGGCATCTACTTCTTCGACGAGTTCGATGCGATTGGCTCCCAGCGAGGCATGGCCAACGATGTCGGTGAGATCCGCCGGGTCCTAAACAGCTTCCTCCAGATGATCGAGCAAGATCAGTCAAATAGCTTGATTATCGCGGCGACGAACCACCCGGAAATCCTCGACTACGCCTTGTTCCGGCGCTTTGATGATGTCATCGAGTACGGCCTACCCAGCCAGGATCAAATTAAAGCTGTACTGAAAAGCCGACTCGCGAATTTCTCAAAATCGATTAAGCGCTGGGATAGCCTTTGCAAAGTGGCAGATGGCCTCAGCTATGCAGAATTAGCCCGAGCGACTGACGATACGATCAAGGATGCAATCATTCATGATCGTACCAATGTGGCAATTGACGATGTGGCGAAGAACCTTGAGGAGCGCAAGGCTTTCCACGGGAAACAGCGCTCATAAGGCAGTGAAGCTTTTCAATGACGGAACAGAACGCAGGACAGCGTCCACATTTTCTTTTTCAGGGAACCGGCAAGGCCGAGCGATTCCAATCCACGGCTTCCGTCGTTGGAGAAAAGCGCTTACCCAGATTGGATCGAGCGGCCCACGGCATCGCCCTGTTAGGGCAGCTCGGTCAAGTCCGACACCAGGTAGCAGATGCGGTTCAGCTTCAGCGTCGCTCTGGCCTTGAGGCAGGTCTAGGTCTTCAGATTGAGTTCAAAAGCCAACCGGGTTTCGAGCTTGCGTTTGAGGGGCTGGCCCGTAGCCAGCAGCACATTGAGTTGCTCAACGTGCGCCACGATAGAGAAACTCAAACAACCCTGGCGACTGTATTTGTCCCGGACGGGCAACTAAAAGCGTTTGAAGGACTTGTCAGGCAATACCTCGAAACAGACACAGCCAAAGGTAATCCTCGCAACGCGCCGCTCCTGAATACTATCCAGGAAATCCGAGTCGCCACATTTGGTGCCCTGTGGACAGATGATCGGACCGCTCTACCTGAGCATGAAGAGCAAGCCATTTGGTGGGAGTTTTGGCTCCCTGTTCGGGATAGCCGAGAAGCCGTTCTCCAACGCTTTCGCTCAATCGCCGAAGCCTGCGGATTTCGCACCTCCCAACACACTTTGCACTTCCCTGAACGCACCGTACTCAACGTTCATGGGACACAAGCTCAAATCACTCAGTCGATGTCATTGCTCAACGAGGTCGCGGAGATCCGAAGAGCCAAAGAAACTGCTGAGTTCTTTGATTCACTGCCCCCAACGGAACAACGGGCCTGGGTCGATGAGTTACTCAGCCGGACCACCGTCGCCGGTCAGGAATCTGTTCATGTCTGCCTACTCGATACAGGCGTGAACTCCGGCCACCCCCTCCTGGCACCTCACATCAACATGGCAGACCTCTATTCCATTGATGCCAGCTGGGGCTCGCAAGACAATCACGGTCACGGCACTGGGTTAGCTGGCATCGCGCTCTATGGAGACCTAACAGACCCGTTGTCCGGGCAAGGGCCACTGGTGATAAATCACCGCCTTGAGTCCGTGAAAGTTTTACCTGCGGCGTCAGGCAACCAAGATGAACCGTTTGGTGCCCTAACCATGCGCGCGGTATCTGAACCAGAAATAGCTCAGCCCTACCGCAAACGAATTTTCAGCATGGCGGTCACCAGTACCGATGGTCGAGACCGAGGTCGCCCCTCAGCCTGGTCTGCGGCCGTGGATGCTTTGGCATTTGATGTGCTGGGTGAGCGGGACAATCCTCGGCTGATGATCGTGTCTGCGGGCAATGCCGATGAACAGAAGTACTTGGACTACCCCAACAGCAACCTGAGCGATAGCATTCATGATCCCGCACAGGCATGGAATGCTCTCAGCGTGGGCGCGTATACGCAGAAGGTGAGGATCGACCCGCCTAGCCCTGGTTATGAGCCGCTTGCTCCTGGGGGCAGCCTTAGTCCGTTTAGTACCACCTCACTAACCTGGCAGCGCTCTCCATGGCCGCTGAAACCCGATGTGGTATTTGAAGGTGGCAACCTTGCTAAAGATTCCCAGTGGGCATGCACACATGCTGCCCTATCACTGCTGACCGCCTCACACCTACCGCAACAACGCTTATTTGCAACGACCTGGGCCACTAGTGCCGCGTCGGCGTTAGCAGCACGTATGGCGGCGCAGATTCTCTCCACATATCCACAGTTATGGCCCGAAACAGTTCGCGCGCTGATGGTTCATTCGGCAGAGTGGACCGAGCGCATGCAACAGGACTTCTTAGCCGGGTCGGCCAAAGCCGACTACGCAGGCCTGGTGAGAACCTGCGGCTTCGGTGTCCCGAACTTAGAGCAAGCGCTCTGGAGTGCCGCAGACTCCTTGACCCTGGTCGTCGAAGACGAACTCCAGCCGTTCATGAGACAGGGCTCCAAAAACCCTACAGCCCGTGACATGCACTTGCATTTGCTGCCCTGGCCCAAGCAAGAGCTGCTCGACCTAGGTGCAGCTGATGTTGAAATGCGCGTCACCCTCTCGTATTTCATCGAGCCCAACCCCGGTGTCACAGAGCGGGGGGTGAAAGGGCGGTATCGCTATGAATCGCACGGCTTACGATTTGAAGTAAGCCGCCCTGGTGAAGATGAAACCGACTTCCGTCAGCGCATCAACCAACGTGCCCGCGACGAAGAAGAGGGTACTTACCAAGGGGGCGGTTCAGATCCACGCTGGCTGCTCGGCACACGAGCACGGCATCGAGGGTCTCTGCACTCCGATATTTGGCGAGGCACTGCGGCGGACTTGGCAGGCTTAGGCATGCTGGCGATCTACCCTGCGCTGGGGTGGTGGAAAACCATCCTCAAAGAGGGTCGCTTCAATAACCGTGTCCGGTATAGCTTGGTCGTTTCAATCAAGACACAGCAGACGACCGTCGATCTGTACAACGCCATTGAAACCCTGATCGCCACACCGGTCATGATAGAAACGTGAAGCAAAGAGCCGCCTAGACTTTTCTGTGCGGCACTTTAAACCTGCACACCTTGTTCAATGTACCGATCAAGGTCAGACCGCTGGCCGCCCCCCCTGTAACCGTAGCGAAAACTGAAGCCAGTCGCCTAGATAGCAACGCTATGTTCAATTCGGCCAATCAGATTGAGAACAACGTTTCCCTCAATTTCAGTAGCAAGCATCGCCACTGGCTGCACCCCACCAAGACCAAATTGCGGCGCAACCAGCCATTGCTTTACAGCCACCTGATCACCCCGAAATAACTCGCTAGCTGCGGCGATAATGCGAGCTACCCGGTACAGCCGATCACTTTGCGGCGTCGACAATCGCCCCTTACGGCGACCCTGACGCAAAGCATAACGGGACAAACCCACCATGCCCGCCAGCTCTGTCTCGGTAAACGCAGATGCGACGGCCAAACGCTCTAGAGTGGCAAAGGAAAATCCGGCCCGTACCTGCTCAATGAGGGCATTCCCCTGTAGGGGGATTCCTAGTTGCTCCCAGAAACCGGATGCAACAACAGGTTCGGGCCGATATGGCCGCAGCTCCAACATAGCATCGACTCCCTTGGCGTCCGCTCAGTCAGTAGGGCACCCGGATTACCTGATCCAAGATGGCATCCGGCGAATCAACTAATGGATCCAGCCAATTGGCCTTAGCCCGCGCCCAATGCAAATAGTCGCGTTGAGCATCGCTCACCCCTTCTTGGCTCGATTGGGCCCCCTGCTCAAGAGCATCTAGATAGGCACGAATCAACTGCGCCTCCTGCCAGCACCGCGCGGCAGTTCGAAGCGTTTCAGCGCTTCGCGATATTGACGAGGCACTCAAAAAATCTTCGCCCCGAAAGCGGTAAGGCAAAAATAATGGCCATCAAGAAATCCGAACTCTATTCCTCCCTGTGGAAATCCTGCGACGAGCTGCGCGGCGGCATGGATGCCTCGCAGTACAAGGACTACGTCCTGGTACTGCTGTTCGTGAAGTACGTTTCGGACAAGTACGCTGGTGACCCCAACTCTCTGATTGAGGTGCCCGAGGGCGGTAGCTTCGCTGAACTGGCAATACCAACCATGATCTTGTCTGAAATTTCAGATAGGCTTTTGACCTGCCATTCGTTTGGTATTACCCCCACCTCAGTCCTTCGATAGCCTGGCTTAACCTCCGCACTCATACCGCATACCCCATTTTCACCAGGTGCGTAGCCGGCAGGACGACTGGCGCAGCAATTCCATGAAGATCAAACGTGTTCGCCTGGCGATTAAGAACGTGCTGGATCAGTGGGGCAAAGACTCCGCCGAATCGCAGGGCAGCTACTCGGCCGGGCAAGACAACGAGCGGCTGAAAGCCTTGCTTGAACTGGTCAAGCATCAGCATGAATACTGAGTCGCGCAGCATCACGGTCAGCGGTTTGACCGTGGAGGTCGTGCGCAAGCCGATCAAAAACCTGCACCTGGGCGTTTATCCGCCGCAGGGGCGCGTGCGTGTGGCCGCTCCGTTGGCGGTAGACGATGAAGCTGTGCGCTTGGCCGTGGTGGGCAAGCTAGGCTGGATCAAACGCCAGCGGGCAAAGTTTCAGGCCCAGCCCAGGCAATCCCAGCGGCGTATGGTCAGTGGCGAGAGCCATTACTTCCTTGGCCGTCGCTACCGCCTACGTGTTCACGAAACCACAGGCGCGTTACGTATTGCCCTGCGCGGCAAAGCCACCATGGATTTGTTTGTTCGCCCTGACACTACAGTCGAACGCCGCGAGCAGGTACTGCATGACTTCTATCGAGCTGAGTTAAAGCGCTTGGTGCCGGAGCTGCTGGAGAAATGGCAGCCCAAGCTTAGGGTTGAAGCGCGGGCCTGGGGCATCAAGCGGATGAAGACCAAATGGGGCACCTGCAACATCGAAGCGCGGCGCATCTGGCTCAATCTGGAACTGGCCAAGAAGCCGGTGCAGTGCCTGGAGTACATCCTGGTGCATGAACTGGCTCACCTGCATGAGCGCCACCATAACGACCGCTTCATTGCTCTGTTGGATCAACAACTTCCCCAGTGGCGATTGGTTCGGGACGAACTCAACACCAGTCTGCTCGCCGAGGAGCGATGGGATCGCTGAAGAACAACCTAAGCTTATGTTTATAAAAGAAAAACCCCGGAATCCCGGGGTTTTTCTTTACTACTTAGATCCCTAAGACGACATTTTAAATGCCCACTTATGGCGCTAAGTATCTGATTTCTATAGGTGAGTACATGACATCAAATGTGCCCACCGACACTGGATCAGAAGTCCAGGTTCGACACCGCCAGAGCGTTGGACTCGATGAAGTCGCGGCGCGGCTCCACGGCATCGCCCATCAGGGTGTTGAAGATCTGATCGGCAGCGATGGCATCCTCGATGGTCACCTTGAGCATGCGTCGCACGCTCGGGTCCATGGTGGTTTCCCACAGCTGCTCCGGGTTCATCTCACCCAGACCTTTATAGCGCTGGATGCTGTGGCGCTTGGTGCTCTCGGTCTTCAGCCATTCGAACGCGTCCTTGAAGGTGGAGACCGCCTTCTTGCGCTCGCCGCGCTGCACATAGGCACCGTCCTCCAGCAGACTGTTGAGCTGATCGCCCAGGGCAGTTACCGACTTGTAGTCGTTGCTGGCGAAGAAGTCGCGGTTGAAGGTGATGTAGCTCGATAGGCCGTGAGCCATCACTTCCACTTCCGGCAGCCACAGGTGACGCTCGCGGTCTTCCCGCAGGCTGGCGGT
This sequence comes from Pseudomonas sp., assembly GCA_051646165.1. Taxonomy (GTDB): domain Bacteria; phylum Pseudomonadota; class Gammaproteobacteria; order Pseudomonadales; family Pseudomonadaceae; genus Aquipseudomonas. The sequence continues at coordinate 5,615 of JBOFCR010000062.1, read as the reverse complement.
GTAGGTCTGGCCGGACTTCTCGACGCCCTTCAGGCGCGCCTGGAAAGCCTCCAGCCAGGATTGCATGGCAGCCTGATCCGCCAGTTGCTCGACCGATACGCGCGGCAGGTAGACGAAGTGCTCGGTGATGTCCTGCGGATAGACGCGGGACAGGCGGCCGAGGGTCTTCATCACCGCACGGTACTCGTTGACCAGCTTCTCCAACGCTGCGCCGGACAAGCCCGGGGCATTCTCGTTGACGTGCAGGCTGGCATCGTCGAGAGCCGACTGGGTCATGTATTCATCCATGGCCTCGTCGTCCTTGATGTACTGCTCCTGCTTACCCTTCTTGACCTTGTACAGCGGCGGCTGGGCGATATAGATGTAGCCACGCTCGACCAGCTCCGGCAGCTGACGGAAGAAGAAGGTCAGCAGTAGGGTGCGGATGTGCGAGCCGTCGACGTCGGCGTCGGTCATGATGATGATGTTGTGGTAGCGCAGCTTGTCGATGTTGTACTCGTCGCGACCGATACCGCAGCCGAGCGCGGTGATCAGGGTGCCAACTTCCTGGGAGGAAATCATGCGGTCGAAACGGGCACGCTCGACGTTGAGGATCTTGCCTTTGAGCGGCAGGATCGCCTGGGTCTTGCGGTTACGGCCCTGCTTGGCAGAACCGCCCGCGGAGTCCCCTTCCACGATGTAGAGTTCGGACAGCGCCGGGTCTTTTTCCTGGCAGTCGGCCAGCTTGCCGGGCAGGCCGGCGATATCCAGCGCGCCTTTGCGGCGGGTCATCTCACGGGCCTTGCGTGCCGCTTCACGGGCACGGGCGGCGTCGATCATCTTGCCGACCACGGCCTTGGCTTCGTTGGGGTTCTCCAGCAGGAAGTCGGAGAAGTACTTGCCCATTTCCTGTTCCACCGCGGTTTTCACCTCGGAGGAGACCAGCTTGTCCTTGGTCTGCGAGCTGAACTTCGGATCCGGCACCTTGACCGAGATGATTGCGGTCAGGCCTTCACGGGCATCGTCACCGGTGGTGGCGACCTTGTGCTTCTTGGCCAGGCCTTCGGCTTCGATGTAGTTGTTCAGGTGGCGGGTGAGGGCAGAGCGGAAGCCGGCCAGGTGGGTCCCACCGTCACGCTGCGGAATGTTGTTGGTGAAGCACAGCAGGTTCTCGTTGAAGCTGTCGTTCCACTGCAGGGCGACTTCTACACCGACGCCATCTTCCTCGCGCTGGATATTGAAGTGGAACACCTGGTTGACCACGGTCTTGTTGGTGTTCAGGTATTCGACGAAGGCCTTGAGGCCGCCTTCGTACTTGAACAGCTCTTCCTTGCCGCTGCGCTCGTCCTTGAGGACGATGCCGACGCCGGAGTTGAGGAAGGACAGTTCGCGCAGGCGCTTGGCCAGGATGTCCCAGCTGAAGTGGATATTGTGGAAGGTGTCTTCCGACGGTTTGAAGTGGATCTGCGTGCCGGTGCCATCGGCATCGCCGACCGGAGCCAGCGGCGCCTGCGGGACGCCATGCACGTAGGTCTGTTCCCACACCTTGCCGCTGCGGCGAATGGTCAGGATCAGCTCTTTCGACAAGGCGTTCACCACCGAGACACCCACGCCGTGCAGGCCGCCGGATACCTTGTAGCTGTTGTCGTCGAACTTACCGCCGGCGTGCAGTACGGTCATGATGACCTCGGCTGCGGAGACGCCTTCCTCTTTGTGCATGTCCACCGGGATGCCGCGACCGTTATCGCGCACGGTGATCGATTCATCCGGGTGGATGGTGATGCTGATGTCGCTGCAGTGGCCGGCCAGCGCTTCGTCGATCGAGTTGTCGACCACCTCGAAGACCATATGGTGCAGACCGCTGCCGTCATCGGTGTCGCCGATGTACATGCCTGGTCGCTTGCGTACGGCATCCAGGCCCTTGAGGACCTTGATACTGTTGGAGTCGTACGTTTGGTTTTCGCTCATGCCTTCACTCCCGGTGGTCGTGTCTGGGTGATACAGCCATGTTCCACGTGGAACATGGCGACCGGCGTATCCGTGCGCCAGCCATCATTCAATAATTCGTGATCGACACAGGTGATGAACACCTGACACTGCAAATCGTCCAGCAGTCGGCACAAGGCCCGTCGATGTTGCTCATCCAGCTCCGACGGCAAGTCGTCCACCAGATAAATGCATTGGCCATGTTTGGCCTGGTTCAGCAGATGCCCCTGGGCGATGCGCAGTGCGCAGACCACCAGCTTCTGCTGACCGCGGGACAGGATCTCCGCGGCATTGTGTGCGCCGAGGCGCAGACGCAAATCGGCGCGTTGCGGTCCGGCCTGGGTATGTCCGAGCTGCTGGTCGCGGGGCAGGGTGGCGGCCAATACATCGGTCAGCGCCTTGTCCTTGTCCCAGCCGCGGTAGTAACTCAGGGTCAGCCCTTCAAGCTCCACCAGCTCACTCAGCACCTGCTCGAACACCGGTTTGAGGGCCTGGATATAAGCCCGTCGATAGCCGTCCAATTCATCGCTGGCAAGGCACAGTTCACGGTCCCAGGCGGCTTGCGCAGCGCCGTCCAGTGTACCATGCCGCAGCCACGAGTTCCGCTGGCGCAGGGCCTTCTGCAGGCGCTGCCAGGCCGGCAGAAAGCGTGGTTCCACGTGGAACACTCCCCAGTCGAGGAACTGCCGGCGAATCTTCGGCGCGCCTTCAAGCAGGCGGAAACTGTCCGGGTTGATCACCTGCAACGGCAACACTTCGGCCAACTGCGCCGTGCTGCGTGCATTCTGTCCATCGATGCGGATCTGCAACTCGCCCTGACGATCACGGGAAATACCCAGATTGCTGGAGCGATCGTCAACCAGCTCGACCTGACCGAATACAGTACAGGCCGGTTGCTCATACTGAATCATCGGCAGCAGCTTGTTGCTGCGAAAGGAGCGGGCGAGGCCGAGCAGGTGAATGGCTTCCAGCAGGCTGGTCTTGCCGCTGCCGTTGGCGCCGTGAAGGATATTGATGCGGGGGGAGGGGGAGAGCGTCACCGGGTGCAGATTTCGCACCGCGGTGACGGTGACGCGGGAAAGGGACATTCAGCGGTTACAGGCGCATCGGCATGACAACGTAGGACGAGTCGTCGTTACCCGCTTCCTGAACCAAGGCACTGCTGTTGGCATCGGAGAGGATCAGACGCACTTGTTCGGTGGTCATCACGCCCAGCACGTCGAGCAGGTAGCTGACGTTGAAACCGATCTCCAGCGAACCGCCGTTGTAGTCGACTGCCACTTCTTCTTCCGCTTCTTCCTGCTCCGGGTTATTCGCCTGAATTTTCAGCTGACCGCTGGCCAGTTGCAGACGGATACCACGGTACTTCTCGTTGGACAGAATCGAGGTACGGCTGAACGCTTCACGCAGCGCCTGGCGATCACCGATAACCAGTTTGTCACCACCGCGTGGCAGCACGCGCTCGTAGTCGGGGAACTTACCGTCGACCAGCTTGGAGGTGAAGGTGAAGTCGCCGGTGGTCGCGCGAATATGATTCTGGCCGAGGACGATAGCCACTTCGCCATCCTGCTCGGTGAGCAGACGGGCCAGTTCGAGAATGCCTTTGCGCGGCACGATGACCTGGTGCTTCTCGGTGTTCTCGATGGCCGCTTCCATGGCGCACATGGCCAGGCGGTGACCATCGGTGGCGACGGCACGCAGCACGCCAGTCTGTACTTCGATCAGCATGCCGTTGAGGTAGTAGCGCACGTCCTGCTGGGCCATGGCGAAACTGGTGCGCTCGATCAGACGGCGCAGCTTGCTCTGGATCAGGCTGAAGGTGAACGAGCCCGGGCCTTCTTCCACCGTCGGGAAGTCGTTGGCCGGCAGGGTCGACAGGGTGAAGCGGCTGCGTCCGGCCTTGACCACCAGCTTCTGCTCGTCGACGCGGATATCGATCAGCGCATCGTTCGGCAGGCTCTTGCAGATATCCATCAGCTTGCGCGCCGGCACGGTAATTTCGCCCGGCTCGGCGCTGTCTTCCAGGGTGACCCGGCCGACCAGCTCGACCTCCAGATCGGTACCGGTCAGCGACAGCTGTTGGCCATCGACTACCAGTAGCACGTTGGAGAGGACCGGCAGGGTCTGGCGGCGTTCGACGACGCCGGCGACCAGCTGCAGGGGTTTCAACAGGGCTTCGCGTTGAATGGTGAAATGCATGGTCTAGTCCCTTGCCTAATGTGGCTGCGTGTCAGGTAGTCAGGGTGCGCAGCAGGTTCTTGTAGTCCTCGCGGATATCCGCGTCGGATTCCCGCAGTTCGGCAATCTTACGACAGGCGTGCAGAACTGTGGTGTGGTCTCTTCCGCCAAATGCATCGCCGATTTCCGGCAGGCTGTGGTTGGTCAATTCTTTCGACAAGGCCATGGCCACCTGGCGTGGTCGCGCCACGGAACGCGAGCGCCGCTTCGAAAGCAGATCGGCAATCTTGATCTTGTAGTACTCGGCCACGGTGCGCTGGATATTGTCCACGCTGACCAGCTTGTCCTGCAGGGCCAGCAGGTCTTTCAGCGACTCGCGGATCAGCTCGATGGTGATCGGCTGGTTGGTGAAGTGCGAGTGGGCGATTACCCGTTTCAGCGCACCTTCCAGTTCGCGCACGTTGGAGCGGATGCGCTGGGCGATAAAAAAGGCAGCGTCGTGCGGCAGATCGACCTTGGTCTGCTCGGCCTTCTTCATCAGGATAGCTACGCGGGTTTCCAGTTCCGGCGGCTCGACCGCTACGGTCAGGCCCCAGCCGAAGCGCGACTTGAGACGTTCTTCCAGGCCTTCGATTTCCTTCGGGTAGCGGTCGCTGGTGAGGATCACCTGCTGGCCACCTTCGAGCAGGGCGTTGAAGGTGTGGAAGAACTCCTCCTGGGAGCGCTCCTTCTTGGCGAAAAACTGGATATCGTCGATCAGCAGCGCGTCGACCGAACGGTAGAAACGCTTGAACTCGTTGATCGCGTTGAGCTGCAGCGCCTTGACCATGTCGGCAACGAAGCGCTCGGAATGCAGGTAAACCACCTTGGCATTCGGATTCTTCTTCAGTAGGTGGTTACCCACCGCATGCATCAGGTGGGTCTTGCCCAGGCCGACGCCACCATAAAGGAACAGCGGGTTGTAACCGTGCTTGAGGTTGTCCGCCACTTGCCAGGCTGCCGCGCGGGCCATCTGGTTGGACTTGCCCTCGACGAAGTTCTCGAAGGTGAAGGTGCGGTTAAGGTAGCTGGTGTGCTTCAACGCACCTTCCACCTGAACCGAGCGCTCGGTTGGTCGCGTAGCGACTGCCGGCACAGGGCTGCTCAACTGGTCGCTGACGGCAGACTCGGCAGCCACCGGAGCCGGGGTGCTGTTTATAGGTGCAGTAGGCGCCGGTGCAGCGACTCGCGCACTGGCTGCGCTGCGCTTGCTGCCAATCAACAGCGAAAGACCCGGGGCCAGACCATTGGCCCGCTCGGCGAGCAGCTCGAGCAGGCGCACCATGTACTTCTCGTTGACCCAGTCGAGCACAAAGCGGTTCGGGGCATAGACGCGCAACTCATCACCCTCGGCTTCCACCTGCAGAGGGCGGATCCAGGTATTAAATTGTTGTGCGGGCAACTCGTCGCGTAGCAGCTCAATACACTGCTGC